>CAYMTQ010000037.1:13922-18999 GCA_964393395.1 uncultured Sangeribacter sp.
GCTGAAATTCTCGAGCGGCAACAGGGTGGTTGCGGCCTCGGTAGTCGCGATACTCTACATGATCATGAGGATGACGGCTTATTTCCGTATCAGAAAAACGGGGCTGTGGATAGTCATAGCCGCCGGCGCCTTATCGGCCTGTCTGACCGCCGCACACGCCAAAAGGAGTGACTTCAGATATGAACTATATGACTCACTTTACAGACATTCTCCCGACGGACGAATTTATGTTGATTCCGATGTATTGGGAAAAGACTGGTATGACGCCCGCTTCAATGCTTTTTTCTTCCGTTATGACCGGATAGCCTCGGAAGGATCCGCACCGCCGATGAAGATTCTCCCGACGGAGGCTTTGTCTGTTCCGGAAGATTCGGATTATAACGCAGTCGTTCCCCTTCGTGACGGGGTTTGGCTACTTATCTGCTCCCGCGAGAATCCGGCGGAATTTCATATCAGACGACGCGTCGGAATTCCGGGGACATCGCTGACTGCAGGTGTCTCCGACAGGGTTGTTGATTTCTTTTCCAAAGGGGCGGATATACCTGTTGATACTCTGAAGCGCGTATATCTCGGACTTTATGTCAACGGGAAGCCTTATCTGGAATCCGAGCCTTACATTTACAGCGATGGTGACTGATTCCGCAGGCACCTTTCATCCATGAGCCGATAAATTGGGATACGGACATACCTCCCGGCCGATGAAGCAGATGGGTGAGCATACGCAGGGGCCATGTGTACGGAAACAGAAGCCTGAATGCGGCCCCCTTTGTTTCGATAAACAGAGGTTTCTTTCCTTCACGGTCGGATGTGGTTGACCCGTCATGCCGTGCGGCATCAAGAGGCACGAAGATGAGTTTCAGGCCATGTTTCCGGGCCGAGTCAAGAAACAATGATTCTTCATCTGAGGGCCACAGGGCACCGATTCCGAAGCGTTCATCAAAAAAGATGTGTCCTGCCACCCTATCGGTCCGGAAAGCTATTTCAAACGAGGTCACGAAATAACCTTTCGGGGCATCCCTGTGATCAAAGCTGTGATCGGGGAAAGACTTGGGATAATGCGCTGATTCGTAACTGAATGTGATTATGTCGGCTTCGGGGTTGCTTTCGAAAGCCTTTCTGATATTGGCGAAATATTCGGGTACATATCTGACATCATCGTCTGATATAAGTGACAGTCGGCCCCGCGCCATGAGAAGCGAGAGATTCCTGTTCAGAGAGAGTCCGCGGGTCCGGCTCACCTCGATCCGCACATCGGGTCTGTCAAGTTCTTCCGGAATCACAGGATCGTCTTCGGGCAACTGCCACGAGACACAATATTCCACTCCTTCGACCACGGGATAACCGGCCTCAGCCACTCTCCTTATTCCATCCTCGCCATAGGTGCAGATGAGCACCGAAAGGAACGGTCTTGACTCTGAACCACCTTTATCTACCATATCATCTTTCAGGTCATAAAGTTTGATTTTTCCAATGGTCGACGAAAAGCGGTGCGACTTTCTTCACGTCGTTGTGGGTCTCGACAATGCGTCGCCCTTCGGCCGCCATCCCTGAAAGCGGCGACGGATCCAGGATATATCTTCTCAGTGTTTCCTTGTTGTCTGCAAGCGGAGAGAGGGGGATTATAGCCCCGCGGTCGGGCTCACCTATTGCTGAGTAGTATTCAGGGGTTGAGCCTGTCGCGGCAACTTTTCCCGAGGCCATAGCCTGAAGTGCGTTCGTAGCCGGCGAATATGCATAAAGCTGGTCCAGGACTATATCAGCCCGTTGCAATTGTCTGAGATACTCGTCAAGAGGCAAATTCTCAACTATAATGGCCTCGCAACGGTCGGGATACTCGCTCTGGAGCTCAAGAGCCATCCGGGCGAGATCTTCGGTTCCTTTCTGGATCTCGCGGTTGTTGCCGCGGCGGATACCTATAAACAGATTCACCTTGTCCCGTGGTGCGACAGGCCTGTATTCAACCGATGAAAGGTCAATCGGAAGTCCTGTATATTTCAGTCTGTCCCCGAGAACAGGATGACCGGCAATATAATACTCCGGCAGAATTGCCATAGCCCCGTCCAGAAGTCCGTAGAGGCGCTCCGTGTATCCCGAAGTTTCCCGACACATCCATTCTTTCTCATGACGCGGAAAGAGGCTGGTGAACCTCGTTCTTTCATCTCCGACTCTGTACTCTGAAAACCGGAACATCTTCCCTTCGAGACATGCCTTTATATAGTAATGGTCATCACCGGCAAGAGTCATGAACAGAGACCGGTTGTTCTTTCGCAGGATATCGAGGAAGTAACGGATCCGACCCGGTCGCAATTCCAGGAAATGAGGATTGATCAATTGAACGACATCATAACCTTTCAGTTCCGGAATGACCTCCATCACGTTGTAGAGATAACGGAAGGCATTCAGGCGTCCCGGAGAGCGGGAGAGATATATGTCAGCCGAGGTGCGCATGTGTGTTCCGCCGTCAGAAACGACAGTCACATCATGGCCCGATTGTCTCAGCTCGGCGGCTAAGCAGGCGTGCAGATTGGAGTAATCACCAAGAAAAAGTATCTTCATTTTGAAATCTCCTCATTCGGTTGTTTCAAATTCTCACTACCGGACAGGTCCACGACTGAACCGACAAAGCGTCGGAACTCTTTGCGGACTTTTGAAATTCCGAATTCCTCAGACAATCTCTCGGGTGCTTTCCGGGCCTCTTCCCGCATCTGATCCGGATTTTTCAACATCCCCACTATTTTCCCGACCCACTTCGAGGGCTCGGGTTGCACGACGGTCATCACATCACCGAGGCTTTCTATCCCCTCCGCCCCTGTCGGAGTCGTCACCACTCTCGCACCGTGGGCCAATGCTTCGAGAATCTTGTTCTGGACCCCTGAGCCGCTGAGCATAGGAGCTACGACAACCGAGGCCTCCGCAAAATATGGTCCCACTTCAGGCACTCTGCCTGTAACGGTCACTCCGGGGAGTTTCCCGAGCTCCTGAACCTGTGCTGTCGGTTTCGTTCCGACAATCAGGAATTCCGCATCCGGGACCTCCCTGAGTATTCCGGGCATAACCTCTCTGGCAAAAAAAGTTACGGCAAGAATATTGGGTGAGTAGTCCATTTTGCCGACAAACACAATTCTGTGGGACTCCGGCCCTGAATGATTCCTATCTTTTTCGGGTACCTCGCGGACCGCATTTCCCACGATAAATTTGTTGCCTCCACCGATAAAATCGCGGTCGGCTGCGGCTATATAGGCGAGAGCATCGAATTCACCGATACAACGTTTTTCGTAACTCTCCATTCTGCGGGCCTCTTCGCTAAAGAGTATCCGCCTCAGCCCGCTGCTGTTTTCAGCCGTCCGCCCGTAATTCATAGTCAGGCAATCTGTCATATCGATCAGCTTCTTCCGGAATTCCGGGCCAAACGCATATTGCCCCATTACAGTCGATGCACAGAAAATCAGGTCATATCGCGAAGCATTCCTTTTCACCCATCTGAGAAGGGAACCGGATCTGAAGTGATTGACAACCTCCGCCTCTCTGTTGAAAGCTGTCCTTAAAATTCTTGAATACCGACGAAGAGGAGAGGCCGAAAACCTGAATTCCCCCTTGATTTCCGGCACAAATTCCTTGAATGAGGGCACATCGTCAGTTTTTGACAAATAAGCCACATCAACCTCACATATTTCCGCAAGCAGACGGAGACTCTGCGCCATTCTGACGTTATCCCCCCCGATGACGGGGAAAAGAGGTTGATGTGATATGAACAAAGCTTTCATCATCTGCCGGATTTTTTACAAATGTAACTTAAATATATCTCTTTTGCAAACCTCGCCCTATTCACCGCCGCTTCTTTCTGCCAACAACGGGAAATCCGATTTTAACACCGATTTTGACGAGTTGAATTGGCCGAATTACGGATAATGACTAAATTTGCAATAAAGAGACCGTCACAAGATCAAAGGTATGAAGAAAATCACCATACTCGTTCCTGCATACAATGAAGAGCGCAATCTTCCACGAATGATTGAAGCGCTGACTCATCTGGCCGAAGGGAAATTGCAATTGCCTGAAGGGCGTCCCGCCGCCGATATGACCGGATACGAATGGGAATTTCTTATCGTAAACGACGGAAGCCGCGACAATACACTTTCCGTCGCCAGAGAACTTCGGGAAAAAGACCCCCGGGTCAACGTCCTGAATCTCTCACGCAATTTTGGCAAAGAGAATGCGATGCTCGCCGGCTTTGACCACGCCACCGGCGACGCGGTAATCGTCATGGACGCCGACCTCCAGCATCCGGTCGAAACGGTCCCGGAAATGATATACTGGTGGGAACAGGGATATGAAGATGTCTACGGACTCAGAAGGCAGCGCGGAAAAGAATCATGGATGAGAAAGAATCTTTCCCTTGCCTTCTACAATCTTCTTCAGGGGACGACCCGAATCGAGATACTCCGCAACGTCGGAGACTTCCGTTTGCTTGACAGACGCGCTGTCAATGCCCTCTGTGCGCTGCGCGAGACACAACGGTACACCAAAGGACTCTACTGCTGGGTCGGGTATAATAAGAAAGAAGTACTCTTTGACCAAGGAGATCGCGAAGAGGGTGTATCATCATTCAACTTCAAAAGTCTTCTGAACCTTGCGATCGAAGGCATCACATGCTTCACCACAGCCCCGCTCAGGATATCGACGATATTAGGCTTCATCATATCACTGATCGCATTGATCTACATCGTGGTGATAATTGTGAAAACACTGGTATGGGGTGATCCTGTCGCAGGCTTTCCCACGTTGCTTTGCGTAATACTTTTCCTTGGAGGAATGCAGCTTGTCGCCATCGGCATAATCGGCGAATATATCGGCCGCATCTTCAACGAAACGAAAGGACGCCCCGTCTACATCGCCGAGTCCCTCAACGACCGCAAACTCTGAAGACCCACTCACTCGATCCGACCCTAACGTCCTTAAAGTCCTTAAGGTCCTTAAGGTCCTTAACGACGAGGGCAAAAAAAAAGAAGCCAATCGTGTGACTGGCTTCTTCAGTTAAGATGGCGATTACCTACTCTCCCGCTTTCGCAGTACCATC
>CAYMTQ010000038.1:0-17911 GCA_964393395.1 uncultured Sangeribacter sp.
AGGTGCCAGCCCGGGAAACCCTCGCTCCAGGGCGAAGGCCAGTGCATGATATGCTCCGGAGCTGCCTTTTTCCAGAGGGCGAAATCGAGAGGATTGCGCTTCTCCTGTTGTCCGTCGAGCTCACGTGTGGTGGCGAGCATGTCCTCGATGTTACGGCCTGAAAGCTTTCCATAGCCGTGGTCACGGTTGAACTTCTCCACGTCGAAATAGACCGATCCGCAGCTTTCGTAGGCATAGCCTGCCTCAAGAATTTTCTTGATATACTCGATCTGCTCGATGATGTGGCCCGAGGCGTGAGGCTCGATGGAAGGGGGAAGAACGTTGAGCGCTTCCATGTCGTGATGATAGCGGTTCAGATAATGCTGAACCACCTCCATCGGCTCGAGCTGTTCGAGACGGGCCTTCTTTGCGATCTTGTCCTCTCCCGAGTCGGCATCATGCTCAAGGTGACCGACATCAGTGATGTTGCGGACATAGCGCACCTTGTATCCCTTATGGAGAAGATAGCGGAAGAGAGTGTCGAACGTGATAGCCGGACGGGCGTGGCCGAGGTGGGCGTCGCCGTAGACTGTCGGACCGCAGACATACATTCCGACTCTTCCCTCATGAATGGGCTTGAAGGTCTGTTTTGTTCGGGTCAGAGAATTATATAATTCCATTATTGCGGACTTTTTTGAAAAGAGGGGGATGTTTCATAATTGACACGAGCAGCAAATGTACGGACATGGCGTGCCATGTCCGATTTGGTAGTCAACATGTTACATTTCTGACATTGCACGCAATGTCCCTACAATTCGACGATTCCATCATTTTGACACACCCTCCTTTTATGGTAAAGGTTACAGCATCAGTTCACGCCGGCTTTGGCCATGCGGGGCTTGATCTCGCCGAACTGAGCCTCATATTTCTTGATGTTGTCAGTCAGGGCGAACATCAGCTGCTTGGCATTCTCGGGGCTCATGATCAGGCGAGAAACGACGGGAGCCTGGGGCATTCCGGGAGCGGCGAAGATGAAATCGATCAGGAACTCGTTGGGGCCGTGACCGATCATCGCGAGGTTGGAGTACTTGCCGTCTGCCACTTCGGGACGGAGCTGGATCTGAAGCTGATTCTTGTTTTCGTTCTGGTTGTTTGCCATTTTTCTATTGATTTTTTATTGTTATCTCATCTTGATGTCGGACTCCGGCTGATTCCGAATTTCATTCATCCGACATTCTCTGCGAAGATACTACACTTTTGCGAGATATGCAACATTCGGCCGAGATTCATTCTCTCCGTAGGTAGGCCTGATCTTATAAGGAGGAAGGCCGGGTGTTTTAATATAGCATGAGAGGCTATCGGGAGAGAACGGCCATAAAATCGGAGAGGAAGAGACGGGCACCGGTAATTTCGCCGGCAGATTTCCATGCCGGAAATCGGAAAACATCAAGAACCATGAGAAAAATTGACGAAATCATCATCCATTGCACCGCGACCCCCGAGGGGCGTCCACACACCGTTGCCGACGTAGACCGATGGCACCGACAGCGCGGCTTCGACGGAATCGGCTATCATTTCCTGATCCGCCTCGATGGGAGTGTCGAAACGGGCCGTCCTCTCGAGAAGCAAGGTGCACATTGTCTGGGCCACAACGGACGCTCAATCGGAATCTGCTATGTCGGCGGACTTGCCCGCGACGGGAAGACGCCGAAAGATACCCGGACCGACGCCCAGCGGCTTGCTCTCAAAGGACTTGTCGGCTGGCTGAAGAACCTCTTCCCATCCGCAACAGTCCACGGACACAACGAATTTGCCGCCAAAGCCTGCCCCTGCTTCAACGTCCGCGCCGAATTTTAGCTTATGACTTATAACCTCTGCCTTCTGCCTTCTGACCTAAATAAACGTGGTCTTATTGATGAAGGGAGATGCCTTTGGCGTTTATCACTGAAAATTTGTATCTTTACGCGGCAGTACGACTGCCTGTTAAAGATATGATGAAGAAATTGTTATTGGTGTGGGGGATAATGGGGTTTGCTTCGGCTCTACCGGCTCAGCAGTCCCTTGATATTGCGCCGGCAGAAGTTTCGCCGGTGGTCAATGCGGATTCAACGGTGACGGTGGTGGTCTCAGCGCCTCAGGCGCAGACCGTCACCGTTTCCGGCTTTACTCCCGAGGCCCTTTCTCTGACCAAGGGAGAAGACGGAACGTGGAGCATCACGACTCCGAGGCTTCGCCCCGACCTATACATCTATTCGTTCGATATAGACGGAGTCCGGTCGCTCGATCCGTCCAACCCGTATGTGGCGCGCGATATCGCCTCTCTGTTCAGTGAGGTGATTGTACCAGGAGGCACTGCAGACCTATATGAGGTCCGTAACGTTCCCCACGGATCAGTTTCCAAAGTCTGGTATCCCTCTCCGACTCTCGGAGCGGAGCGACGCATGACAATCTATACACCCCCTGGCTACGAGGACTCGGCAGATAAACGTTATCCCGTGCTCTATCTGCTCCACGGTATGGGTGGCGACGAGAATGCCTGGAACGAGCTCGGACGCGCTTCGGTGATCCTCGACAATCTGATTGCCGAAGGGAAAGCGGAGCCGATGATTGTCGTGATGCCGAACGGAAATGCCCGGCTGACAGCCGCACCGGGAGAGAATGGCCACGGTTTCTACGTTCCTTCGGGCCAACATTCAATTGCGGAACAGGGTGTATTCGAGAAATCTTTCGGCGACATAACGAACTGGGTCGATTCCCATTACCGCACGATTCCGGATAAGTCACACCGTGCCATTGCCGGTCTCTCGATGGGAGGCGGTCATGCGTGGCGCGTGTCCATGGCCATGCCGGACGATTTCGATTATGTGGGATTGTTTTCGGCCGCAGTCAGATGGAACGGCACCGGGGTAGATCCCGAAGACAACCGCCTCGAAGAACCATTGCGGCGACAGTTTGCCGAGGCTCCGAAACTGTATTGGATCGGGATCGGAAGCGATGACTTCCTGTATGACCTCAACAGCGGTTACACCAAACTGCTTGACCGCCTCTCGCTCCCCTATGAGTTTCATGAGAGCGAAGGCGGACATACCTGGACCAACTGGCGTGATTATCTCGTCGAATTCGTCCCGAGACTTTTCCGCCAATAAAAGAACCCTTGACCGGCTAAAATCAAGCACGAACGGCTAAAATCAAGCACGACCGGCTATAGGCAATCGCGTCCGGCCTCAAGATACCCTGACGGGCTGGGCGGAAAAGCGTGTCCGGAGTCATCCGGTTTGTCGCGAGGTGATCAGTTGGTGTAGAGGAAGCGTTTGATTGAACGCTTCGGTGTCTTTTCAAATTCATTCGGAACGAGTATCAGCTTCGTCAGCTGCTCATAAGGGGCGACGAGCTTATTGAGTTCCGTGCGCACGTTTTCCATCGCCGAGTCCATATCCGCTCCGGCAATTCCGAGACGGTCTGCCGCCTCATAGTCCGGATAGACGAGGCCGACGAGCTTGCCGTCTCTTTCAACGACCAGACTTTCGGCCACGAACGGCATGTTGTTCAGCTTGGCTTCGATCTCCTCGGGATAGATGTTCTGGCCCGAGGCCGAGAGGATCATTGTCTTTGACCGGCCGCGCAGATAGAGCGTGCCGTCGGCCGAGCGCGTACCCATGTCTCCGGTGAGGAACCATCCGTCGGGCGTCATGACCTTCTCTGTCGCTTCCGGATTTTTGTAATATCCTATCATCACGTTTGTTCCCCGGACAGCGATCTCTCCGGGAACATTCTCCGGATCGTCCGAGAGGATGCGCGTCTCCATCGTCGGGAGAGTCCGCCCCGAGGACCCTACCTTGAACTCCTTCCAGGGCGAATAGGAGATCAGCGGACCGCATTCGGTCATTCCGTAGCCCACGGTAAACGGGAACTTGATCTTATGAAGGAACTCCTCGACCTCATGATTCAGCGGCGCACCGCCGACGATGACCTCCTCGAAACATCCGCCGAAGGCATCGATCAGCTTCTTGCGTATCTTGGAATAGATCAGCGAATCGAGGAACGGAACCGCAAGCGTCCATCGCATCGTCCCCTTTGAAATCATCGGGAGAATCTGGTTCTTGTAGATCTTCTCGAGAATCAGCGGTACGCAGATCACAAGGTGTGGCTTCACCTCGTTCAGCGCCTTCAGAAGCACGCGGGGCGACGGCGTCTTGCAGAGCAGGGTGACATGGGAGCCGACAGCCAGGGGTGTCAGCATGTCGAACGCACACCCGTAGGCATGGGCGAGCGGTAGGAACGCCAGCGCACGCGAGGAGCGGTAGTGCAGGACTGTCTCCATTCCGAAGCACACATTCCCGGCCAGATTCTCGCCGGTCAGCATGACGCCCTTCGAGAAGCCGGTCGTTCCGGAGGTGTAGTTGATCTCGACAAGTTCGGAATTGTCCCGGTCCGCATATTTGATGTCGTGGGATGTATAGCCCTCAGGATAGCGGCGGTGGAAACGTCGTTTCAGAAGACGCATAGCCCGGCTGAGGCCAATCTCGGCCGATTCATGGAGAACGGTGTGGGCATCGGTCGAGATCGCCCCCTTGATGTTGAGCAGTGCCTCCGGTTCAATGTGTTCCCAAATCGAGGGAGACACATAGAACAGGCTGGCTTCCGAGTGATTGACGATATGCGTGATGTCGACAGGGTTGAAGTCCGACAGGATCGGCACGACGACGGCCCCGTAGGTCACTATGCTCATGTATAGTATCACCCATTCCATCGAATCCTTTCCGCACAACGCAATCTTGTCGCCCGGTTTCAGTCCGATCGATTCAAACAGAAGATGGTTGGCCGCGATGAGTTTCGCGACACCTCCATAATCGAGAGTGTGGCCGGTCGGATAATCTGTCAGAGCCGGGAGATCCCAGTTCTCGATAAACGATTTCTCATAGATTTTGATGAAGTTCAGGATTTTCATTTGGAACGAGGGTGAAGGATCAGTGATTAGTTATGAGTTATGAGTTATGAGTGATCAGAGATCAGGGATAAGGGCGGTTGGATCAGGATTCGCAGGCGAGGCGGTAAATTTCCTCGCAGTCTTTCATGGTCAGGGGTACGTATGATCCGACCGTGTCGCCCATGTTGCGGTGGAGCGAGCGGATCATCTTGTCTATGTCTGGCTCCCCTCCGATCAGGGTCTTCAGGTCGGTCGTCAGACCGAGATCATGATAGAACTCTTTCAGCCGGTCGATTCCTTCGGCGATAACGTCGTGAGCCGACTTGTCGGTAGGATTGACCGACATGACGTTGATTGCGAACTGCCAGATTTTGTCCGGATTGCGGAATGAGACAAATTTCATCCATGCCGGGACGATGACGGCGAGACCTGCACCGTGAGCGACATCATAGAATGCCGAGATCTCATGTTCAAGACGATGTGAGGCCCAGTCCTCAGTCTTTCCGACACCGCAGAGTCCGTTGTGGGCGAGGTTTCCGGCCCACATGATGTTTGCCCGTGCGTCATAGTCGTCGGGATTGACCTTGATTCTCAATGCCTCGGCCATGATGGAGCGCATGATGGCCTCCGAATATGAATCGACAAGCTCCGTTCCCGGAGTGTTCGAGAAATAGCGTTCGTAGATATGACAGAGCATGTCGACCGCGCCGCAGGCACTCTGGAATTCGGGCAGAGTGAAGGTCAGCTCCGGATTCATCACCGCGAAGCGCGGACGCAACAGGTTGGGGAAACGGACAGAAATCTTCTGGTGGGCCGAGGCCTTCGTGATCACCGAATTACCGCTGCCTTCGGAGCCGGCTGCGGGAATCGTCAGGACCACACCGACGGGGAGGGCACCGATCGGCTTTTCTTTGCCGGTGTAAAAATCCCAGAAATCGCCGGGATAGACAGCTCCGAGAGCTATTGCCTTCGCCGTGTCGATCACGGAACCTCCGCCGACAGCGAGGATGAAATTGATTTTTTCCTTGACGGCAATGTCTATTCCCTCATAAACACGGTCGTCGGTAGGATTCGGCTTGATTCCTTTGAGCACGCGCCATTCGATTCCGGCGTTGCGCAGGGAATCCTCGACAGTTGCGATCAGACCTGAACGTTCGGCCGAACCTCCGCCGTAAACGAGCAGTACACGCGAACCGCCGTATCGTGCCACCAGTGCACCAGTTTCTTTTTCAGTATCACGTCCGAAGACGAATTCAGTTGGAGAGCAAAAATTGAAATTATCCATTTTATTTTTTAGTTTCCGCTTTAAGTTAAGACCCCGTCCCGCACAAAATGGATTAAGGCAGTATCCATTAATGGGGTCAGATAACAGGATCCGTATATGGGTCTGAATATAAAACGCTCCGGAACGTCAAAAGGACGATTCGGAGCGTGAAAAAATCAGAAGATTGTGGGTCTGACTCAGAATGCGGAGGCTAATTCCGAGGCAATTTCCGCCATACGTTCGGGCGACGGCGGGGTGATCTTGTTGCGGAAGTCGAGGTCTCCCTCGTTCTGGATCGGAACGAGATGGATGTGGGCGTGGGGCACTTCGAGACCGAGCACCGCCATCGCAACCTTCCGGCAGGGGAACACCTTCCTGATCGCGCGGGCCACTTTCTTTGTGAACACCATCATTCCGGCGATCTCGTCATCGTTGAGATCGAAGAGGTAATCCTCCTCGCGTTTCGGAATCACGAGTGTGTGTCCCTCGCGGATCGGGTTGATGTCGAGAAAGGCATAGAAGCGGTCGTTTTCCGCAACTTTATATGACGGAATTTCGCCGGCGACTATCTTGGAGAATATCGAGGACATGTTCGGAAGAGTTTGGTAGTGAAACGGAGAAGATCAGATTTCGATCTTGATGACTTCAAACTTCATCAGGCCCACGGGAGCCTGGATTTCAACAATGTCTCCGACATGATGGCCGATCAGACCCTTTGCGATTGGGGTTGAAGAAGCGATCTTACCCTCGCGCAGGTTAGCTTCCGAGTCGGTGACGATGGTGTAGGTGACGGTCATCCCGTTTGCGAGATTCTTGATCGTCACTTTATTGAGAAGCTGGATTTCGTCAGTATTCAGTTTTGAATCATCGATGATTCGTGCGCCGGCGATGAGCTCCTTGAGTTTTGCGATCTTCATCTCGAGCATTCCCTGAGCCTCTTTTGCGGCGTCATATTCAGCGTTCTCGGAGAGGTCACCTTTATCGCGTGCCTCGGCGATAGCTTGTTTGATAGCGGGGCGCTGAGCTTCGAGCTCGGCGAGTTCCGCCATCTTTTTGTCATATCCTTCCTGAGTGATGTAAGTTGCCATATTCAGTTCGGTTAGATTTCTTCGGTTTTTGCAGAAAATTTTAGCGTAGTTCCCCGGCGACCGCAGAAAGTGACCGCCGGGGAACTACACCCATGTGTAAAAAACAGCAAGGGTCTCCGGTGTCGTGAAGACACTCGGAGGCTCTCACTGATTGCAAAGTTACAAATTTATTTCGGAAAATCCAAAATTAAGTCTTGACTTAGTCGGAACTCTTCGGAACTCAGTCCGCTTCTGCGATTTTCTCCTGTTCCTTGACGAGTTCGTCGGAGGTCACGCGTTCAAGCCATTTCACCATGCCGAACATCGTGCCCATCGAGATCACGCAGACAGCGGCGAAGACAGCCCATGCCTCCCAGATAGGAGCGCGGTTGTAGATCAGCGGGCCGATCCAGAGAAGGAGGTTGCCGACAGCTGTGGCGCCGAGCCAGAGGCCCTGACAGAGACCCTGAAGGTGCTTCGGAGCGACCTTGGAGACGAACGAGAGGCCGAGCGGCGAGATGAAGAGCTCTGCGACCGTCAGGAAGAAATAGAGCAGGATCAGAACCCACGGACCGGTTTTCAGCATGTCACGCTCCGATACGGGCATCGAACGGAATTCCTCGCCCGAAGGATAACCTTGGACCAGACAGAAGATCATGATGAACAGATATGCGATGCCGGCGAGTCCCATGCCGATTGCGATCTTGCGCGGAGTCGAGATGACTTTTCCTTTCGCCGCGAGCCATCCGAAATAGAACATGATCACCGGTGTCAGCACGATCACGAAGAAGGGGTTCAGTGCCTGCCAGATTTCGGGAGCGATCGAGTCGGTCTTCACGAAGTCACGGGCGAAGAGCGACAGTGACGTTCCGTTCTGGTGGAAGGAGAACCAGAAGAAAATTGCGATTCCAAGAACGGCGAACAGAGCATACATGCGCTGCTTGATCTCCGTGGCCATAGCCTGTTTCTCGGCTGCGGTGTACTGCTGCACCTCTGCTGCCTCTTTCTTCGCGGGAGAGGGGAGACCCTTCTTGGTGATGACGAAGATCACGAGCGAAAGGAGCATTGCGGCAACCGAAGCGATGAATGAATAGTGGATGCCGGTGTTGAAGACATCGAGATATTTCGTGCAGAATGCCGAGATCTCAGCCTGGGTCGAGTGGGGGCCGATGCCGCCGCCGACCTGAGTGGCGAGTGCATAGAGGTTTTCGATGTTCTCCATTCCTGCCTGGGCCATGTTGCCGGCAACCGACAGATACTGGTGGCAGAGGGCCGGAAGATCGGCGTTATAGGTCAGACCGTTCTGTCCGAGCCACCAGCTGCGGAGCAGAGGTGCGACGAACGGAGCGACGAGACCGCCGACATTGATGAAGACATAGAAAATCTGGAAACCCGAGTCGCGCTGCTGTGCATATCTGGGATTGTCATACAGCTGGCCGACAAGAGCCTGGAGGTTACCTTTGAAAAGACCGTTTCCGAAGGCGATGAGGAACAGCGCGATACAGGTCACGGTCAGGAGCCACGATGTGTTTTCGTTTGTCGCGAGCACGGGGAAAGAGAGAATCACATAACCGAGAGTCATCACGATCAGACCCGAGATGATGGTTCCCTTGTAGTTCCGGGTGCGGTCGGCGATCACACCGCCGACGAGGCTGAGGACATAGATTCCTGCATAGAAGAAAGAGTAGATCAGCGTACTCGTTTCCTCCTTGAGACCGAATTTCGAGCAGAGGAACAGCACGAGAACGGCGTTCATGATATAATATCCGAAACGCTCGCCCATGTTGCTGAGTGCAGCCGGAATCAGTCCTTTGGGTTGATTGGCAAACATGAGTCAGGTAGTATTAGATAAAAGTATTAGTTTGTCTGTTAATTGATAAAAAGCCTCGTTATTGATCGAGGGCCTTGAAAGCCCGCGCGTAGTTGCGGATCTGCTTCACCATCGAGACGAGGCCGTTCGAGCGCGTCGGCGACAGATGTTCCTTCAGTCCGATCTTGTCGATGAAATAAAGGTCGGCGTTCAGGATCTCGTCCGGTGTGTGGCCGGAGAGCACGCGGAGCAGAAGCGCCACGATTCCCTTGACGATCAATGCGTCGGAATCGGCATCGAACAGGATCTCATGGTTTTCTCCACGTTTTGCGTCGATCCACACCCGGCTCTGACACCCTTCGATCAGGTTCTGTGGCGTCTTTTCATCCTCCGGAAGAGGGGGAAGCGTGTTGCCGAGGTCTATAATGTAGGCATAACGGTCCATCCAGTCCGTCAGACCTTCGAATTCTTCAATTATCTCGTCTTGAGTCTCGTTGATTGTCATAGGGTCATATCCGCAGTTGGCGGTTTGGGACAAAAGTACAAAAAATTATCGTACACAGCAAATTTTGTAATTTAAGGAAATTTAACTAATTTCGTCCGTCCGTTTGATGTGGCGGACCCGTGAGTTATATAACTTCAGTTAGATAACTGCCATGAATGTCATTGGATCGAGATTGCATCCTGTAGTGAAGGGCTTGCTTGTTGTCGCGCTCGCGGGCGCGGGTGTGGGTCTGTGGTTTCTTGTCTCGAACGGAAAGATCGAGAAGGTGGAGCCGCTTGAACCCGAACCGGAAGAAATTTACCATGCCGACAATGATATAATAATGACCCTCAGGAGTGTGATGGATGCCTTCGCCGGAGGAGACACGATCGCACGCGCCGACTATGACTTCGACGGAATTCTCACAGACGGAGAGGGGCGCCCCCTCTATACCGACACTTCGGGAGGTCCGGGAGAGTGGGAGGTGAAGGTGTCGGGACCTCGCGAGATCCGCCTCTCGAATGTGAATCTCGGTGACCTGATGCCGGCTCAGCTCGAAGTCTACCTGATAGACAATCTGTCGCTCAAGGAAATAACCGCTCAACCTTCAGCCGGTTCGGTAAAGAGGAGACGCAGTCTTGCCGATGGGGGAGAACTGAGGACCTACAGTGCTGATTCTTGCCGTCTTGAATATTATGTCCGCCCTGCTCGTACGGCAACCGGAAAAGAGGGTCCGCTCGTCACCATCACACTGACCCCGGCGTGAAACCGGCCCTCCATGAAGAGGGGGTGTCAAAATGATGGAATCGTCGAATTGTAGGGACATTGCGTGCAATGTCAGAAATGTAACATGTTGACTACCAAATCCGGACATGGCACGCCATGTCCGTACATTTGTTGCCCGCGTCAATTATGAAACATCCCCCCGGAAAGTGAACCAACTTGCATTTTATCGTGTTGAATTGTTAAAGACGATGTGTCAAAATGATGGAATCGTCTTAATGATGGAATCGTCTTAATGATGGAATCGTCTTAATGTGGAGATGTGGCGTTAATGATGACACACTCTCAATGAACGCCAAAAGAAACCCCTTATAATCAGAACTATGAAAAAGACATTACTCACTCTGATCGTTGTCCTGACCGCCCTATTCGGTGCTTCGACAGCCAGTGCAGACGAATATGCACATGACGCATCCGTTCTTCCTCCCGCAGCTCAGTCAACGCTGAAGAAAGACTTCGGTTCAAAAGTCAGCGTCGTCAAGATTGACAAGACACTCGGAAAAGTGAAGGAATATGAGGTCGTGCTCATGGACGGAACGGAGGTCAGCTTCGACCGCGCCGGAAACTTCAAGAGCGTCGAGGTCAATAGGTCTCAATCCGTCCCCAAGAGCGTCGTCAACAAGAATGTTGCCCGTTTCGTCAAGGATCGCCACTCCGGCACCAATATCGTGAGCTACGAAGTTGACCGACGCGGAATTGAAGTCGAACTCTCCAACGGAATCGACATCCGCTTCGACAAGCAGGGCAATTTTGTCCGCTACGAGGACTGAAGCGGTTTGAAAGATATTCAATAATATAAGGCTCTGAACGTTAAACAAGAAACGTACAGAGTCTTATTTTTCCAATTGCTCACAGATCCTGATTGTTTCATGAAACGGCATAATATCATATTATCTTTTTTCTCGCTCCTGTTGTGTCTATCTTTCGTTCTCGTCGCTTGTGACAGGAATGACGAACCGGGAATCGTCTCTATCGACGGCCTGGAATACACGTTTTCAGATCCCGCGGAGTGGAACGTTACCCCTTCGGAGAATTTCCGGTTCTCATATAGCGTCACGGCAGACAGCGGAGCCCCGGCATCAGTCAGAATAGAGGTCAAAGGAGTCTCGCCCGACAGGTCACAGTCATGGACTGCCGTGAAGCTGATACAGGATACTCATGTAGGCCGCAAATATGTCGGTATCCTTGAGCCGGAAGAGCGTCCTGCTCCCGGTTTCTATCAGTGCGAGGCTTTTATCAACGGAACGAGCGTGCGCAAATTCAACATCGCCTGCGATCTTGAAAAATATGTTGTCCCGTCCGATTCTGAGGCCGATTTCGATGAATTCTGGACGCGTGCGCTTGCTGATCTTGACAAAGTCCCGATTGAGGCGGAGATAGAAAAAGTAGACCACCTCGAAACAGACGGGAGCTTAGTCTATATGTTCACTATCCGTTCAGCTTCCGACACGACGGGCGATGACATCACCATCAGCGGGTGGTATAAAGAGCCGAAGCGCAGCGGAAAAGCACCGTTGATCGTCTTCTTTCAAGGCTATGACGATGAAAGTTCCCCTGTCTCCATGTCTCCGACCTTCCCGTTTAATAGTGAATTTGCTCAGATAATCGTTTATACCCGGGGTCAGGGGCTGAACCGCCGCCACCCGAAAGAGAACCGGTATGGCAAATGGGATGTTTTCGGCCTTGATTCTCCGGAAACTTATTACTACCGCGGAGCTTATCTGGACGCAGCCCGCACAATTCAGTTTGCCCGCACACTCGAAAAGGTCGATGAACGCAACATTGCCGTCAAGGGTGGAAGTCAAGGCGGTGCGCTCGCTCTCGCCGCTGCCGCACTCTGTCCCGATCAAATCAGTTCGGCCATCGTGGCCTTTCCGTTCATGGGTCACTTCCCGGTATATCTCGAAACTGCAAAATGGCACGCATCCGACATATTGAGCTATGCCGATCTCAAGTCCATTTCACGGCCCGATCTTCTCAGGACATTGAGTTATTTCGACTCAAAGAATATGGCGCGGAAGGTCAAGTGTCCGGTACTGTTGCAGATGACCCTTCAGGACCATGTTTGCCCGCCCTGGACCCAGTTTCCCATCTTCTGCAACCTGCAGAGTAAGAGCACGAGCGAATGGTCCGTAGACGTCACGTCAGGCCATGTCGGCTCGACTGAAAGGAACGCTGCCTCGACAGCCTTCATGAAGAATCATTTCGTCCCCTGAAGTGTATTGGCCCGAGATGCTGTCCTTGATGGGGATGTTTCATAATTGACGCGAGCAACAAATGTACGGACATGGCGTGCCATGTCCGATTTGGTAGTCAACATGTTACATTTCTGTCATTGCACGCAATATCCCTACAATTCGACGATTCCATCATTTTGACACACCCTCATTACATATAGTAGACACAAAAATAGCCTCACATCCGAAACGACGTGAGGCATATTTCGTATGGTGTGGAGGGCCTGTGTCAGGCGCGGGGTCGGGGAACGGCGCCGGTCTTTGATTCGAGGTCGCGGGCTATGTTGGCAAAGATCTCGTCGACAACGCCGACTCCTTCGATTGGAAGATAGAGCTCCTTACCGAGATAGTGGGCCTTCAGAGGTTCGGTCTGGCGGTGATAGACGTCCAGTCGTTTCTTGATCACTTCTTCATTGTCGTCTGCACGTCCGCTCTCTTTTCCGCGGTTAATCAGCCTGGTGATGAGCTCCTCTTCAGGAACTTCAAGGCCGATAACTGCGTCTACCTTCGCGCCCCGTTTTTCAAGCAGTTTCTCGAGTGCTTCGGCCTGGGGAATAGTTCTCGGGAACCCGTCGAATATCACGCCGTTAGCATCTTTGGCGTGCATCTCGAGCTCGTGATCAAGAATCCTGATCATCAGATCGTCCGGAATGAGGTTGCCTTTCGAGATAAGGGCGTCCGCTAACTTTCCGAGTTCGGTTCCGCGCGAGATGTGGTCACGGAGCACCTCGCCTGTCGAGATATGATAGAGTCCGTATTTATCAATGAGGCGCGCGCTTTGCGTACCCTTGCCGCTGCCGGGGCCTCCGAAAAGAACGATATTGAGCATCGCTTATGTGTTTTTCAATCTTCGTTTTCGAGCACGTAGATATCTTTCAGGTTGCGGACCTTGCCGTCAAGGTCGAGACCGTATCCGATGATGAATTTCGGGGGGATGCGGAATGCCGCATAATCGGGAACGAAACCGTTGCGGGAGCTCTCGGGTTTGTGGAGAAGTGTCACGAAACGGACCGATGCGGGCTCGCGCTTCTTTATGTCCTCGATCATGTGCTCAGCCGTCAGGCCGGTGTCGACGATGTCCTCGATGATGACGACATCCTTGTCCTTGATGTCTTCGTATAGACCGACAATCTGCTTGACGCTTCCTGTGGTCGACGTCCCCTCGTAACTTTTATAGCGCATGAAGGTGATGACGCTGTCGTTGATTCCTACCTCACGGTATAGATCTGCCGCAAAGACGAAAGCTCCGTTCAAAACACAGATAAACACAGGGTCTTTGCCTTCAAGATCCCGGCGAAGTTCCTCAGCGACCCGTTTCACCTCACGCTGAATCTCTTCTGCCTTAAGATACGGCACGAAAGTCATGCCGTTGACTCTTACTTTATTTTCCATTGTGGGTATTTTCCAATATGGGTGCAAAATTAACCTTTTTTCGTGAATTGTTCAACTTCATCCACCGGAATTTCTATCGGGAAAAAGCACCTCTCGTAAAATGCTCTAAGTGATGGAATATTTGTGGAGATGATTGTTATCTGCGGGGGCGATGTATAGCGCTTCTACAAGGTGTTGAAAATAATTCTGTTGCAGGAGGGCGTTGCATAACCTCGCTTCATTTCTATTGTAGGGAGATGCCTTTGGCATGTTTAGTTGATAACCAGTCAGTTAGTCAAGGGGCTGTGCCATAATTTGCACGTGCCTTAAATGTACGGACATGGCGTGCCATGTCCGACCTGGTAGTCAGCATGTTACCAACCGGACATGGCACGCCATGTCCGTACATTTCGACGATTTAATCTTTTTGACACGGCCCTCCCTACATTTTCGCGATCTTAGGCTCCGCAGATTCGGCTTCAGGTTTTCCTGTCGTATATCACTGTACGTTTTGATTGGAAGAAGCGCCAGCGGCGCGACACATTGTAGGCCCCGGTAAGGAGGGCCTGTAGGTCCGACGCAACCGGGGTTAATCATATAACAAGTCATTGGAGCCCCTTTAGGGGTGACACATTAATAATAATAATCGGAAGCCTTGTTGCACCGCTACGCGGCGCGTGATGTCGGTGATGTAAACCAAGACTGTTTATTTTGAAACATGTCATGCTATGAATAAGAAGGATGTGTGCCTTATCCGCGGCACACATCCTTTAATGCTGAATTTGATTACAATATGCTTACAATACGACCTTGTGCGATTTATTGCCATGACGTATGATGTACAGGCCGTTGCTGAGAGTCACAGGCTGATCATCATAAGTTGAACCTGCCAGACGTCCGTCCGTCGTATAGACTTCGCTTCTTCCGTTAACTCCAAGCACCTGCACCTGATTACCCACAACTCGCACCTGCAAAGGCTCTGCCTCCGTCATCTCTACCCCTGCCGGATAGTTCTGATAGATGATCTCGCCGTTAAGGCTCGCCTCGATCAACTGAGAACTGCCGCCTACCGTATAATCAAATAAGTTGGGTATACCGAATCCTCTTTCGGCACCCAAACCTCTCAACCATTTGCCTGTGTTTTCGCTCTCTCTAACTTCATCATATTTGGTGATCTGGCGTTCTCCCATCTCCATAACTTGCCAAATTCGGCCACCTATAGCATTTTCGGTTATCTCCTTACACCAGACATAAGTGGAATATCTTGAGAGGTCTGTTTTATATGTGACAAGATTAAATACATCACAACCTTCATCAATTCCTAGGCCGAAATCATACATCAGATACCATTCGGGATTCTCTTCCCATAAAGGATGATAATATATCTTATCACCTTCTGTCTTGATGTAGGCGATTTCTTTCTTCTTATTACCGGCATATTGCTGGTCCTGCTCGCAACAGATTGCGTTTCCCCATTCGCTTAACACCAATACAGTCTCCCCATCATATTCCACTTCTCTATCGAGAACATAAGTATCGATATATTTGGGCAGATGATCGTATGCCGGAGGTTCGGGAGATGACGTTGTAACGTACTCCTTCCATTCCAATCCTTTCTTTATGAACATCTCGTAATCAGCCGCCGAGGCTCCTAACACAACCGAAACGACAAGACCGATAAGCAGTAATATTTTCTTCATAAATTTTTTTATTTAAAATGATTAGCATCCCTCAGAAATGTTTCCTGGATGAAGCACTTCTGTGGGATGCAACATCACTATATTAAGTAATTAGTTAGTCATCACTAAAATTCCATTCACGTTGAACAGCGAAGATTCTATTTGGCGTAAACTTTCCACAATGAAGTTCGATAACATCACTGCGATAATATCCATTATCTTCTCCTGACCATCCCCAGTCATGATGTAAATATATTCCGTATATTGGGGGATTTGATCTGGACCAATAGTTATACCTACATCCGTCAATCATCCATGAATGACCAGTCGCACTTCCTTCAATAGATCCACTTACTTGAATATAACTTTTGGACCTTAGAAGACTAATAATTAATTCTTTATCAAAACTTTGATACTCCGCAGTTATAGGAAATCCTTCTCTTACTAACATATCATATGCTTTTATCGGACTAGTTAAACCGCTATGTTCTTCATACTTAGTTCCTAGATCCTTGGCAATTAAATAAATTAATTTTGCGACTTTATCTTTCGCAGCGAATGGTAGCAGAATTGGTTCCCCACTATCATTAGTGGTAGCAGTGTTGGACTGTGGTATGTAAGGATTATCAGGTCTGCTTGGATCTGTTATTCCAGCTAAGATAGGCCTACTATAAAATGTTTCACCCTGATAAGTAAATACTCTTTTTGAATGGAGCATTGTTAATGCTGTTGCCACCGGTACACAACCGGCAGGTGCAGTTGCATGCAAATAGAGATTAACGTACTTATTCCACCCATCACGTTGTCCAACCCAAGTTTTTGTCGGAGGCTCTATTGTGATTGTTTGAAAAGTAAAGGGAGGATTGGGGTCCAAGGAAACTCCAAAGTCATTTATATCGTACTCACCGAATTTATTGATATCTTCTACTCCATATTGTTCATTAGAGTCTTGAGTATCAATGAACGGAGCAATCTTGTTAATAAATTGCTCGACTGCGATTTCGTTATCAAATGAGAAATGACCTTCATCAGAATAAGCAAGAATCGGGTATACTCTTCTGTCACCTGAGACTATAACGAAACCTCCTTCATTCTCATAGTTGATAACGTATGCCACAGTATCGGGTACGCTCTGTCCTTTGATGCTGAGATCAGAGTTCAGCACATACTCACATCTTGCATTTGCCGCGCTTCTTGTCGGTCTGTTGCCGGAAGCCTTGAAAGCCATTGCAAGTGCTTCAGTCTCCGAGATAGCCCCAGATCGGCGATTTTCAGTTTTTTCACTGTTGACTTCAGGTTCGGAGATGCCGATATAATCCGAACAGCCTGAAAGTATTATGGCAAATATTCCAGCCAATAAATAATAAATTTTCTTCATGGCTAAAAATGTTATTGGTTAATGTTTGCGCAAATTAGAAAATATTTCTTATTGAAACAAATTTTTTAAATATGTTTTAAAACATAAAAGTTGTTAAAACGAGCAAATGAATTGAGTTTGATGTCCTAATTTGACTGTAACAAATATTTTTCAGACCTGTTTTGTTTCGAGTTTCGACTTTAGACCAAATCCCATCGAAAATCCACCGCCCTGACGTTAGCATTTCCTGTGGGTTGGGGTCTAAGTGATGGTGAAATTTATAGTATTAACCAGTTTCTTACCGTATCTTCAGAATAGCCAAGAATATTTGCGATCTGTGATACAGACATGCCGTTTTGATGCATACGACCTACCATTTCTTTCTGCGTTTTCTCTCTTTCCTCTTTTCGTCCTCGTGCCTCCCCTCGAGCCTCAGCACGACGGCTGGCAAGCCGTACCGCGCTCTGATGGTCAAGCTCCCTGTAATATGAATTTGAATATGCCACCGCTTCCTCGTTCGACAGGTTACCGACAGACGATGCCGTGAAAAACTCGTCATACTCCCCGATGACATACGGTTTCGATTTCTTCGTCATATTCTCCATATTCTTTATCAAAAACAACAATCTCTCAAGCTCCCCTCGTGCGCGTTGGCCTTCGCACATCGCGCGCTACGCCCCGGAAGCACTGCTGAAGCATCGTTCCGTGAGACTCCGGTCAGCTCCGGGCACCTCAGTAACCCATTGCGTCCGAACATGTTAAATATTAAAAAGTTCCGCGAGTTTCCGCCAGATCCGTCTTAGGCTCACCAGAGCCCCCTCCCTTCCGTAACTTCTTTATTCTTCCAGTTCCCTCTGTGCGCGTCAGCCCTTTACCCCTATATGGGGATGCTTCAAAGTGTTGACAATAAGCTTCGGACTGTATCTTCAGGATAGTTAAGAATGGTAGCAATT
>CAYMTQ010000039.1:0-17685 GCA_964393395.1 uncultured Sangeribacter sp.
TGCCTTCGCGCGGGAAGTCGATCCATTCGGGATGACCGAACTCATTGCCCATGAAATTGAGGTAACCGCCGTTGATTGTGGCGAGCGTCACGAGCCGGATCATCTTGTGGAGCGCCATTCCGCGGTCAACGATCAGGTTGTCGTCATTGACCATCATGTGCCAATACATCTCCTTGTCAATAAGGCGGAAGATGATCGTCTTGTCACCGACGAGGGCCTGGTCGTGGCTCTCGCAATAAGAGATCGTCTTTTCATCGGCGCGTCGGTTCGTCAGCTCCCAGAAGATCGAGGTCGGATGCCAGTCCTCATCTTTCTTCTCCTTGATGGTCTTGATCCAATAGTCGGGCACGCCCATCGCCATGCGATAGTCGAAACCGATTCCGCCGTCATCGAACTTCACCGCGAGACCTGGCATTCCGCTCATCTCCTCGGCGATCGTGATGGCATTGCGGTTCACCTCATGAATCAGGATGTTGGCGAGCGTCAGATAGACGATCGCATTCAGGTCCTGGCCACCGTCATAATAATCGGGATAGCCGCCGAAAGCCTTTCCGAGACCATGGTCATAATATAGCATCGAGGTCACGCCGTCGAAACGGAAGCCGTCGAAATGGAACTCCTCGAGCCAGTACTTGCAGTTGGAGAGGAGGAAATGGAGGACCGAATCCTTGCCATAGTCGAAGAGGAGAGAATCCCAGGCCGGATGCTCGTGGCGGTCACCGGGATAGAAATAGAGGTTCGGATCACCGTCAAGACGTCCGAGACCCTCGACCTCATTCTTGACAGCATGGGAATGGACGATATCCATGATCACGGCGATTCCGAGAGCATGGGCATCGTCGATCAGACGCTTCAGGTCGTCCGGAGTCCCGAAGCGTGAAGAGGGGGCATAGAAAGAGCTCACATGATAGCCGAAAGAGCCATAATAAGGGTGCTCCTGAATGGCCATTATCTGAATAGCGTTATAGCCGTCGGCCGCGATGCGGGGGAGGGTCTTGGTCCGGAACTCCTCGTATGTCCCGACCTTCTCCTCCTGCTGGGCCATTCCGATGTGGCACTCATAAATCAGCAGCGGTTTCACGTCCGGCTTGAAATTCTTCACACGGAAGCGGTATGGGTGCTTCGGGGCATAGACCTCGGCCGAGAAGATCTTGGTCTGATCATCCTGCACGACGCGGTTGGCGTATGCAGGAATACGCTCGCCCGAACCGCCGGGCCATTCGACGAGCATCTTGTAGAGGTCACCTTCATGAAGCGCATCCTCCGGAAGCTTGATCTCCCATACACCCCCCGAGACGGGAGTCAGCTCATAACGTGCGTCGGCCTTCCAGTCCGAGAAAGTGCCGATCAGAGTGATCCGAGAAGCATTGGGAGCGAATTCGCGGAAGATCCAGCCGCCGCCGGGGAGACGGTGAAGACCATAATATTTATATGCGTTGGCGAAGTCGGATAGAGAGCCGTTGGTGTTGACGGTCAGCTCATCGAGCTTCCGGATCACGTCCTGGTGACGCCCCTCGATCGCAGGGGCGAAAGGTTCAAGCCAGGGGTCATTGCGGAGAATTGCAAGCTGTTTCGGTTTCTGTGTTTTTCCCATGGATTATTCTTGTGCTTTCTTGTTATAACGCTTCTTGCGCCTCCTCTGTTCTTTGTGTCTCCTGATTCCCTGCTCTTTGTTCTTACGCTCTTTATCAGACCGGCGGGATGCTTCCGACCGGAGGTCTTCTTCCGGCGGAATCAAGGGCGCTGCTGCCGGGGGGACGAAAAGATCCTTGATAGCCCCGCGCAGACGCGGGCCGTTCACGGGGTCCGTGCGCAGGACCGAGAGGACGCCGGCGATATAATCCTCGGCATTGTCGAAACCGAGCAGGCGGGGAATCGGCGTGGCGGTCAGCATCGGCTTATGGTTGAAGACGCGGAGGATTCCCGCGTGGTCACGGCGGTGGACAAGGTCGGTGAACTCGCGCAGGAGAGTGTTGTAGCAATCCCTGGGGTGGAGGGTATGGATGAGACCCTTGATGTGGAGTTCGAGAGCCGTGATGCAGGTGAAGCGGCCGTCGATCTTGCGTTCGACGTCGCGTTTCATCCTGTGGCGCGTATGCTGCAGGGCCTGGGCCTCATACATCGACGAGAAGAGGTGATAGACAATGTCGCGGACATTCCTGAACGCGGTCTCCGGATTGAGGCCACGGGCCTCGGCCATCACGCGCACGACCCCTTCGGTCAGGAAGATATTCTCTATTTCGGCCACTTCGGCCACCATGACCGACCGCTTCCGGAGATAATCGACCTCCGAATCGCTCCGGCGGTCACGATCGACGATTCCGAGAGTCTCGAGATTGTGGTAACGGCTCAGGAAACGGAAGGTGCGCGTGGTCTCGATCACCTTGTCGCACGAGCCGAGCGGACGGACCGTATATTCAGGGAAAACAAGCGAATATAGGCGCGAGTCGATGCTGTGTTCGGCGTCGCCTTCGATGAAGAGGACCGGGCGTCGTGTGCCGATGAGGTCGACGAAGGCCCGGGCTGAATCGGAAGAGGGGAGCAGCTCATAGTCCCAGTCTGCAGTCCGCGAGAAATAGGAGCGCACCCAGATGACAGTGTTCGAGACACGCGAGCCGACGAAAGCGGGGTCGGATGTGTCATAGACGAAGCGGCAGTCGGGACGGAGGCGTTCGGCGACGTTCCAGAGAGGGACGGAAAGGGCCGGATGGAGGAAAAGCGTCGGGGAATCGACGAAGAGCACGGCGCCGCGCGGCGCTGTCAGCACCTGAAACAGGTATGTCAGCGAGGCATTTTCGCCACGCGACAGACGCGAAATTTCAATCCGGTCGTCGCCGGCCGAGGTGCGGAAGCTCAGGCCGGGTTCCGAATCGGGGTCGATGATGATAAGGTTTCCGGGGAAAAGCGCTTCCCATTCGCGCCGGAGGTGGGAGAAGGCCCGGGGATTGGTTCCGGCGAGGTCGACGAGGGCTTCAGGGAAAGTGGGATGGAGCGCGGTGGGAACGGGTGGAACCGCGTCATCGACGGCGCTCACGCGCCTTGCACGTGGCCCGGCAGAGACGATCATCTCCTCCATGAAGCGGGACTTGCCGGAGCCGCTTGCGCCGACAAGGGAGACATGACCTGAATTCGGAAGGCGCACGGGCTCGGACGAGCCGTGGCGCGGAGGGAGGGTTAGGGATTTCATCGCTGGGACAAAGATAATGAAAAAATTTTTTCAGAGGAAAGAAGGCTTTAAGGTCCTTAGGGTCCTTAGGGTCCTTAGGGGCTTTAAGGTCCTTAGGGTCTTTAAGGGCGTTAGGGTCCTTAGGGGCTTTAAGGTCTTTAAAAACCATAGGGGCGTGGGCGTTGGGGAGGATTCAGGATTTTTTGCTATTTTTGTAATCTGAAAGTTTCAAGAGAAGAAATCTGTTTCTCCGAAAGGAGAAGAAAAACAAAATTTCTCCGGAAGGAAAAGCCGGGAGGAGATTAAAAACGAAATTTCTCCGGAAGGAGAAGAAAGACAGAAAGATAATGTTTTCAGGAATAGTTGAGGAGGCAGCCCGCGTGGTCGAGGCTGTCCGTGACGGGGGCAATCTCCGTCTGCGTGTTAGGTGTTCGTTCACTCCGGAGCTGAAGATCGATCAGAGCGTGGCCCACAATGGTGTATGCCTCACGGTCGTCGATCTTCCGGGCGACGGGACATACGAGGTGACGGCGATTCAGGAGACTCTGGACCGTTCGAATCTCGGGGATCTGAAAGAGGGGGATCTGATCAATCTGGAGCGGAGCATGAAGATCGACGGACGGCTCGACGGACACATCGTCCAGGGGCATGTGGACACGACAGCGGTATGCACCGGTGTGGAGGTGGTCGACGGAAGCCGTTACTTCTCATTCAAATATGAAGTCGATCCGGAGCTCGTAGCCAAGGGTTACGTGACGGTCGAGAAAGGGTCGGTGACTGTCAACGGTGTTTCGCTGACGGTCTGTGACTCGGAGAAAGACTCGTTCCGCGTCGCAATCATCCCTTACACGTTCGAGCACACGAACTTCTGCGAGATACAGCCCGGAACTCGTGTCAACATCGAGTTTGACATCATCGGAAAATACATTGCCCGCATCAGCGGACTGCTTCACTGACCGGGAGTTATGGGCGACAACAGCGACAGCCCGGCGAGGACCGGGAAGAGAAAAGCATGGATCGAGGCGATGCGGCCGCGGACACTGCCGGTGTCGGCGGCGGGGGTGCTTGCGGCATGGGGTGTAGCGCTCGACTACGGTTGCTTCAAGCCGCTTCCGGGGCTGATATGCCTGCTTTTCGCACTCGGAGCACAGATTGCATCGAATTTCGCGAACGAATATTTCGACTACCGCAACGGACTCGACCGCAAGGGTCGCGAGGGTTTCCGGCGCGGGGTCACAGAGGGTGACATCACGCCCGGGGCGATGCTCAGGGCGACGTTGCTGACGCTCGGGATCTCATGCGCGTTGGGGCTGACGCTGATCATCTGGGGTGGCTGGTGGCTAATCGGAGCAGGGATCGTCATCGCGGTCTTCGCCCTGGCCTACAGTGCCGGACCCTATCCCCTCTCCCACCACGGGCTCGGCGACGTGGCCGTCATCATCTTCTTCGGGCTGGTCCCGGTGTTGCTGACACTTTACGTGATGTCGCCTGACATGTCGGTCCGCTCCGCAGGGGGCGGAATGGAGCTGTGGCGGTCGGGGACGGCGGTCGGGTTAGCGGCGGGAATGATGGCCGCATGCGTGCTGATAGTCAACAACGTGCGTGACGAGGACGATGACCGCGCCGTGGGGAAGCAGACCACAGCCGTGATCTTCGGAGGACCGACGATGAAATGCGTCTACTTCCTCTTCGCCGCCGGGGCGGTGACGATGCTGACGATGTTCAACATCCGGACCTGCGGACCGGTCTGGGGATGGCTCTCGCTTGTTCCCGGACTTTTCTGGCTCAGACCCTTCGCGGCGCTGATGACACGCACGGGAGCGGCTCTGAATCCGGTGCTCGGACTGACGGCACGCACAATGCTTTTCAACGTCGGGTTCCTGCTTCTTGCCGCCCTCTTCCATTGACCGCACCGTTTGACAGCATCGTTTCCGGACAGCGACGTTTCCCCGCAGAGCGCACGAAAACAACCCGAAATCCGTTTCTAAACAGCCTTTAAAATTCTGCTTCAAGACCTTATTATACTTCAAGACCTTACTATAAAGGAGGCGATATTATTAAGGAGGCGATTCCAAACCACTTCAGACCATGGCCGATTCCCAGCAACGATATAAAAAGAAAGGAGACTACACTCCGCGGAACATCATCGACCCGACGGGCAAGCTGCCACCGAACGATGTCCAGATCGAAGAGGTTGTGCTCGGTGAGCTGATGCTCGAGAAAGACGCGTATATGAACGTCTCGGATCTTCTTGTGCCGGAGAGTTTCTATGATCCTCTGAATCAGAAGATTTATGAGGCTATCCAGACGCTCGGCCTCAACCAGCGGCCGATCGACATGCTGACCGTCACCGAACAGCTTCGCCAGAACGGGACGCTCGACGAGGTCGGGGGTGTGCTCCGCATCACCGAGCTGACGAGCCGCGTCTATTCGGCCGCGAATGTCGAGTATCACGCAAAGATCATAGCCAACAAGTATCTTGCGAGACGTCTGATAACCTTCGCTTCGAAAGTGGAGGGGGAGGCTTTCGACGAGAGCAACGACGTCGACGAACTCATGCAGCGCGCCGAAGGACAGCTGTTTGAGATCTCACAGACACAGCTGAAACGTGACGTCACGCAGATCGACCCGATCCTGAACCTCGCGATCGAGCAGATGCAGCTCGCGGCCCACACCGAGACGGGTCTCTCGGGACTGAAGACGGGCTACACCCAGCTGGACAAGATGACCTCCGGCTGGCAGAATTCCGACCTGATCATCATCGCAGCGCGTCCGGCGATGGGCAAGACAGCCTTTGTCCTTTCGATGGCAAAGAACATGGCGATAGACTACAACACGCCGATCGCCATATTCACCCTCGAGATGGCCAACGTGCAGTTGGTCAAGCGACTGCTTTCGAACATCGGGGACATCGAGGGTGAGAAGATCAAGAGCGGACAGCTCTCCACAGAAGAGTGGGACCGACTCAACAACCGCCTCAAAACGGTCTATTCCGCACCGCTCTATCTCGACGAGACGCCGGGTCTCAGCATCACAGAGCTGAGGACGAAAGCGCGAAGGCTCGTGCGCGAACGCGGAGTGAAGCTGATCATGATCGACTATCTCCAGCTGATGAATGCCTCGGGGATGAAACTCGGAAGCCGCGAGCAGGAGGTCTCGACGATCTCGCGTTCGCTCAAGGCGCTGGCCAAAGAGCTGAATATTCCGGTGATAGCGCTTTCACAGCTGAACCGTTCGACCGAAACACGCGAGGACAAGCGTCCTGTCCTTTCCGACCTCCGCGAATCGGGAGCGATCGAGCAGGATGCCGACATCGTGTGCTTCATCCACCGGCCCGAGTATTACACCCGGTCCGGCTTCGACAAAGAGGAGAACGACATCCGCGGACTGGCGGAGCTGATCATAGCCAAGCACCGAAGCGGTGCGGTAGGCGACGTCAAGCTGCGCTTTGTCAAGCAGTTCGCACGTTTCGAGAACTGGGAGGGGGGCTTCGACATGAGCGCCCTGCCCCATGAAGGCCAGACGACCGTTCGCCGCGAATCGAAGATGAACCGGCAGGATCCGCTCGCCAACGCACTCAGCGATGATCCGGGCGACACTCCGCAGCTGACTTTCGCCAAGACCAAACCGGACGATCCGGCCCCGAACCCCTTCGGCTCCGGCTTCACACCCGACACTCCCCTCCCCTTCTGAGCTTTCTGCAGATGGATGGTGCCCAGAGGCCCTGACTCAAATAAACCGGCACCTAAGGCCCCGACTCATAAAAAATGGAGTCTAAACCTTTTCGGGGGCGGGAGTGTTAAATAAGCAGAATAAAACATAAAAACTATAAGGTCATGGATAGAAAAGAAAAACATGTTCGCGAAAACAAAGGCGCACGTGAAGATCTGATTGCCGATTCACTTCCGGCAAAAGGAAAAGAGAATAAGAACAATTCGACAATCCGCACCAACAAACTGTGGATGTGGCTCGGCGTCATCGTTCTGATTTTCATCCTGCTCTACTGGCTGTTCGCTATCGGAACGTTCGGCGATCTCATGGACTGGTTCAACGGATGAAGCTGAAGACGGCCGTAATCGGCAATGACCATTACAACACTCTGAACGTCGTGAGGGCTCTCGGCAGAGAGGGCATCGAAGTCTATCTTTTCGTAGTCTCCCCCACCGACCGGAACTTTGTCCGGAAGAGCCGTTACATAAAAAAGAGCTATACAATTAAAGATGAGGGCAATATCGAAAATGCCCTCATCTCGGCATATATGGAGATAGGGAACGGGGAACGGATTCCGCTGATCGCGACATGTGATTCGGTGGCGGCCGCAGTCGACAGTCATCTCGACACGCTGTCCCGACATTATATCCTGCCGTCGGTCGCGGAGCGTCAGGGAGCGTTGGTGACAGAGATGGACAAAGACCGTCAGCTCCGTCACGCCGCGAAGGCCGGTTTTGACGTTCCTCAGTCCGTCAGCCTCGGGCTCCCGGAGGATATCGGGCGGATTAAGGAGGTGAAGAGCTATCCCTGTCTGATTAAGCCCGAAACGAGTTTCGAGGCCTCAAAAAAAGAGTTCAGGATATGCCGGGATCAAAAGGAACTCGGGAATGCGCTCCGGGAATTGACTTCGAAGGTAAAGAGAGTGCTGGTCCAGCAATTTATTCCGAATGACGAGGTGATACTGATTGCCGGAGTGAGGACGAACGAAGGTAAACATTACATTTTCGGAGAAGTCAATAAATTGAAGCACAGTGATGATCCGGAGAATCTCGGGCTCAATTGTCTCGGAGTGCTCCTGCCGGATTCTCCGCTCGCGAAACTCTGCGAACGATATACGGACGAGATAGACTACAGAGGTTGTTACAGCATTGAAGTGCTCAGGACAAGAGAGGCCGGAAAGCCCGAGAGACATTCCGATTATTTTCTCGAGATAAACCTGAGGACCGACGGGCTGCTCTATTTCTACAACAGAGCGCGGATCAATTACCCTGCGCTGTGGGTCAAAAGCTGTTATGGCCTCGATCCGGTTCCGGAGCCTGTGGGAAAGAAAATATACGGGATGACCGAATTCAACTATCTGAGGAACTACATGGGACCGTCGAGCCTGAAAGACTTTCTGAGGGCCGATACCTTCTCAATTTTCAGCTTGTCGGATCTCAAACCCTTCATTTACAAGTTTATCTATCATGGCAAATAAGAGCCCATTTCATAAAATGGGCACTAAAAAATATCTGGTGCGTCTGGACGATGCCTCCCCCTGGATGGACGGCCGGAGATGGCAGAAGATCGAGGATATTCTGGACAGATACGGCATCCGGCCGCTTGTCGGCGTTATTCCTCATAATGACGACCCCGAGACACGCATAGACGGGGAAGACAGCGGTTTCTGGGAGAAAGCGGGGAGATGGCAGAAGAAAGGATGGGCTATCGCGCTGCATGGCTTCAACCACTGCTGTTCATCGGCTTCGGGTGGGATCAATCCGGTTCACAACAGGTCTGAATTTGCCGGACTGCCGTTTGAGGATCAACGCGCAAAGATCGAAGAGGGCTACAGGATTCTGACGGAGAAGGGGCTCAGGCCGGAATATTTCTTTGCTCCGAGCCACACATACGACGAGACGACCCTCAGGGCAATCAAGGAAGTGACACCGATCCGGAAAATCAGTGACACGATGGGGAGGAAGCCCTACCTGATGAAAAACGGGATGACAGTCATTCCGTGTCAGGCAGGGAGGTTCCGCGATATGCCGCTCGGGGGCTACTGGACATTCTGTTATCATCCGAACACGATGACCGACGAGGCGATCGAGGCCTTCGGAGAATTCATCGCGAAGAACAGGGAACAGTTCATATCGTTTGACGAAGTGCCGGTCGAGGGGCTGAAACCGAAAGGGATAGTGGACAGGATGCTCGGGAAGGCCTATCTGATTTACCGCAAACGGAAGCACTGAAATATTTGTCTAAGGCTCCGTTCCCCCAAAAATATTAACGCAGGGGTCGCAGCTGCACCCCTGCATTAACATTTTTTGGGGGAACGGAGCCTAAGAGGGGCAACGGAACGGGCATTGAAGCGCGGAGGTAAGGGAGCCGAAGACGATTGTAAGACGGTTGTAAGACGGTTGTAAGATACCGAAAAATCGGAAGATTTGGATAATTCGCGAAAAAGTTGTAACTTCGCGCCCGAGTTTGCAATCTCTGGTAAGATGTGGCTGAAGAGTGGCTGCTGTTGAGAAACTTATTTATATTGCAAGCGAAAACCAAAACAAGATCTACAGAAATGGATTTAATTAAAATTGCGGAAGAGGCTTTCGCAACCCCCAAAAAGGAATTCGCAGAGTTCGGCCCCGGCGACACAATCACAGTCGCATACCGAATCAAAGAGGGTAACAAAGAGCGTATCCAGCAGTATCGCGGTGTGGTTATCCGCATCAGCGGCCAGGGCGACAAGAAGCGTTTCACAGTTCGCAAGATTTCAGACGGAATCGGCGTGGAGCGTATCTTCCCCATCGAGTCTCCTTTCATCGAATCCATCACCGTCAACAAATACGGTAAGGTTCGTCGCGCAAAACTTTATTATCTGCGTAACCTCACAGGTAAGAAGGCCCGCATCAAAGAGCGTCGCGTGAAGAAAGCGTAAGACGTTTTTCGTCCGGGCGGGATTCCACCGGAGTCCTGAAACCTGAAAACTACATTGGCGCGGTCCATTCCGGATCGCGCCAACTTTCATTTACCACCCCTCCCCGTCCAAAATATTCTCTCCCCGTCCAATATATTTAAAGCTTGTAAATACATAGCCAGCCCTTGGCGCCTTTGCGTGAGATCACCAGCCAGATCTGGAGAATTATCTTCGCGTGAGTACAATTCCTGTTGACGACGTTGATGGATCACGCAAAGGCGCAAAGGCGCAAAGGGCTGACGCACACAAGAGGAAGACAATAAGACAGAGGGAGAACTGAAAAGGGAAAAAAGAAGTTACGGAACGAATTGGCGGCTCTTCGAGCCGGGTTGTGAACGGGCGGACCCTCGCGGAACTATATTTTTCAATGTCGGACGCAATGGGTTACGGAGGGCGCGCGGAGCTGCCCGGAGCTTCACGGAACGATTAAATTAAACGATGGTCGGAAGGCATGCGCCGTAGGTGCATCACATTGTAGGCCAAGGTAAGGAGGGTCGGCAGACCCGACGCAACCTTGGTATACGTAACCGATGTCGAACTGCGCCACGTAGTGGTGCAACATGAATCTATGTAATGGATTAAATGTATTAATGTGTCACCCCTAAAGGGGCTCCGAATACCTGGTACATCTATTTACCCCGGTCGCGTCGGACCTAAAGGCCCTCCTTACCGAGGCCTACAATGTGTCGCGCCTCCGGCGCTTCTACCATCCAAACATTCGGCGTATTCACCAATCATAAGATTCGAAAGTAAGGTTCGATTTGCATCAAGGCGCCGGAAGGCGCACCTTGGCGCCTTTGCGCCTTTGCGTGAGATCACAGGTTTTCTGTCTCAAAATTATATTTGCGTGAATGAAATGGGGAGGGTGAGTTCGACCGAAAGTGAAAGAAATTTGTTATATTTGCAGGAATATAACAACCGTCATATCCGCAATTATTCGTCATTGCTGCAGTAATTCGTCTTATCTGCAGGAATGTCAATGTCATGTTTGCAGTATTAAAGAATTATATCATGTCTAAAAAAGCACTCCTAATAATCCTCGATGGATACGGAATCGGCGATCACAAGGCCGACGACGCGATTTTCAACACTCCGACACCCTATATCGACAGCCTCGTCGCTGAATATCCCAATTCGCGGCTGCAGGCAAGCGGTGAGGATGTCGGCCTGCCGGCAGGCCAGATGGGCAACTCCGAAGTGGGTCACCTCAACATCGGCGCCGGACGCGTCGTCTATCAGGATCTCGTGAAGATCAACCGCGCGATCGCCGACGGCTCCTTCGCCGCCAATCCCGAGATCAAGAGCGCATTCTCTTATGCCAAGGAACACAACGTCCCCATTCACTTCATGGGTCTCTGTTCGGCCGGGGGCGTCCACTCAAGCCTCGAACACCTCTATGCACTTTGCGACACCGCCAAGAACTATGACCTCTCCAAAGTCTACATCCATGCCTTCATGGATGGCCGCGACACCGACCCCAAATCGGGAGCAGGCTTCCTCAAGGAGATCGAGGAGCATTGCGCCAAGAGCTCCGGAGTCATCAGCGATGTGATCGGCCGCTATTATGCGATGGACCGCGACAAACGCTGGGAGCGTCTGAAAGAGGCTTATAACCTGCTTGTTTACGGCAAGGGAAAGGCAACGAAAAATGTGGTTGAGGCCGTCGAGGAATCATACGCCGAGGGTGTCACCGACGAGTTCATCAAGCCTATCGTCAACGAGACCGTCGACGGACGCATCGGGGCAGGCCACGTCGTCATCTTCTTCAACTACCGCAACGACCGCGCGAAAGAGCTGACCACAGTCCTCACCCAGCATGCCGAAGACGGAATGAACCCGATCCCCGAACTGCAATATTACTGCATGACACCTTATGACGATTCGTTCAAGGGCGTTCACATCCTGTTCAACAAGCAGGATGTCGAGAACACGCTTGCAGAATATCTGTCGTCAAAGCAGATGAAACAGCTTCACATTGCAGAGACCGAGAAATATGCACATGTGACCTTCTTCTTCAACGGTGGCCGCGAGGCACCCTTCGACGGTGAGGAGCGCATTCTGGTTCCCTCTCCGAAAGTGGCGACCTACGACCTTCAGCCCGAGATGAGTGCGCCGGAAGTGACCGACAAGCTTGTGGAGGCCATCGGCACCGGAAAGTTTGATTTCATCGTGGTCAACTTCGCCAACGGCGACATGGTCGGCCACACGGGCGTATATCCCGCGATCCAGAAAGCTGTGGCCACTCTCGATAAATGCGTCGAGAAAGTCGTCGAGGCAGCCAAGAGCAACGGATACGAGACAATCATCATCGCCGACCACGGCAATGCCGACCACGCTATCAACGAAGACGGCACGCCCAACACCGCCCACTCGCTGAACCCCGTTCCCTTCATTTATGTAGGCGACAAGAACGCGAAAGTGAAGGATGGACGTCTGGCAGATGTCGCTCCGTCACTGCTCCACATCCTCGGTCTCCCGAAGCCATCGGAGATGACCGGAGAAGACCTGATCAGCTGAGATTAGACCCGGGACGACCTTAATTTTCCATGTAAGGCCTCTAAGAGCCCATTTTATAAAATAATGAATACACTCCTCAAACTGGCCATGGCGGCCACCATGATCCTTCCTTTCGCTCCGGCGGAAGCGAAGGATCTTGTCATTCTGCACACCAACGACACCCACTCCCTGATCGAACCGGGGCCCGACGGAATGGGGGGCGTGCTCCAGCGAAAGGCCCTGATCGACTCCGTACGCAAGGCGGAGAAGAATGTCCTGCTCGTCGACGCCGGCGACATGGTCCAGGGAACGCTCTATTTCAAATATTTCAAGGGCGACGTCGAATATCCGGTCATGAACATGATGGATTATGACGTCAGGATTCTGGGTAACCATGAATTTGACAACGGCCTCGAGGAACTCGCGAAATATTATAAAGACGTGAAGGCGAGCCGGTTGGCGACCAACTATGATTTCTCCGGCACACCGCTGAAGGGGATGTTCGAGCCATACGTAATCAAGAAGATAGACGGAAAGAAGATCGGTTTCATGGGCATCAACATTGATCCCGAGAGCCTGATCTCCAAGCAAAACTACGAAGGACTTGTCTATCGTGACGCAATCGCCGAGGCGAACCGGACGGCCGCGCTCCTGAAAGAAAAAGGGTGTGACCTCGTCGTGGCCGTCACCCATATCGGCTATGTCAAGGAGAATGAGAAGGCGACCGACATCGAACTCGCAGAGGCCTCGAAAGATATCGACATCATCATCGGCGGCCATTCCCACACCCTGCTAAAACCGGACGATCCCTCGAAGCCTCATCTCTTCCGCAACTCGGAAGGGAAGCCCGTTCTCGTTGTCCAGACAGGAAAGTCGGGAAGGTACCTCGGGTATATCAAGATTGACCTCGACGACCTGAAGAACGGGACACCGGCCGATTTCGACTATCAGCTGATTCCAGTGACCGACAGGTTCCCCGAGAGTGCGTTTGACAAGAAGATAAAGACATTCCTCGACCCGTATAAGGCGAAGGTAGATTCGGTCAACAGCAGGGTCATCGCCCGGTCCCTCCAGAAACTTTCAAATTCCGAAAGGACAGGTGGTTATCCCAACTGGATTGCGGATTATGCGTCATGGTACGGGAATCTTGTGACCGATTCGCTCCGGAAAGCGGGACATGACATCGCGCCGCTCGACTTCGCCGTGATGAATGTCGGCGGAATCCGCTCCGCGATGCCGGAGGGTGATGTCACCGAGGGCCTTATTCTCTCGACATTCCCCTTCGCGAACCGGATGGTGATCACACGCCTCAAAGGTTCCGACATTTTGGATGCGCTCCGTGTCGCCGCACGCAAGGGGGGCGAGGGAGTCAGCAGAGAGATGAGGGTAGTGACGGATCCCGACGGAGATCTTCGCAACGCCTATATCAATCTCGAGCCGGTCGATCCCGAGAAGTATTACAACATGATGACGATCGACTATGTCGCCCAGGGCAACGATGACCTGACCGGATTCGGTCGCGGAGAGGTAATTTGGACAGACCCGCAGGAGATGGCGGTCCCGGTGATGAGATATGTCAATCTCCTGACCTCGCTCGGCCTTCCGATCGCTCCGGACATGAGTCCGAGATTCACCACCGATGTGAGACCGGAATGAAGTCTGGAAAATCAATCGCAGGTATATTATTCCTTCTGATAATCACGGGAGGGTGTGGATTGCGCCACACCCTCCCGCCCGTTCCCGAGGAGATCGTGCGAGAGGATCTTCAGGAAGAGGCGGCACACTGGGCCGATTCGGTCATGGCCGGAATGAACGCGGCGGAAAGGGCGGCCCAGCTCGTGATGCCGGCGGTTTATGCACGGACGGAAGAGAGCGCCATGGTGCAGGTCCGGGAGTATGCCGTTTCGCTGAAAGTCGGAGGGCTGCTGCTTCTACAGGGGACACTTCAGGAAGCGCGGACGATAGCCGATTCCCTGTCGGCCTGGAGCGCTGTTCCTCCATTTGTAGCAATTGACGGAGAATGGGGACTCGCCATGAGGTTATCGGACGCCCCGCGTTTCCCGGCTAACCGCAGGATCAGCCCCGAAGCATCGGAAAATGCACTTTATGATTATGGCTATGAGATGGCCCGTGAGTGCCGGTCTGTCGGGATCAACATGCTTCTCGGACCGGTTGTCGATGTGATCGGAACCGACTCGCCCCAGGGGGGACTCTCCTATCGTTCGTTTGGCGAAGATCCGGAGCGTACGGCCAGGATGGCTGTGGCTTATGCGCGCGGAACCGAAGATGGAAACGTCATCAGCGTGGCCAAGCACTTTCCGGGGCATGGCCGTGCGACGTCCGATTCACACCGGACGCTCCCCGTCATCAGTGCTTCGCGCGGGGAACTCGACTCGATCGACCTCGTTCCCTTCCGGCGATATTCCGAGGCGGGTCTTTCGTCCGTGATGCCAGGTCATCTCTCTGTTCCGGCACTCGACGCGACAGGACGGCCGGCGACGGTCTCGCCGGCGATGCTGGACACACTTCTGCGTAAAGAATTGGGATTCAGAGGTCTGGTGATTACGGACGCGATGAACATGAGCGCTGTCGGAAAATACACCGCTGCCGACGCCATCAGAGCCGGGGCAGACATAGTGCTCGCGCCGATGTCTACGGCCGAAGCGATCAGACAGATAGCCGGGCTCGATTCGGTCATCATAGCCGACAGATGCCGCCGCGTTCTTCAAAGGAAATATCTGCTCCTCGGAAAGCTTCCGGAGAGAGCACGGTTGGACAGCCTCGAACGGGAGGCCCGCCCGGTCCGTAACGCCCTGACCCGCACGCAATAAAAAAAAAATCTTCTGCCCGATAAAATCCTGCCCATAAAACTTACAAAGGGTCAAAGTGTATCGGTCAAACACCTATATTACTGTTGACGGGTCACCATTTTCAATTTCCACTCCCATATTGGAAAAATCTGAAAAAGGAAAATTTGAAAAGAACTTAAAAGAAAAAAAGTTACGGACTTTTTTGTCGGCTCCGGCGAGCCTGATTCGGATCGAGCGGACCCTCGCGGAACTTTTTAATATTAAGCATATCAGGACGCAATGGGTTACGGAGTCACCCGGACCTGACCGGAGACTCACGGAACGTCTATTTCATGAAAGGTCTGAATCTGATCCGGACTTCGACTTTCATTAGTTGGGTATAAATCCGAAAATTTTGTAATTTTGTTATGAATTTAAGATTCAGTCCCTTATAACCTAAACCTGCATGGCACTCAACAAAGATTTTGAAAAGATCGGTTATGACATAATTGGCTCTGCTTACGCTGTAAGGAAAGAAGCTGGAAGAGGATTACGAGAGAAATACTATGAACAGGCATTGGCATGGGAAATCTCTCAAAAAGGATACAGTGTCAAGACACAAGTATCTTTACCGGCACTCTATAAGGGAATAGAAATAGGTGACTCCTTTCTAGCGGATGTCGTGGTAGAAGGCAGGGTAATAATTGAGGTAAAGGCACTGAGATATATCACAGAGTCCGAAATAAGGCAATTGAACACTTATCTGAAACTTGCCGATTTCAGATTGGGCTATCTGATTAATTTTGGAGTTGAAGATTTTTCAACAAAAAAATTTAATGGCGAATATCCTTTATCAGGAGGTATTTACCGGTTGGTCAACGATATTGATAAGAAGGGTTCTTTATAAGAACATTCCAGAGGTGAGAAAAGCATGTGAAATGTCGTTCCGCGAGGGTCAGGTCAGGTCAGCGGGAATTCAGTAACCCATTGCGTCAGAACTTGATTAATAAAAAGTTCCGCGAGGATCCGCCCGCTCCGAATAAGGCTCGAAAGAGCCGACATAGAAAAGTTCCGTAACTTCTTTTTTTATTCTGTTCTATTTGAAAAAGGACTTGTAAATCGAAATTTTTGACTTTACAACTGAAGAGTGGACAGATGGCCCAACCATTTTGAACTATGGTAAATTATAGGCGGAACAGCAATAAAAAGAAAATGAATAATAAGGAGCCGGGGTTAGTTGAAGAGATTGCGCTTCGGGAGAGAAGAGGAATAACGTTCACGCAGGTCGTTGACGAGACGGATCATGTCTGACGAGAACTTCGGACCTCTCCAGACACCGCTGTTTGTCAGCAAGACCCATATCTCGCCATTGGGGAAACGCTCGACCAGCGCATGGGTCGAGCAGAGCGTTCCGGTCCTTACCCACCGGCCATCCTTCTCAATCTTGGCCCAGCCGCGGGCGACATTGAGCCGGTCTTCGGGGTCAATGGCCGTCATCAGAGCGATCGACTTGGGCGAAAGTATGTCGGGTACACCGGGATTGAGGTCTATCGCGCTCGCGAGACGCGCGAGACCGGGAGCTGTCGCCACCCATCCACCACCACCCATCAGGGCGCGGTAATCATTGCCTCCGTAGGCCCGCGGCACCATCTTGCCGGAAAGATTGAATTCCTCTACAATCTCGTCGTCGGCGGCATAATACTTCACCTCACCTTCGTGGCGCTCGGAATAATAGTTGGTCGCGGGGAAGAAAACAGGAACTCCGGCCGGTCCGAGAATTTCTTCATTCACATAGTCCCAATAACTTTTGCCCGTGACTTTCTCGATCACGAGCGAAAGGAGCATGTAGCCGAAATTGGAATAGTGGCGGTGAGTACCCGGGGTCGCGACAAGACGGCGCGAGAAGACTATCTTGGCAATCTCGCGCGGTGTCGGAGGGGTCTGAAGCCGGTTCTGCATCATCACGTCGCGCAGATTGAACATCGGATCGCCGCGACGGTTCGAGAAGCCGCCCGTGTGCTGAAGAAGGTGGTCGACAGTAAGGGAATCGAGACGCCCGTCACCTATCGCTTCGAGGAAATCCCTGTCATTCAGGATTCCACCGGGACCTGTGACGCGCGAATCGAGCGACAGACGCCCCTGCTCGACGAGCTTCATGACGGCGATGGCCGTCACGAGTTTCGAGACTGAAGCAATCCTCATGTAATGGGAGGCATCCATCTTCACCCCGGCTTCCTGATCGGCCCAGCCATAGCCTTTTGCATAGAGAAGGGAGTCGTTGCGCACGACAGCCAACTGGAAACCGCGCAGGCCGAAACGGTTCATGAACTGACCGATCCGGCTGTCCATCGGAGCAAGCGGGGCGTAGGAAGAAGAGGTGTTGGTCAGGGTATCGGACCAAGCGAAACGACCGTCGCCTTCCGCACCCGAAGCCAGAGAACCACGGCCTCCCCGGGGGAAGAATATGGCGAATAGCACCATACCCAAAACAAAAAGGCCGATGACGGCCATTATTCTGAGTTTGAATTCCTGTCGTTTCACGATTGCAAAATTAGCAAATTTTTCCT
>CAYMTQ010000040.1:0-17613 GCA_964393395.1 uncultured Sangeribacter sp.
ACACTCCGCTTTATCGTCATCGCCCTCTCCATCCGCAGGCATTCAAGGATTTTAGCGCATACCAACACACAGATCTTTTTCAGAAGATTCCAACTATTGGAGGACATAGGGTGTTTATCTGTCAAACCTTATTCGATATGAAAGACACTCTTGCTTCTTTATGCTCACGGTTGAGACACCGCAATTCAATCTGGGTAGCTTCCCTGCTCATCGCCATGCTGTCCGGACTGGTCTCGTGCTCGTCAGGCCGTGTAGGCGTCGCACATAACTACTCAAATGAGTTCGGGAATGGAACAATCTACGTTGAAGGAACGACACGTCCCGGTTATCACAAGCCCCCCAAACCCCCGAAACCTCCCAAGAAACCGAAGAAACCGAAAAAGCCCAAAAAGCAAAAGGCCCCGAAGCATCATAAGCACGATCCACACCACGATCACAGATAATTCGTTTTTTTATTGTAACTTTGCCACTGAATAGATAATTATCAAATTATTTATTCCAAGATCAATCCCCCGGCGAAATGACACCTAATGTACAAGATTTAATAGAATATATAGTAGGTCTGGTAAGTGAATTTGCTACCAGATACAATCTTACCGATAAGCAGGCCTACCGATATATAAGTTTTCATAAGGGGATATCATTCCTGAAAGAGAACTATGGAATTATCCATACCTTAGATTTTAATGAGGCTGTGGACAGTGTCGCCATGTTCTGCAGACAATACGGCGGAAAGTTATGATATTATATCACGGATCTAATTGCGAGATTAAAGTAATAGATCTTGCAAAATCGAAACCTTTCAAAGATTTCGGCAAAGGCTTCTATTTGTCTGACAATTGGCCTCAGGCTGAGGAAATGGCAAATTTCAAATCACAGATATGCGGAGGCACACCGATTGTCACAAGATTTGAATTCGACCTGGAAGGAATGAAATCATCCGGACTGAAAATCAAGAGTTTCAATTCCTACTCGGAGGATTGGCTTGACTTCATAGTTGCCAATAGAGAAGGCTATGAGGTAGATAACTACGATTTTGTATATGGACCGATAGCCGATGATAAAGTAGGATTACAATTGAGAAAATATAAAGATGAATTGATTGACAAAAAGATGCTGTTGGAAAAATTAAAATATCTGAAAGGGATCACATTCCAATATTTTTTCGGAAGTATGGAAGCAATAAAATTTTTAACGGTATTATGACCAAAGAATTCAAGTATTTAAAAGAAGGGGTTGCATCCGACATAGTGCAATTCTTGATCAAGGACTATGGTCTTGATTTGGAGCGGGCATTGAGCACTCTTTATGACTCTGACACATATTCCAGAATCTGTGATCCTTCGACCGGCTTATACTTTCAAAGCAGCCGGTACGTTTATTCTTTCCTTCAAAATGAGCTTACCAACGGGAAAGTAGGTTAATTTCGAACTCAAGATTAACAGATCCGCGCCAAGACCCCTTTTGAGACTATCCGTTTGGAACGGAAATTGTTTGTCTGTTCAGGTCGTGGAGGTTGTTATCCTGCGAAAGTTTTGCTAAATTTGCGGTTCAAACCTTGCTATTGCCTGCTATATGAAGATCTTCACAGGTTCGCAGCTGCACGAGATTGACCGCGCTACATGCGAACGCCAGCAGATAGACAGCGTCGAGCTTATGGAACGCGCGGCTAATGCCGTGACGTTCGAGGTCGTGTCCCGTTTCCTCCCGAGCAAACGGATCGTTATTCTTGCCGGTCCGGGCAATAACGGAGGAGATGCTCTTGCTGTGGCCCGTCAGCTGTTTGAACAAGGATACCGCCGACTCGAGGTATTCCTGTTCAACATCAGAAAACATCTGAGCTATGACAATGAACAGCAGAAGAACCGACTGATCACAATCCCTGAGATTGATTTCACGGAAATCACGACTCAGTTCAATCCGCCTTATCTCTCGGCTGACGATGTGGTCATTGACGGTCTCTTCGGGTCCGGCCTGAAGAAGCCGATGGCAGGAGGATTCGCCGCGCTCGCACGTCTCGTCAACGAAAGCGGCGCTTTCGTGATCTCGATAGACTCCCCTTCGGGCCTTTTCTCGGAATGGAACGCAGGTTATAATCCGCGTGACATGATCCACGCCAACCTCACTCTGACATTCCAGCAACCGCGCCTGAGCTTCATGTTCGAGGATAACGCCGATGTGATCGGCGAATGGAAGGTCCTCGATATCGATCTCGACGAGCAAGCGATCAAGGAGACTCCGACAGAATTCATGCTGGTTGAAAACCGGTCCGTCAGACCGCTGCTGCATCCGCGTCGGCCTTTCAGCGCAAAGCGCGACTATGGCTCGGCACTGATATTCGCCGGCTCGATGGGAATGATGGGTGCCGCGGTGCTCGCCGCGCGGGCTTGTCTGAAATCAGGCGCGGGACTCGTTACCATTCACAGCGCGATGATCGGTTGCCAGATCGTCCAGACGGCAGTGGCCGAAGCTATGTTCGAACCGGACCGGAACGAACGCATCATCTCCGACATGACCGTTCACCACAAGCATGGCGCAGTCGGAGCCGGACCCGGAATCGGAACTCATGATCAGACTGTCGATGCCCTCGAAGCCCTGCTCAAGAATTCGAAATCACCTCTCGTTCTGGATGCAGACGCCCTCAACTGTATCGCGAAACGTCCCGCTCTCCTCTCGCTCGTTCCCCTGAACACCGTCATCACTCCCCATGCCGGCGAGTTCGACCGGCTTTTCGGCGAACACAGGACAAGCGAGGAACGCCTGAAAAAGGCGATCGAAATGGCGAAATACTACAACCTGATCATCGTGCTCAAAGGTCACCATACGGCTATCATCCGACCCACAGGACGCGTCTATTTCAACTCAACGGGAAACCCGGGTATGGCGACCGCCGGATCGGGCGATGTGCTGACGGGTGTGATCACCGGCTTCATGGCACAAGGTTTCCGGCCGGAGCATGCGGCTACCCTCGGAGTATTCGTTCACGGGCTTGCGGGCGACATAGCGGCCGAAGAACTCGGTGAGTATGGAATGACCGCGGGAGATATAGCCGACCGGATCGGCCGTGCGATCCACAAGATCATCAATCCTTCACCCAAAGCAAAAGCCATCCAATGAAATATTCCATCCTCCGTCTCTGCTTCTGTGTGCTTTGCATGGCGGCTATCCTCCCGGTTGCGGCGCAACAGACCCGGCTCCTCACTGCCGACAAAAGCAATGACTACGGAGTTGTCTACCAGCTCCCGCAGACCGGAATCGAAGTGACCGCAACGGCGACCCGGACTGTGTCGAAAGCCGGACCTTTCTTCCGCTATGCAGCCAAATTCATCGGGACCGACAAGGTCGTCCGCGAAGACAATATCAAGTGGGAGCTCAGCGCGATCGGGTTGGATACTTATGGTGTGGCCGATCCGGAAGCGACCTACGTCATGCAGCTTAAACCAGGATCTGCTGTCGCTGTGGCTGTCGCCGAAGACGGAATGCTTCTCGGAATCAACACAGAACCTGAAGCACCCCGTGTCCCCGTCGCCTACAGGCCTAAAGCCCCGGCCGAAGCCGAAAAGCCGATCGAAGAATATCTTCAATATGTCGATGAAGATTTCCTCGCCTGCCAGTCCACATACAAACAGGCGGAAATGCTCGCTTCCAACCTCATGGATATCCGCGAGGCAAGAATCGCGCTGACACGCGGAACAGCAGAGACCATGCCTACCGACGGCCGCCAGCTCGAGATCATGCTCGCCAATCTGCAGAATCAGGAAGATGCGATCAAACGGGCCTTCACGGGCGAAGTGACGACCGAAACCTATGTGAGGTCATACACCCTGATACCGTCCGAAGAAGGAGAAAGCATCCTTTTCAGGATGAGCGATTTCGCCGGTTTCGTCGAACCCGATGACCTCAGCGGAAGCCCCGTGCGCCTCTCCCTCAAGATCACATCGGAAGCGGAGACCCCGCTCGATGCGAAAGGGGAGCCGAAGAAATTGCCAAAAGATGCTGTGGCCTATAACGTGCCGGCGACAGGCGAGGTCTCCATCAGCCATGAAGGAAAGACTCTTGCGAAAAAAAGCTTCGAATTCGGTCAGTTCGGAATCACATTCGGACTGCAGCCCTCACTTTTCTCAGATAAAAAAGAGCCTTACGAGGCCACTTTCTCGCCCGAAAGCGGAGCGCTCCGCAGACTCGCGCCGATGAGCACTAAATGAATGCCGCTCCACTGACACTCAGCCAGCTGAACAGGCTGATTTCAGAGTCCGTCGCAAGAACGCCGGAACTCCGCGACGTATGGGTTGTCGCCGAACTGTCTCAGGTCAGCGGCGGCAAAGGCACCCATTGGTATATGGATCTTCTCGAGAAAGATGCCAACGGGAACAACCTTGCCCGGATAAAGGGAATGATCTGGCAACCCAATGTCAGACGGGTGAACATGAAACTTCTGGAGGCTACGGGCGTATACTTCCAGTCGGGAATCAAGGTGATGGTCCGCGGTCAGGTCTCTTTTCATCCTGCCTACGGAATGGGATTCTCGATCACGGATGTCGAACCGTCATATACGATCGGCGACATGGAACGCATCCGCCGTGAGATCCTCGAAGCACTCCAGAAGGAGGGATTGACAGATAGAAACCGTCATCTTCCCGTCCCCCTTGCTCCACAGCGGATAGCGGTCATTTCTTCTGAAAGCGCGGCCGGTTATGGCGATTTCGTCCATCAGATTACATCCACTCCGGAGAATTTCGTGTTTTATCCGGTCCTCTTCCCGGCCCGGCTTCAGGGAGACCAGACAGCAAGAAGCGTGATCGCGGCTCTCGACATGATTGAGGCTAACGCCGGAATGTGGGACATGATTGTCATTATCCGCGGTGGCGGAGCCGCATCGGACCTCAACGGCTTCGACAATCTCGAACTGGCCCGTCGCGTTGCCCTCTCCCCTCTTCCGGTGATCGTCGGGATCGGACATGAACGCGACCGCACCGTTCTCGACGAGATCGCCTGCGTCCGCTGCAAGACCCCAACAGCCGTTGCGGCTTGGCTGATTGACCGGCTCAGAACAGCATGGGGATTGGCCGATGATATGGTGACCACCATCACCCGTCTGGCGACCGACCGGCTGACCGGCGACCGTCACCGTCTCGACAACCTGAGTTCTCTGATTCCCGTTCTCGCGAATACAAGGCTCTCCGAAGCCCGCGAACAGTTGTCACGCACCGCCCTCCTGCTCCCTGCGATCGCATCGAGAGCGACATCCGGCGGACGCCTGAGAATCGAACAGCTGAGGAGCCGGGTCGAAGCAGCTACACATAACAGGATTGTGTCTGAAACCCAACGGCTTGAAGCAATCGGCAAATCCATCCTGACAGCGGCGCCTGTCGTAATCGGGAGAGGAGAGCAGAAGCTGGAAGCGCTCTGCAGTCTCGTCAACGCACTCGACCCCGCCGCCACACTCAAAAGAGGATATTCCATCACACGCATCAACGGCCGCGCCCTCCGATCGACAGAGGGATTGTCGGAAGGTGATCTGATTGAGACCACATTGGCCGGAGGAACGCTCCTCTCAAAGATCGAAACAGCAGGAACGGATAATCCTGAGACAGTGGCAAAGGAATGAAGCTATGGTTACCGATTTATCTGACATATCAAGGATATTGACCGGCAACGGCGATGTGAAGGGTCTGAACAGAACCGTCACACGCCTTCTGACCGACTCGCGCAGCCTGTCCGAGCCCTCCGCAACACTATTCTTTGCCATCGTCACCCCGACCGGTGACGGTCACGCTTTCATTCCCGAACTCTATTCGAAAGGTGTCCGCTCTTTTGTCGTTAAAAAAGGGAGGGTAAGCGACGAGATGCGGTTCAGTATGCCTGAAGCTGTCCTCATTGAGACAGATGATACGCTCGCGGCTCTCCAGAAAATCGGGGCACTCGGAGGTTCAAATGCTACCCGCAGGGTTGCCATCACCGGATCCCGGGGGAAGACGACTCTGAAAGAATGGCTGTTCCAGCTTCTCGCTCCGCTCCGCAAGATTTCGCGCTCTCCACGCAGTTTCAACTCGAGAATCGGCGTCCCTCTGTCGCTTTGGGAAATACAGCCTCAGACCGACATAGCCATAATCGAGGCCGGAATATCCAGAAAGGGGGAAATGGGTGTCCTGCGCGACATGATTGCACCCGACACTGTAATCATAACCAACGTCGGGACTGCCCACTCCGAAGGGTTCGGGGGAATGCAGGAAAAGGCCGACGAGAAAATGTCGCTCGCGGAGGGTGCCGGAAGAGTGATTTATCCCGCCGACAATGTCCGGCTCAGAAGGAGTGCTGAAAAATTGGCCTTGAAACATCCTGAGACCGAGTTTATTTCGTGGACACAGAAAGGCGGTGACTCGCCGCTGAAGATCCGCATTGCCGGAAATGGAAAGCTCGGATATGACTTTAATGGAAGGCAGGGAGCAATAGCCATACCTTCCGGATCTGCGGCCGACATCGAGAACGCCGCTAATGCCCTCGCATTCATGCTCTCGGAAGGCTTCGGAGACGAGGAGATAGCAGAGCGTTTCCGCTGTCTGCACCCCGTCGGGACAAGACTCAATGTGGTCGAAGGAATGAACGGTTGCTCGCTGATTGAAGACAGCTATACGAGCGATTTCTCCTCGCTCGATCCGGCTCTGGACTTCATGAGGCGGAGGGCCTCCGGAGGACAGAGTCTGACGGTCATCGTCAGCGATCCGGACAATGAGGGAGGCGATTCGGAAGTTGAATTCGGAGTGCTGGCCGAGATGCTCAGGAATCGCGGAATATCAAGGGTCATCTGTATCGGTCCGAACCTTAAACGGCACTCGGCTCTCTTCGGATTCGCACGCGAGACGAGATTCTTCGACAATACCGGAGAAATGACAGCCGAAATGTCGGCTGCGGATTTCATCAATGAGATGATTCTTCTGAAGGGAGCCCCGCAGTTCAGGATCGGAGAAATATCGAGAATGCTCGAAGCGAGGACCCACGAGACAGTGCTGGAGGTAAGCCTCGACGGAGTGATCGAGAATTACAACACTTTCCGCGGAAGGCTTCCCCAGGGAACAGGACTTGTCTGCATGGTCAAGGCCTCGGCCTACGGAGCCGGGAGCACCGAGATCGCCAGTGTCCTTCAGGACTGTGGCGCCGCATATCTCGCGGTGGCCGTGCTGGACGAAGGGATAGAGTTGAGACGCCACGGAATTACTATGCCGGTGATGGTCATGAACCCGAGAGTTCCCTCATACGCCTCAATGTTCGAGTACCGGCTCGAGCCGGAAATATATTCGCCGGCGATGCTCGAGGATGTGATCCGCGAAGCTGAGAAACGGGGAATCGAGGATTACCCGATCCACATCAAGCTGGACACCGGGATGCACAGGACAGGTTTTGTCGAAGAAGAACTTCCGGCACTCATGGAGCGCATCCGTTCGCAACGCAACGTGACAATACGGTCCGTCTTCTCCCACCTTGCGACAGCAGACTGTCCTGACATGGATGAATACACACTCGGCCAGTTAGCCTGCTTTGAACGGCTGACGGAATACATGCTTTCCGAAAGCCCCGTCCCGTTTCTCAGACATATCCTCAACACCGCCGGAATCCTTCGCTTTCCACAGTACCATTACGACATGGCACGTCTCGGAATCGGGCTATACGGTGCCCGGATCCTCCCTCCGGAGATCCAGCCGGCGCCGGCCGTCGTCTCGACCTTACGCACGGTCGTGATCAATGTCCGTGATTATGAGGCCGGCGAGGCCATAGGCTACGGGCGGAAGGGAATCCTGACATCGCCGGCAAGAATAGTCACCATTCCGATCGGATATGCCGACGGAATGAACCGCAGGTTCGGGAATGGCGCTATCAAAGTGCGCATCAACGGCCATGAATGTCCGACAATCGGCAACATCTGTATGGATGCATGCATGATAGACGCGACAGGTATCGACGTGAAACCCGGCGATCCGGTCGAAATCTTCGGAACCTCGATGCCGGTCGAAAGTCTCGCGGAAGCGATCGGAACGATCCCATACGAGATACTGACATCGGTCTCGCCCCGCGTGAAACGTATCTATTCGAGGGGATAAAACAATCGGACCGGGCCCTCAGAATCCGGATCCGGTCACTTCAAGAAACTGACTCATAAAAGTAAAGAATCCGGGTCATAAAAAATTGACAATTAATAAATTCAAAATATGCTCATTCTCTTAAGCAACGATGACGGCTATCAGGCCAAAGGCGTCCGGGAGCTGATGAAATGGCTCTCGAGATTCGGCAAAGTCGTGGCAGTGTGTCCCGATGCAGGAAGATCCGGCCAGTCAATGGCTCTTACTTTCAACTCTCCCCTATGGATCGCCAAGACCGATAGTCCCGTGGAGGGGTGCGAGATGTGGCACTGCTCAGGAACTCCGGTGGATTGCATCAAGATAGCCCAGCACACCATTCTCAAAGGCGTGAAGCCGGATCTCGTCGTAGCCGGAATCAATCACGGCTCGAACGCATCTGTTAATGTCCTTTATTCCGGAACAATGGGTGCCGTTTTCGAGGGTTGCTCATGGAATGTTCCGGCTGTCGGATTCTCCCTGACGGATCACGATCCGGACGCAGATTTTTCCGCTTGTGAGGATGTCGTGGAGCGGGTAGTTTCCGGAGTCTTGAAAAATGGACTTCCGGAGGGAGTCTGCCTGAATGTCAATATTCCGAAGGGTGCGCAGAAAGGAATGCCAATCAGGCTTACACGCGCGTGCCGCGGCCGATGGTCAGAGGAATTCAAAGAATATCAGGACCCTCATGGGCGCACGTTCTATTGGCTGACGGGATACTTCATCAATGAAGAGCCGGAGGCGACAGATACCGACGAATATGCCCTTTCCCAGGGATGCACGTCGATAGTTGCCGAAGAACTTAACCGCACTGCCGGCCAGACGAGAACACCTGAATGGCTCGGCAGACTTTAACTTCCCGTTTTTACGTTACTTATGGGACTTGAAGCGCATGAGTTATGCGGACCTGAAAATCCCTGAACAATCCGGGCTTGAAGTCTGACCATTAACCCGAAATTAGAAATAACAGATGACATATACAGAAGCGATAACCGAACTCGAACAGCTGGTTCAGAAAATGCAGTCACCCTCTTGTGACATAGACAATCTGGCGAAGTACACGTCCCGCGCCCTGGAACTTCTGAAATTCTGCAAGGAGAAGCTGACGAAGACAGACGAGGAGGTCAAGAAGTGTCTCGAGGAACTTGCCCCATAAACAAAACAAGGGGCATCAGCCCCTTCCGTATTGCAACAAAAAAAAGATTAGGTGTCTCACGACAACTAATCCTCTAACCTTAAATCTAATACCATGAAAAACACGATGCAAATTTAAGACACGAAACTCCCGTTGTCAATAGTTTTTGCATCTGTTAACTCAGTTTTTCGCATACTTTAATTATCTGACGGTCTTTACAGGGCTATTTTTACCTAATTTAAGACCCGATGAGTTAATGTTAACTATCAGAAATATGCTCGATTTCATTTCCGGAGAGGTAATAGGCATCGACAAGCCGCTGACCTGGACATCTTTCGATGCTGTCAAGCGTGTCAGAAGTGCGATCCAGAGACGTCTCGGCGTGAAGAAATTCAAGGTTGGTCACGCGGGCACGCTCGATCCGCTCGCGACCGGCGTACTGATCATCTGCACCGGCCGTGCGACAAAAGAGATAGACCGGCTTCAGGCAGGAACAAAGGAATATATCGCGGAACTGACCCTCGGAGCGACTACTCCGAGTTTCGATCTCGAAACCGAAATTGATGCCCACTTTCCCTTTGAACATATCACCGAAGATCTTGTCCGCGACATACTGCCCCGCTTCACGGGTACTATCATGCAGGTGCCACCGGTTTACTCAGCGGTGAAGATTGACGGAAAACGCGCCTATAAATTTGCCCGAAAAGGAGAGGAAGTCGAGCTGAAGGCGAAACCGCTCGTGATAGACGAGCTCGAAATGCTCGAAAGCGAACTGCCGGAGAAGCTGAGGCTCAGGATAGTATGCAGCAAAGGCACCTATATCCGAGCCCTCGCACGGGACATCGGTCAGGCCCTCGGAAGCGGCGCACACCTGACGGCGCTCCGGCGCACACGCGTCGGCGACATCAGTATTGAGGACTGTGTCAGCCCGCAACAGGCTGCTGAATTGATAGCCAACGCCCCGGTGAAGATGCCCGAAGAAAACAAGAACCCGTCTCATAACCCATCAGCTTGCTGAGTGTCGTAACCCCGGAGTCCGCAGCCTCATTTCAAAAAAAACGGGAACCGGACAACATCACGACACAATAATTGCAGAAAAGAGACGTTAAGAAAATGAGCCATTTCGCGCGCACGCGCAAAGTGGCTGATACTGTGTCCGGTTAAGCCAATAATAAACTTAGACCACACGGTTTCCGGACACTGACAAAGTGCGCAAAAGTCTGTTGATACATGAAACTATCGCAATTCAAGTTTAAACTGCCCGACAACCTGATCGCCACGCACCCTTCAGAACAGCGTGACGAATGCAGAATGATGGTGGTCGATACCCGTGACGGATCGATTACACACCATATCTTCAAAGATCTTATCAACTATTTCGATGAAGGCGACGTGATCGTCTTCAATGACACCAAGGTATTTCCGGCCCGTCTTTTCGGCAACAAGGAGAAGACCGGAGCATGTATCGAAGTCTTCCTTCTCCGGGAGCTTAACGAAGAAAATAAATTCTGGGATGTTCTTGTCGAACCGGCACGCAAGATCCGGATCGGCAACAAGCTCTATTTCGGAGATGACGAATCGATGGTCGCCGAGGTGATCGACAACACGACCAACCGCGGAAGAACGCTCCGGTTCCTTTATGACGGACCGCATGACGAGTTCAAGGCCAACCTGTTCGCCATGGGCGAGACTCCGCTTCCCGACTATATCGAGCGCCGGGCCGAGCCGGAAGATGCCGAGAGATACCAGAACATATATGCGCGCAACGAAGGAGCAGTCATGGCTCCGGCCGCCGGACTTCATTTCTCACGCGAGCTGATGAAACGTCTGGAGATCAAAGGCGTCGAGCGAGGATTCCTGACTCTACACTGCGGCCGCGGAAATTTCCGCGACATCGATGTCGAAGACCTGACGAAACACCGGATGGATTCCGAAGAGATGATCGTCGAACAGGAACTTGTCGATATGGTCAATGCGGCAAAAGACCGCGGAAGCAAGGTCTGCGCTGTCGGGACCTCGACTATGCGTGCCCTGGCGACAAGCGTCTGCATGAACGGACACCTGATGACATATTCAGGCTGGACCAACAAGTTCATCTTCCCCCCGTATGACTTCACCGTCTGCACATCGATGGTCTCGAACTTCCATCTTCCGCAGTCTACATTGCTGATGATGGTCTGCGCCTTCGGCGGCTACGACCTCATCATGAAAGCCTACGAAATCGCCATCAAAGAGGGCTACAAATTCGGTGCCTACGGCGATGCCATGCTGATCCTCCGCTAACCCCGCCAAATTCCAGTAAATTATAACATAGACGATAATATATACGTCGTCAGTTCTTCCCCGAAGAACTGACGGCGTCGTCTTTTCATACCCTAAAGAATTTTTTTGCTGTCCGATAAAACTTGGCGTATAGGTCAAAATTTTTATCGGACAGCGATAATTGCTAATCCAAATAACGTTTTGTAAAGTCAGTAAAAATCGGTAAATTTGCTACAAGCAGTCATTCTACTGACTGCAAATTTTTCATGGGTTAAAATATGCCAAATCTCTATATCATAGCCGGATGCAATGGCGCGGGAAAAACCACCGCTTCAATGTCTGTGCTCCCTGGAGTCCTGAACTGCGAGGAGTTTGTGAACGCAGATGAGATTGCCAAAGGTCTTTCTCCGTTCCATCCTGAAGAAATGGCCATCGAGGCGGGGAAATTGATGCTCAAACGAATTGATACACTTCTGGCCTTGCAAAAATCTTTCGCTATAGAAACTACTTTGGCAACTCGCTCTTACAAAAAATTGGTGCAAAGAGCCAAGGATGCCGGTTATACGGTGACCCTCCTTTTCTTTTGGTTACCTTCGCCGGAAATGGCAGAGATTAGAGTAGCCTCAAGAGTAGCCTCCGGTGGCCACAATATCCCCAGGGATGTAATTCATCGCAGGTATTGGCTCGGGCTAATCAATCTTTTTGAAATTTTTGTACCAATAGTAGATCTTTGGTCCTTATATAATAATGCTGACAAGATCAAACCCATTGTTGAAAGGAACGTTATTATTGATAATTATCAACTTTCAAAAATAGAAGAACAATGTCTGAAAAAGAAGAAATAAGGCTTTTTGAACGTATTCGTGAGAACATTGCGCATGCTCAAACGGTTCTGCTTGAACGCAAGGCTAAACTCGGTGAGACTGTAATTATTTCCGATGCTAATGGCCAGCCTATTGAAGTGAGCGCAGAGGAGGCATTGCGCAGATTCAATAATCAATGAAATACACATATGCCATGTTCAACAATCTTGTAAAAGTACAATGATACCCAAATAGTAAATCGAGCAATACGGATTAGCTCGGGATGCGCAGATTGTACGGACATGACGTGCCATGTCTGACCTGTAACATACTGATTACGAATGCGGACATGGCACGCCATGTCCGTACTATTTCGACGATTTCGTCAATTTAACCCTGCCCCGCAGACGACTGTGCTAACAAATAACAGGCAAAGGCGCCATTACGACGCGGTTGTGTTTGATCAGATTACGTTTATTCTTGGAGGAATTTATAGGCTTAGAGGTACTAGATGAAGCGTTTGGCCATCGACTCAGAGGTTACTATTTTCTATTAAGATAAGTGAATTCTGACGCTAATTTGCAAACAAAGTTAACGGTGGTGTGCCGGGCGGCACACCACCGTTATGGTTTTCATAATCACCGGATGGAGTCCGGTTAAGCTACTTTTTCTTTAGGCCCAGTAGTCGGGAGCGTCGTAGTGCTGATAGGGGTGCTTGCAGGCAGGACATACTTTCGGAGGCTCTGTGCCTTTGAAGATGTATCCGCAGACCTCACATTTCCACTCGATCGGTTCGTCACGTTTCCAGACTGTGTTCTCTTCGAGACGTTTCAGCATGCGTCCGAAACGCTGACGATGATGTTCCTCGACGTCGGCGATTGCGTTGAACTGTTCTGCGAGATCAGCAAAGCCCTCTTCTGCGGCTGTCTTGGCGGCGTTGCGGTAGAGTTCAACACCTTCCTGCTCTTCTTCGGCCATCGCAATCTTCAGGTTGTTCAGTGTGCTTCCCAGCGAGCCGGAATCAACTGTGACTGTACCGGGTGTGACACCACCGTCGGTCAGATATTTAAGGAAGATCTTTCCGTGATGAAGTTCGTTCGCGGCTGTCTCGTTGAAGATGTCTCGATATTGGAAAAGCTGTTCCTTTTCTGCCTGCTGTGCATAGTAGATGTAACGGGTATAGGCAGTCGATTCAGCGACATAGGCAAGTGCCAGGTTTTCCGCTGTTTTTGTTCCTTTGAGATTAAGTGCTGTTGTAGCCATGATAATTTGACCTTTAATTTGTGTTTTTCTGTATTGTTTTGTCTCAACCCGGAACTATGGCCGGAATAACCCGCTGAATTATTTCAGCATACCGCCTTCATTCCCGGTTCCATAGCTTAAACATCCCATCCCCCGTAAAGGTTTGCCACCTCCGAAAGATTTATTAACTTTGCAATGCGGAAAACCATCGGCACCGGGCGGATTATCCATCTCCTTTTCAGGTCCCGGATTCAGAAAGCGGTTTCCGTTCAATCATGAAACAGGAAAAGGAAGTCAAGATCTCATATTGGGCGGCACATCTGACGACGGTCGTCAGCGTGACGCTCGTGCTCCTCATTGTCGGAATCATCGCTCTGGGCTCGATTGCCGCCGGCTCGGAATCGCGCCGTCTGCGGGAGAAGATCGAGCTGAGCGTCATTATGGCCGATTCGGTCAGCAATTCCCACGCGCAGCTGATTGCTGACGAGCTGAAGAAAAAGCCTTATGCCATTGACGTTGCGGTCATCACGAAAGAAGATGCCCTCAAACGCTGGGAAAAGGAGACGGGCGAAAATCTTGAGGAGACTTTCGGTGTCAACCCTCTGTCTCCGGAAGTAACTTTCCGCGTCGCGGCCGATTATGCGTCATCGGAGCAGATCGCACGGATCTCACGCCAGATCGCCGGAGTCAATGGAGTCGAGACGGTTTCGACGCCCGACACTGAAATGGTCGAGACGATGAACCGTAATCTCGGGAAACTGACTTTGATCCTTTCGGTCATCGGCATCGTCATGCTCGTGATCTCGTTTGTGCTGATCAACAATACGGTGCATCTGACCGTTTATTCGCGCCGTTTCTCTATCCACACGATGCAGCTTGTCGGCGCCACGAACGGATTCATCCGCCGTCCTTTCGTAGGTCAGAATGCCCTGACCGGACTCATCGCCGGTCTGTTGGCCTCGGCGGTAATCATTCTTCTCGTGTACTTCTCGCCCGAAGCCGGGATAGGAGAACTTCAGACTGTCGTCGGATGGTATGAAGTCGGCCTGCTCTGTTGCGGAATCGTCATTCTCGGAGTCCTCATCTGTGCTCTGGCCGCTCTGGCAGCGACCACTAAGTATCTCCGGAAAGATTATGACGAGCTGTTTTCATGAACTGCCCGGTTCTCTGTTTTTGCCGATTACGGGCAACGGTCATATGATCACGGGATTAAGTCATGATCGCCGGGCAGTCTCAGGCAACATCAAATAATTGGCTCAGGCAACATCAAATAATTTCTGAACAATGAACACAAACGAAAATAAAAATGGAGGGATCAGGAAGGAGAGTCCTGATCAGCTTCCATTCAACAAGAAGAATTATATAATGATGGGGATCTGCATTTTCCTCATCATTCTCGGCTTCTGTCTGATGGCAGGAAAGCCGTCGACGCCCGAGGCTTTCAACCCGGACATCTTCAGCACACGCAGAATCGTGGTCGGTCCGACGATCGCTTTCGCCGGTTTCCTTCTCATGGCGTTCGCCATCATCTGGCGTCCCGGCTGCAAGAAAGAAAAGAACTAACAGAAACGACACAAGCAATAACAGAAACAGACGATGGAGATTATTGACGCCCTTATCCTCGGAATTATCCAGGGCCTGACCGAATATCTTCCCGTGAGCTCCTCGGGCCACCTGATCATCTTCAGAGAGATTCTGGGAGTAGACCTCCCGACAGATCAGGGCCTGATGTTTGACGTCCTGCTTCATGCCGCGACAGTATGTTCGACGATAGTCATTCTCTGGCCGCTTTTCAGCAGGCTCTGCAAGAGTTTCTTCACATTCCGGAGGGACGAAGATTTCTGGTATGTATGCAAGATTCTGGTCAGCTGTATTCCGGTTGCGATTGTCGGATTCTGTTTCAAGGACACAGTCGAGGAGATCATCGGCTCGGGACTGACGGTTGTCGGGATATGCCTGCTGATGACAGCCCTGCTGCTCACGTTCGCCCATTTCTCGGATCATCTCCGCGGACGTCTTCTTCCGGCAGGGGCCGGGCGCGACATAACCTGGTGGGATGCGCTGACAATCGGTGTCGCGCAAGCCGTAGCCGTCCTTCCCGGCCTCAGCCGCAGCGGCACGACCATCGCCACCGGTATCGTGATCGGCGACAAGCGCGATAAAGTCGCTTCGTTCTCATTCCTGATGGTCATCATCCCGATTTTGGGTGAGGCTCTGCTTGACCTGAAGCATTACCTATGGCCTTCGGCCGAAGATATGGCCGAAGCGGCCGCTGCCGGCGTGCAGCCGGAAATCGGAGCGCTGGCCCTCACGGTCGGTTTCTTCGCCTCATTCACCGTAGGCTGTCTGGCCTGCAAGTGGATGCTTAATCTGGTCCGGAAAGGTAAGCTGATTTACTTCGCCTATTATTGCCTCGCAGTCGCAATCCTGTGTCTCTGCTGGCCGAAATAAACACCGTCCTCAATACCCTCTCCGTCCCCGACTTCCGCGTTTAAATCAACTGACTTCCGCGTTTAAATCAACCGACATCTGCGTTTAAAACATTTGAAAGCATCATATCATACCCTTGGATGTAAACTGAACTTCGCAGAGACAGCTACTCTGGGAAAACTGCTTGCATCCCGAAACATCACCCGGGCCGGAGAAGACGAAGATCCGGACATCATCGTCATCAATACCTGCTCCGTCACCGAAGTAGCCGACAAAAAAGGGCGCCAGCTGATCAGGAAGCTTGCAAGAAGATGGCCCGACGCGACTGTGATCGTCACAGGCTGTTATGCTCAGCTGAAACCGGAGGAAGTCAGCTCGATACCCGGAGTCGATATCGTCCTCGGCGCTGACGAGAAGATGAAAATGGCCGATTATCTTGACAATTGGCTGAAGAACCGGCTCCCGATGTGTGAGGTCGTTCCGACCAAAGATATCAGGGAGTTTCACGGATCCTGCCACAGCGGAGACCGCACCCGCTGGTTTCTGAAAGTTCAGGACGGATGTGACTATTTCTGCACTTACTGCACCATTCCTTATGCCCGGGGACGCTCCAGATCCGGCCGTATAGCCGATCTTGTCGGACAGGCACGCGAAGCCGCCGCGCAGGGAGCACACGAAATCGTCATCACAGGAGTCAACACCGGATGTTTCGGCCAGGACACCGGAGAGACCTTCTTCGATCTCCTTAAAGCACTCGATTCAGTCGAGGGAATCAGGCGCTACCGGATCTCATCTATCGAGCCCAACCTCCTGACCGAAGAAATCGTCCGGTGGATTGCAACGGAATCCAGAGCATTCATGCCCCACTTTCATGTTCCTCTCCAGTCGGGAAGCGATGCTGTCCTGAAGCTGATGAACCGCAGATATGACACCGGGCTTTTCCGGGAACGCATCGAAATGATAAAAAGGCTGATTCCGGATGCCTTCATCGGCGTGGACGTGATTGCCGGCGCCCGTGGCGAGACTCCCGAAGAATGGGAGAAAAGCTACAATTTCATCGCCTCTCTTCCGATCTCGCGGCTCCATGTCTTTCCCTATAGCGAAAGGCCCGGCACCGCGGCCCTCAAGATCCCCGCATACGTTGTTTCTCAGGAAGAGCGACACAGGCGCGTCGGAGAGCTGACAGAACTGTCAGACCGCAAGCTCGAGGAATTCACCCGGTCCCAGAAAGGGAAGAAGAGAACGGTTCTCTGGGAGCATCCCGAGACTCCCGACGCACCCACAATGGGCGGTTTCACCGACAACTATCTCCGGATCACCGTCCCGACCGACATCACGCTGGTCAACGAAGTGACAGAAGTAATCGTGAACTGACATCAATTCAATGACAGAAGTCATCGTGAATTAACATTTGTTCACAATTATTTCTGCCGGCAGAGCGTTTATATTATAAGACAAGACATTCTAAATACAATACATTGTAATACTCTTATGGTAGACTACAAAGAACTGGGTCTTGTGAACACTAAAGAGATGTTCGCAAAGGCTGTACACGGCGGCTACGCAATTCCCGCATTCAACTTCAACAACATGGAGCAGCTTCAGGCCATCATCAAGGCCGCTGCCGACA
>CAYMTQ010000041.1:0-6289 GCA_964393395.1 uncultured Sangeribacter sp.
AGGGCTTGCGGCCGGGGAAGAAAGTAGAGCCTGCGAACTTCTCAGCGTAGGGAGCGACAACGTCGTTGCCAGAAGCGCGGAGTTCGAGCATGTATTCGATCTTCTCTTCGTTGAGACCTGCGGGATCGTAGATGTAACCGTCGGGGCCGGAGATAGTAACGACCTTAGCGCCGAGTTCAGTTGCTTTCTTGGCAGCGCCCCATGCTACGTTACCGAAGCCGGAGATAGCTACAGTCTTGCCTTCCATAGTCTCGTTCCAGTTCTTCTTGAGAACGTCCTGAACGAAGTAGATAGCACCGTAACCGGTTGCTTCGGGACGAAGACGTGAGCCACCGAAAGAAAGGCCCTTGCCTGTGAATGTACCTGTGTTCTCGCGGGCGAGTTTCTTGTACATGCCGTACATGTAGCCAACTTCGCGGCCACCTACGCCTATGTCACCTGCCGGTACGTCACGGTCGGGACCGAGGTTGCGCCAGAGTTCGAGGATGAAGGCCTGGCAGAAACGCATGATCTCAGCGTCGCTCTTTCCGCGGGGAGAGAAGTCAGAACCGCCTTTGCCACCACCCATGGGGAGTGTAGTCAGAGCGTTTTTGAAAGTCTGCTCGAAGCCGAGGAATTTGAGGATTGAAAGGTTTACTGAAGCGTGGAAGCGGATACCTCCTTTATAGGGGCCGATAGCATTGTTGAACTGCACACGGTAGCCGATGTTGTTCTGAACTTCACCCTTGTCGTCAACCCAAGTCACGCGGAATGTGAAGATACGGTCGGGCTCAACCATACGCTCGATGATGCGTGCTTTCTCGAATTCGGGGTGCTGGTTGTAGACTTCTTCTACAGAGAGAAGAACCTCTTTCACAGCCTGAAGGTATTCCTTCTCACCGGGGTGCTTGGCCTCGAGATTGGCCATAATCTCATTGATGTTCATGAGTCAGTTTTAGATTTATGGTTAAACTTTTAAGGTTTTTCCTTTTATTGTGGGAAAATCGGTTTTCCCGCGTCGCAATGACGATGCAAAAATACAACGTTTTAATTATCCCGCCAAACAATATTGAAAAAAAATTTAAGAGGGGGTCTAAATTTGGCTCACTTGCGGATTTTTGCTAATTTTGCGAGTTGAACAGCGCACGTGTGCACGTTGCTCCGTGCGGGTGAACGGTGGTGTGTGATGAGACGGAAAATCAGGCTGAAACTGACGCTCAGCGATGAGACGCGGCTGCATACTCTCGGCTCTGTCCGGATCAGCGGCTGGCGGTTCCTGCTGGCCGTGGTGTGTGCTGTCATTGTCTCGGTCGCCCTCGGCGCGGTCATCGTGATGATCTCTCCGCTCAGGATGCTCCTCCCCGGTTATCTCGACCGCTCGGAACGACTCGGAACTGAACAGGCCATGCTGAGGATCGACTCGCTCGCCGATGCCGATTCGCGGACGCGTCTGTTTCTCGAAAACCTGCTGACCGTCACCGACACCGACCGTGTCCCTTCCGATTCGCTGAAGGCCTCTCACGGCAGGATGGCTGCCGGAAGCGACTCGCTGATGGATGCCACCCGCGAGGAGAGGCGGTTTGTCGAGATGATGCGTGACCGCGAGAAATTCAATATATCTGTCCTGGCGCCGCTCGCGGCAGACGGAATGATGTTTTTCCCGCCGGCCGCTGAATGTGTCCAGACCGCGCAGAGCCTCGAACTTCCCGCCGCCCGCTTTATTATTGCACAGACATCTCCCGTCTGTGCAATCGCTGACGGAACGGTTATCTCTGTCTCAGGTAACGGAGCCGACTCAAACTCAATCGTGATCCAGCATCCGAACGGGTTTGTCAGCCGTCTTTCAGGTGTCCGCTCAGTGACAGTCGGAGAGGGCTCATCCGTGATCGGCGGACAGGTAATCGGGATGCCCGGAGCACGCCAGTCTTCAAGAGATGTGGTTCTCGAGATGTGGCGTGACGGCGATCCTCTGATTCCCTCTCAATATGTCAGGGGCGATTCACACATACCTGCCGAACCTTCGACCCTTTCCGGGGAACCGATGGGAAGGTAAACCGCTCTGAGAGACCGTCCGGTTTTTGTGACACGGCCCCCGTTTAATAACATTTGTCCACATGACCTCCGAACCGAAAAAAAGAGAGATAGCGATTCTGGGAAGTACCGGCAGCATCGGGACCCAGACGCTTGACATCATAGCCGAATATCCGGATCGTTTCAAAGCAACGCTCCTCACGGCGCGTCACAACTGGGAACTGCTCGCTGAACAGGCGCGGCGTTTCTCTCCCCGTCGTGTCGTGATCGCGGATGAACAGTTCCTTGAGCCGCTCCGGAAGGCATTGGACGGCACGGAGGTTGAAGTTCTCGCCGGAGAAAAGGCCATCGAGGAGTCCGCGGCAATGCCCGGGCCGGAAATAGTCGTCACGGCAATGGTCGGTTACAGCGGTCTGCTCCCGACTATCTCTGCAATCAAAGCAGGAAAGACTATCGCTCTTGCCAACAAGGAGACCCTCGTTGTCGCCGGCGAACTGATCACCTCTCTTGTCCGGGACTACGGAACAAGAATCGTTCCCGTTGACTCGGAACATTCGGCAATTTTCCAGTGTCTCGAAGGGGAGGGGACGGAACATGCAAGGAAGATCATACTGACTGCTTCCGGCGGTCCGTTCAGGAATGTTCCGGCCGAAGAACTGAAGGACAAGACTGCAGCCGATGCTCTGCGTCATCCCAACTGGGACATGGGGGCCAAGGTGACGATCGACTCCGCGACAATGATGAACAAGGGGTTCGAGATGATCGAAGCCCGGTGGCTCTTTGATTGTCCTCCTGAAAAAATCGAAGTGGTCGTTCATCCGCAAAGCATCGTCCATTCAATGGTCGAGTTCGAGGATGGCTCAATCAAGGCTCAGCTCGGCACACCCGACATGCACCTCCCGATCCGCTATGCCCTCGGCTATCCCGAAAGACTCCGGACCCAGGCGCCCCCTCTGTCGCTCAAGCAATACACGACCCTGACCTTCGAAGCTCCGGACCTCAACAAGTTTCCGCTGCTCGGATATGCTTTCGAGGCCATTGACAAGGGGGGGACGATGCCATGCATCATGAATGCCGCTAACGAAATCGCCGTCGCCGCTTTCCTCAAGGGAAAAATTCGCTTCACCGATATCGCAGTGCTCGTCAGAAAGACGATGGATTCCGCCGAGTGGAGTCGTGAAACAGACCTCGAGACGCTTGTCCGCACCAACTCTTCAGCGAGAAAGCTGGCAGAAGATTTTCTTCAGGAATTTTAATTGATATCAAATTAACCGATATAACGCATACTTTTGGAAACGTTTCTGATCAAAGCCGCGCAGCTGATTCTTGCGCTCGCTATCCTGATAATAATCCATGAATTCGGTCATTTCCTTTTTGCCCGGATATTTGGAGTCAAAGTTGAGAAGTTCTACATCTTCTTCAATCCCGTACGCTCTCTTTTCAAGTGGAAGCCGAAGAAACATGTCGGTTCGCTCTCCAATATCAAATTCCTTTCTGAACAGGGAGAGAGAGAATACCGGACAGATGAGGCTTATGAAAAGGCGGCTGCTGAATATGCCAAGGCGGAGGAGAAACTGCGTCAGCTCGAAGGCAAGCAGGAACAGTCCCTTTTCTCCAGACTGAACCCCTTCGCTTCGTCATCATCCGCTTCGCAGGCCGAGATTTACGATGCACGCCTGAAGGCTTCCGAAGCTGAAAAGAAGCTGAAGGAGCAGGAGGCGCTGAAAATCGAGCTCGACAGGACCGCATATCAGGAAGAGAAGAAAATGAGCCGGTGGAACAGATTCTGGCGCAACACGGAATATGGTGTCGGCTGGGTTCCGCTCGGAGGATATTGCAAGATCGCCGGCATGATCGATGAATCGATGGACACCGAGCAGATGAAACGTCCCGCCCAGCCCTGGGAGTTCCGCTCGAAACCGGCATGGCAGAGGCTCCTGATCATGATCGCCGGAGTCCTCTTCAACTTCCTTTTGGCTATCCTGATCTATGCCGGAATAGTCTATTTCACCGGTGAGAAATATGTCCCTGTCAACAAGGCACAGATGGGTATGGCCTTCAGTCCGGCCGCTCACGAAGCCGGTTTCCGCGACGGTGACATCCCCCTTTCTGCAGATGGCAAGGAACTTGACAACCCGGCCGAAGCGAGAGTGGCGATGATGGAAGCAAAGAACGTCGAGGTGCTTCGCGACGGAAAGAAAGTCAATGTCCGCATTCCTTCGGATTTCATGCTCCGTCTCAATGAGGAGGTGACGGACGGAAAGACCAACATCGCTTTCATGACCTACCGTTTCACGACGCGCGTCCTTCAGACTATGAAAGGCGAGGGTGCTGAAAAGGCCGGAATCCGCCCGATGGATGAGATTATCGCCATCAACGATGAGGCAACTCCCACATTGGTTGAATTCCTCGACTCTCTCCAATGGCACAGCGGTGAAACCGTCATGATGACTGTCGTGAGGCCGCGTTCAGGCAACGGTACCGTAGCCCGCAAGTTCGGTGAGGCGGGCGATACACTCCGTATTCCGGTTGAACTCAATGATAATGCCAAGATGGGCATCGGCCTCGAGATCGACCCCGCCAATTTCTATCCCGTCAAGGAGAAGCATTACACGATCTTCTCGGCTGTTCCGAGAGGTATCGAAATGGGAACCGACAAGCTGACCAGCTATGCCTCTTCGATGAAGCTCGTCTTCACCAAAGAGGGAGCGAAGTCTGTCGGTGGTTTCGGAGCCTTAGGCTCAATCTTCCCCGAAAAATGGGATTGGATAGCGTTCTGGAACATTGCTGCGTTTATCTCGATCGCACTCGCCTTCATGAATATCCTGCCGATTCCGGCTCTCGACGGCGGTCATGTCCTCTTCCTCCTTTATGAAGTGATCACCGGGCGTCAGCCGAGCCAGAAATTCCTCGAGACGGCCCAGATGATCGGAATGTTCCTGCTGATAGGCCTTCTGCTATACGCGAACCTGATGGATATCGTCCGGCTGTTCTGACACGACCGGTTTGTCTTGTCAGATTAATGGAGATCTCTTTTAATGGCGGATTTCCAACCGGCAAGTCAGGTACACTTAATCAAGTCAGGTACACTTAATTTTGAAAGCAATTACTCATTAATGAAAACCATAAAGCTTAAACCCGGAAAAGAAGAGTCGCTTCTCAGGAGACACCCGTGGGTCTTCTCAGGAGCCGTGGCTTCCGTGCCCGATGGAATCGAAGAGGGGGATCTCGTGACGGTCGTTTCCTCGAAAGGCGAAACTCTCGGAACCGGCCATTATCAGATCGGCAGTATCACGGTCCGCATCCTTGAATTCGGTACAGACCATCTTCCGGCTGACTTCTTCTCGCAGAGGCTCGCCGAAGCCTACCGCCTGAGACAGACTCTCGGACTGATACGTGAAGATAACAACTCTTTCCGTCTCGTTCACGGTGAGGGTGATTTCCTTCCCGGTCTCGTTGTGGATATTTACGGCGACACCGCCGTTGTCCAGGCTCATTCGCCGGGTATGCACTTCGTCCGCCGGGAGGTCGCCGATGCCCTCATCTCCCTTCCCGACGCCCGGATCAGAAACGTATTCTACAAATCGGAGACGACGCTCCCATATAAGGCGAACCTCGATCCGGAGAATGAATATCTCGTCGGCGCATACGACGGAAACGTCGCTCTCGAGAACGGACTGCAGTTCAACATTGACTGGCTTCGCGGTCAGAAGACCGGTTTCTTCATTGACCAGCGGGACAACCGCTCGCTTTTGGAGAAATACGCCCGCGGCCGTGATGTCCTCAATATGTTCTGCTACACGGGCGGTTTTTCTGTCTATGCGATGCGGGGCGGAGCTAAGCGCGTCGACTCGGTTGACTCTTCGGCAAAAGCCGCGGCCCTCACCGACGCGAACATCGCCCTCAATTTCCCGGGTGACGAGCGTCACAAGACTCACGCAACCGACGCCTTCCGGTTCCTTGATGAAATGAAGAAGGACGAATATGATCTGATCATTCTTGATCCTCCTGCATTTGCCAAGCACCGCAACGCGCTGAAGCGTGGTCTGATCGGTTACAGAAAGCTGAATACGAAGGCATTTGAGAAAATCCGTCCCGGGGGCATCCTCTTCACGTTCTCATGCTCCCAGGTCGTGAGCCGGGAGGCTTTCCGCCTTGCTGTCTTCAGCGCGGCCGCCAAGGCCGGTCGCCGTGTCCGGATACTGCATCAGCTGACACAGCCTGCCGATCATCCCATTGATTTCTCACATCCCGAGGGCGAATACCTCAAAGGTCTCGT
>CAYMTQ010000041.1:6389-16867 GCA_964393395.1 uncultured Sangeribacter sp.
ATGCTATTCCAAACATTGAACTGCAGCCCTTTTTACCTGAAAAATTCAACCTGACATCATAATGAAAAAATTTTCATCTACCCTAATTCTTGCCTCACTCATGGCACTCACAGCGAAAGGAGCCGAGGATCCGAATTTCAACTATCATGTGGATGACTTCGCCGACATCGAAGTGCTCCGCTATGAAGTTCCCGGTTTCAAGGATCTGACTCTCGATCAGAAAAAAATGGTCTATTATCTGTCCCAGGCTGCTCAGGCCGGCCGCGACATTATCTGGGACCAGAATGGAAAATACAATCTCGATATACGCCGGATGCTCGAGAATGTCTACACGAATTTCAACGGTGACCGCAACTCCGATGAATTCAAGGCATTCGAGAAATACCTGAAGCAGGTCTGGTTCGGCAACGGCATCCATCATCATTACAGCAATGACAAGTTCGTCCCGGGCTTCAGCGAAGCATTCCTCCGCTCTCAGGCCGGCGAATCAGCCGTTGCCCCCGACGGAACAGATCTCGTCGAGATCATCTTCAACCCCTCTCTGTTCGCAAAGAAGGTAAACCTCGACAGCTCGCTCGACGTTGTCGCAGCTTCGGCCGGCAACCTCTATGACGGTGTCACCCAGGCGGAAGTTGAGGCATATTTCGGCGCTCTCAAGGATCCCGCAGATGAGACTCCCGTCTCCTACGGCCTCAATTCAAAAGTGACCAAGAAGGACGGAAAGGTTGTCGAGGAGAAATATCATCTCAACGGCCTCTACGGTCCGGCGATAGCCAAGATCATCTATTGGCTCGACATGGCCAAAGGTGTTGCTGAAAATGACGCACAGAAGGAATATATCACCAAGTTGATAGACTATTACGTCACCGGCGATCTCCGCCTTTTCGACGAGTACTCAATTCTCTGGGCTGAAGACACAAAGAGCGAGGTCGATTTCGTGAACGGCTTCATCGAGAGCTACAACGATCCTCTCGGAATGACAGGCAGCTGGGAGTCTTACGTGAACTTCCGCAACAACGAATCGACTAAGCGCACGAATACCATCTCTTCAAACGCACAGTGGTTCGAGGATCACGCTCCTATCAACCCCGAATATCGCAAACCCGGTGTCAAAGGTGTTTCGGCGAAGGCAATCAACGCCGCGATGCTCGGTGGTGACGCTTATCCGGCCACTGCAATCGGAATCAACCTTCCCAATGCCGACTGGATCCGCGCCCAGCATGGCTCGAAATCGGTGACGATCGAGAACATCACCGAAGCTTATGCCCTTGCTTCGAGAGGAAACGGTTTCAACGAGGAATTCGTGATTGACGAACCGACAATCAAACTGATGGACGAATACCTCTATCTGACCGACATGCTCCACACGGACCTTCATGAATGTCTCGGACATGCCTCAGGCCGTCTGCGTCCCGGTACCGATCCCGATGCTCTGAAGGAGAACGGTTCGACTCTCGAAGAGGCGCGTGCCGACCTTTTCGCCCTCTATTATCTCGCCGATCCCAAGCTGATCGAACTCGGAATCCTGGATAATCCGGAGGCTTATAAGGCAGAATATTACAAATTCCTTCTCAATGGTCTGATGACTCAGCTGAACCGTATCGAGCCGGGCAAGGACATCGAGGAAGCCCACATGCGCAACCGTCAGCTCATCTCGAAGTGGGTGCTCGAAAAGGGCAAGAAGGACAAGGTCGTCGAACTGGTTAAGAAAAACGGAAAGACATACGTGAAGGTCAACGACTACAAGAAGCTCCGCAAACTCTTCGGACAGCTCCTGAGTGAGATCCAGACCATCAAGTCCGAAGGCAACTATGAGGCAGGACGCAAGCTGGTCAACGACTATGGTGTCAAGGTCGATCCGAAACTCCACAAGGAGGTGCTCGACCGCTATGCCAGACTCAACATTCCCCCTTATCGCGGTTTCGTGAATCCCGTTTACAATGTGGTTTATGACGATAACGGAAACATTACCGACATCACCCTCGACTATACGGAAGGATATGTCGACCAGATGCTCCGTCTGAGCCGCGATTTCTCAACGCTTTGATGATGACATGAATCAGCAGATCAGAAAGCTGTTCTATACTTATCGCAATGGAATAGTCGCCGACACTCTCCGCAGTGCCGGCGACTCCCATCGTCAGATTTTCGGGCTCCAGCTCCCGCAGATCAGCGCGATAGCACGCGAAATAGGGGAGGGCTTGAACGACGGTGAACGGATGGCTCTCGCATCGGAACTGTGGGGAGAGAAAGACTGCCGAGAATCACGCCTTCTCGCTCCATATCTTTTCCCGGTTTCCTCTCTTTCGACAGAGGATGCCGCTGCACTGCTTGAGGATTGCCGGACACACGAAGAAACAGATATTCTGGTCTTCAGATGTCTGCGTAATCATCCGGGTGCCGATGAACTGAGGGAAAAGTTCCGTGGCACATACTCAGAAACGGCTCTTTCACGTTTTTTATAAGCCTGTTTGCAAAATACCGGGTAAGAAGAGGCCCGCGCACCTTCTCCGGAATGCTCGACTCCTGAAGGAGCAAGATCAGGCACCTCCACGAATAAACAAAACAACAGAAGATAACTTGACAAGAATCATGATGAATCTCAAACCTTACATCCTCCCGGCCCTGTTGCTCGCATGTGCGATACCGGCCGGTGCGGTCCGCGCAAAAAAGGATCCGAGGATTGTCACCCAGCCGGACGGCACTCAGCTGACCGTGCGTCTTGTCGGTGACGAACGCGCACATTACCTCCTGACGACAGACGGCTGTCCCGTGAAGGAAGAGAATGGTGCCTATTATTTCGCTGATATCAATGAGAATGGCGAGACCGTCAGCACGAAGGTCATTGCAGCTGACCCGTCAGTTCGCAATGCCGCGCAGATTAAGGCCGCGGTGCGTCTTGACGAGTCGCGTCTGAATAGCGCACTCTCATCCCGCTCGCTTCGCTCTCCCAAGAAGCTCAAGGCCCCCGGAGTTGCGAAGGCCTCGTCCACACTCCCCCAGGCAGGTCTTGGACGCTTTACCTGCAACTTCCCTGCCCAGGGTGACATCAAGGCACTTGTCATTCTTGTGGAATACAAGGATATAAAATTCACTCTGAAAGATCCTTACAACTATTTCAACGACATGTTGAACAAGGACGGTTTCAGCCAGTATGGCGGAACAGGCTGTGCGGCCGAATATTTCCGTCTTCAGTCTGACAATAAGTTCCGTCCGAAATTTGACGTCTATGGCCCTGTGACGCTTGCCAACAACCGTGCATATTACGGCGGCAACAATGCCAATGATGAGGACAAGGCACCCGAAATGATGGTCGTCGAGGCAATCAAGGCTCTTGACAAAGACGTGACCTTTTCGGATTATGACATGGACAAGGACGGTTATGTCGACAATGTCTTTGTTTTCTATGCCGGCCAGGGTGAGGCAAGCGGCGGTCCCGCCAACAGTGTCTGGCCTCATGCCTGGGAACTTTCTTCGGCAGGCCAGAACCTGAAGGTCGATGGTGTGACAGTCGACAGCTATGGCTGTACCAACGAGTATATGGATAACCGTCCGGATGGCGTCGGAACCTTCATCCATGAGTTCTCGCATGTAATCGGACTTCCCGACCTTTATGATGTCTATTACACACATACCTGCACTCCCGACGCATGGTCCGTTCTCGATTATGGACCGTATAACAATGACGGCTGCACTCCTCCGAACTATTCGGCTTACGAGCTAAACGCCATGGGATGGCTCACTCCGGAACCTATTACGGAAGCCGAGAATGTCACTCTCGGAAATCTCGGCGACACCAGAAAATTCCGCATGATCGCCACCGAGAAGAGCAACGAGTTCTTCCTGCTCGAAAACCGTCAGCTGAAAGGTTGGGACAAATATCTTCCCGGTCACGGAATGCTGGTCTGGCACATTGATTATAACCGGAATGTCTTTGACAACAATGAGGTCAACACCAACAAGGACCACATGTATGTGCGTCTCGTAAAGGCAAGCAATGTGGAGTCTCATGATGAAAAAGTGTCTGTGCTCCAGGGTTGGTCATGGCCCGGAACTACCAACAAGACTTCGTTGACATCCTCGACAAAACCGGCTCTCCAGTCTTGGGCTAAGAAGGCGATAGATCTTCCGATCACCGACATCGAAGAGAGCAACGGAATGATCAGTTTCCTCGTTGACGGTGGAATCCCGGCTATCGCTGCCCCCGTCGCCACTCAGCCTAAGGAAATCGGATCGTCATGGTTCGTGGCTACATGGAATGCGGTCGACGGTGCGGAAGACTACCTCCTGACAGTCAAGGAAAAGGAGGAGGGCACAGGCACTGAGACCTATACCTGCAATATGGGAAGCGGCAAGTCCCTGAATCTCACCGACGGCTGGAAATCTTCTTCGACAGATGTATATTCCACTTCGGGCAATTACGGCCTCTCATCTCCTTCCTATAAAATGGGTTCTAATGGTGTATGGCTGAAGACTCCCGATTTTGCCTCCGACATCACTGCCGTCTCTTTCTGGTCTAAAGGTCAGAACTCGGATGGCAGCACTCTCACGATAACCGGCACTCTCGCCGATGGCAAATCCGTGACAATCGATGAATTCACTCCTCAGAATAACAAGGGTGACATCACGACTATCAATGACATCCCCGCAGGTGTCCGCAGTCTGACATTCACCTACAACAAGGTGAAAGGTAATCTCGCGCTCGATGATGTCGAGGTGAAGGTTGGTGGTGCGACAATCCGTATCCTCGACGGTTTTGACGGAGTGTCTACCGGTGTCGCACTTTCAAAGCATGTCGGCGGTCTTGACATCAATAAGACCTACTCCTATTCGGTTGTTGCCGTTTCGGGCAATGACAAGTCGCGTCCTTCCAATGAAATCAATGTTGCGCTGATAGAGTCAACAGGTGTCGGATCTGTCGTCTCCGCGTCGGCTGTCAGCCTTTCAGGCCGAGTGCTGACTTCTGAGGCTCCCGTTTCGATCTATGACCTTTCCGGTTCATGTCTCGCTTCAGGAGTGACAGCATTCGATTTCAATGCTCCCGGCGTCTACATTATCCGCCTTGGCGAATCCGCCCACAAGCTTCTCGTGAAGTAATCTCACAAGGTGTATTCAAGAAATATTGAAGGCGGCAGTCCCGGTAGGGGGCTGCCGCCTTCAGTGTATAATGGGTGTATCAGATTCTGTCAAGTACGGTCTCGATCAGTTTGCGGACCGCAGGCTTATAGTCTGTGTTGGCTTTCGTCAGTCTTCTCTCGGCGATGATGCAGCAGACGGTCATTGCCTTGTGACCTAACAGACGGGCCATTCCCTGGAGACAGCCGGATTCCATTTCGAAGTTCGTCACGGGGCGGCCATGGAAACGGAAGCTCTCGATTTTGGCATTAAGGTCAGGATCGGCGAGCGGAAGACGTACCATTCGTCCCTGTGGCGCATAGAAGCCGACGGCAGAGATCGTATATCCGCGCACCATATCGCTGCCTCCGATCCGGGAGACAAGCTCGGCGTCTGCATCGACTGTATAAGGTGCTGCCCATGATTTATGCCATCCGCAGTGTGCCATCAGATCGTGTTCGAAATCCAGATCGCAGACTTTGTCACGGTCGGCATAGAAGTTGAGGATGCCGTCAGTGCCTGTTCCTTTTTCGGCGATGACGAAATCGCCGATGTGCAGATCTTCCTGGAGGGAACCCGAAGTGCCGACACGCACGAGCTCAAGTGTGCGGTGATCAGGACGGACTTTCCTTGTCTCGAAATCTATGTTGGCCAGTGCGTCGAGCTCGGTGACGACTATTTCGATATTGTCGGAACCGATACCGTGGCTGATGCACATGAGCTTTTTCCCTTTGTAGGTGCCTCCGACGGCATGGAACTCGCGGGACTGGACGTCATAATCTATAGTATCGAAATAGGACGCAACCATAGTCACGCGACCCGGATCACCGACCATGATGATCTTGTCGCGGAGCTGGTCCGGACGTAGGTGGATGTGAAATGCGGAGCCGTCGTCATTAATGATAAGCTCGGAAGCGGGTATGATTCTATCGGTATCCATAGCTGATATGTCATTTATTGGGTTATGACCGGGGTCTTCACATTTCTCGTGAAACCGGGTCTTATGCCTTTATAACAATCAAACGGGGCAAAAAGACCTCTTCCGAAATCATATTCTACAACATAAAAAGTATGATAAGACCCCGTCACATCATCGGACGAAGGCTTTGTGCTGCCACTTCAGACTCCACCAGCGGTGAATGAAGATCGCGCCGCGGACATTTTCATCAAGACAGAACATCCACCATATCCCGATCAGTCCGTATCCCCAGTGAATCCCGACGACCCAGGCCAGGCCGACTGCGATTGACCACATGCAGATCACTCCTACATAGAACGGATAGTTGACATCGCCTGCACTTTGAAGTGCGTTGGTGGCGAAGATGTTGATGGGTCTCCCTATCTCAAGAAGAAGGTCAATCCAGAAAATCGTGACTCCAAGCGATATAATCTCCGGATTTGTCGTCAGCAACCGCATGATCCATGGTCCGCAAATGGCGAGTATAAGCGATAGTGCCAGGGTTATGAGAGTTGCTGTCTTGAGTACATATTTTCCGGTTATGAAGGAGGCGCGCCATTTGGCTGCTCCCACCTGATGACCGATGATTATGGCTCCGGCGTGGGCTATGGCGATACAGAAGATATAGGTGTAGAGAATGACATTCACGCAATATGTCCTTGCGGCGAGTGCCTCGAGTCCGAGGCTTGTGATGAAAAAGGCGATCACCAGCTGTGAGAAATAATAGCTCATCTGTTCGCCGGCCGAAGGGAGGCCGATCTTCATCAGGTTCCGGAATTCATCCGACGGCCACCGGCGGAAAATCTCGACAGGGAACCGTTTGATTGTAGTCGTGAAAACGATGATGAAAAGAGCAGTCATCGCCACGCACCGGGCAACGACGGTGGAGATGGCGGCGCCGTTCGTCCCGAGAGCCGGGGCACCGAGGCGTCCGAAAATGAAGGCATAGTTGCCGATAATGTTCATGATATTGACAACAAGCACGACGGCCATCGGCCAATATGCCTTGTTGACAGCCCTGAGACATGCCGACAGGGTCATCGAGAGAGCCTGAACGAAGGCGAAGGCCCCGACAATCTTCATATATTGAGCTCCGATCGGAAGCATTTCGTCACGCAGTCCGACATAACTCATGATCTGATAAGGAAAGAAAAACAACAGCGCTGAGATCATGAGGCCGAAAACGAGATTGACGACGAGTGAAACTCCGACGACAGTCTCGAGACGACGTTTCATCGAAGCTCCGAGATACTGGGCACACAGGACGGACGTTCCGAGGTTTATCACTTCGAAGATGATAAAGCAGAAAGACACGATCTGGTTGGCCAGTCCGACAGCTCCGACACTCGCATCCGAGACCCGTGAGAGCATGAAAGTGTCCATCGCTCCGAGACTCAACACAAGCAGTGTCTCCACGAAAATGGGAACCGTCAGCCAGACGAGTTCTCTTTTTACGGGCGATTTCACTCTGGAAAGTGTCAGAATGTTTCTCAATCCGGATGTCACTTCACTCATTTGATTGTCATTTTTCAGTGCGCGTGATTGTCATTTTTCAGTGCGTGTCTGTTATTTTCAAACGCGTCACAAAATTACAAAAAAATCGCCGTCCCGGCATTGACAAAAATTCCCGAAAGGGATCCGACAATTTTTGTGGGACGGGGTCTAAGATGGCAAAGTGTCCTGATAAATTCTGATATTGTCCTCTTTTTCCGAAATTAGGCTCCGTATAGGGTTTAGTCGAACCTATTCCGACAAGATTTTTGGCGCGAGGGAGCGTTAAGCCAAAATTATTCGCTAATTTTGCAGGGAGACTTGCCGAATCTCTCGGTGCGTCTTCCGATTCACCGGAATTATCAATGAAAAATCATATATCGAAAATATTCAGTGTCCTTTTCGGTGTCACTTTTGCCGTGACGCTCTGCCTCTGGCCTGCCCGGGCCGTTGCCGCGGAGAAATTCACGATTGTGATCGATGCCGGCCATGGTGGAAAGGACACGGGGGCGATAGATAACGAACTTAAGGAAAAGGATATAAATCTCGGTGTCGCCCTGAAGCTCGGAGAAATGATCCGCAAACAGCTGAAAGATGTGAACGTTGTCTATACCCGCGACAACGACTCTTATCTTACGCTTCAGGAAAGGGCCGACAAAGCCAACAAGGCGAAGGGCAATCTCTTTGTCTCTATCCACACTAACTCTGTCGACAAGAATAATAAAAACCGGACCACTGTCGCCGGTTCTTCGGTCTATGCTCTCGGCCTTCACAAGGATCAGAATAATATGGCCGTCGCACAGCGTGAGAATGCCGTGATCGAGCTGGAGAAGGACTATAAGCAGAAATACAGCGGTTTCGATCCTAACAGCGATGAGTCCTATATAATTTTCGAGATGGCTCAGAAAAAGAATCTGAGCAAGAGCATCCGTTTTGCAAACGAAGCACAGAAACAGCTTGTCGCCACCGCAGGAAGACGCGACCGTGGTGTACACCAAGCCGGGTTCTGGGTTCTGTGGGCGACATCTATGCCTGCGGTGCTTGTCGAGCTTGATTTCATCTGCAATCCCAATTCGGCGAAATACATGGGCTCGGAACAGGGTCAGAAAAAATTGGCCGAAGCTCTTTTCAATGCCGTCAAGGGTTATGTGAAGAACTACAACGCCGCCAATGCCGAGGTGAAGAACCCGAAGGGCAAGCTTGCAGATAACTCTTCAAAAAACGATGTGGCGGTCGCCACACTGCCGGTTCATGACAGCCATCGCCGTCCGACGGCCGTCGAGGCTGACGGAAGTTCGCCGAAACAGCAGCGTAATGTTTCGAGAAGACGCAGAGGCGATGCGTCAAAAAACGCTTCGGATGCCCGGGATGTATCTGTCGACAGTATTCCCGTCCGTCCCGCTTCACGTCCACTCGGAACATTGGATGAGGAGATCACGGAGGAGGCTATTTCAACTCAGCTGACTAAGGCTGAACTGAAAGCTAAGCAGAAAGCTGAGGCACAGGCCCGCAAAAAGGCTGAGGCGGAGGCTAAAAAGCTGGCACGGGAGGAGAAGAAAAGCGGACACAAGGGGAAAATATCAAAACTCAAGACAGTCTACAAGATTCAGCTCGCAGCATCGGCCGAACTCCTGAAGCAGTCTGATCCCAGGTTCTGTGGCTTTAAGCCGATTTCCTATTATAGAGAAAATAACCTCTACAAATACACATTCGGAGAGACTACTTCCGAAGATGAGATCAAGAAAAAACTGAAAGAAGTCCAGAAGAAGATTCCGGATGCCTTCATAGTCAAGAGCCTAAATTAATGGCATTCTTCAATAGTAAGGTACCCGTCAATCGAAAAGAACTCGTCAACCGGTATATGACCTCTCGTTTAAAAAAAATTAGAAGTAAAACTTATCCCAATACTCATGAAAAAAGTATTCACGAAAGAATTTAAAATTGGATTGTGGGTGATCATCGGCATCGTGATCCTCGTCTTTGGAATAGACTATCTCAAAGGTGTGAATCTGCTGACACCGGCAAACTATTATATAGCTCGTTATGACAACGTCCAGGGGCTGGAGGTCTCTGCACCGGTGACCATCGACGGATATAAGGTCGGACAGGTCCGTGAAGTGAAGTTCGATTATGAGAATCCCGGAAAGATTGAAGTCGTGATCGCACTCAACAAGAATCTGAAGGTGCCTGAGGATTCTTATGCAGAGCTGACACCGACCTTGATGTCCGGAACAAAGATCGAGATGCATCTCGGAAAAAGCAAGACTTTCCTTCCCGTCGGTGGAGCTATCAACGCCAGCGAAGCAAAGGATTTCCTCGCTTCGATTCAGAGCGACGTCGTTCCGACAGTCAACAATATTCTTCCGCTTGTGGATTCACTTCTGCGCAACCTGAATTCAATCGCGGCTAATCCGGCTCTCACGGCGAGCATAAACCGGGTCGACGGAATCACCGAAAACCTCCTGCTGACGTCTCAGAGCCTGAAGTCAACTATGGGTACTTCAGTTCCTTCAATTATGGGCAAAGCCGGACATATAGCCACTTCGCTTGATACAGTAGCAGGTAATCTCGGAGTGCTCAGTTATCAGCTCAAACAGCTCCCGCTGAATGCCACTATGGAGAACGTTCAGGCTATCACGGCCAATCTCGAGGCTTTCTCAAATGATCTGCGCAATCCCAACTCGACACTCGGAATGCTGATGAACGATCCCGAGCTCTACAATCGTGTGAACCGGGTGGCTGCCGATGTCGATTCGCTAATCGTTGACATCAAGGCCAATCCGAAACGTTACATCTCGATCAAACTCCTCTGATCATATCTCCCGGACATCGTCAGCGTGTTCGTGAACTAAATGCCCCGGATGAATTCGAGCTTAAACAGCCCGATCATCCGGGGGCATAAAATTTGACCTAT
>CAYMTQ010000042.1:0-16099 GCA_964393395.1 uncultured Sangeribacter sp.
AAACACAACTGTGTCCCTGATCTGCCGTGTCATCTCATTCCGATGAAGAATCCGAAGAGCATGATGCCGGTGCAGACCGTTATGCCGGTCCACATTTTTGCGCGGCGCGAGGCGTCATGGGCTTTCAAGCTGAAATCCTTGCGCGTCTCCGCATCCTGCGAGGACATTGCCTGGCGCCAGAGCGTCTGAGTCTGAAAGGCGAAGAAGATGGCGACAAATCCGACGACCGGACAGCACAAGAGTGTGGCGATCACAGCCGGAACAATCCATGTCCTGGGAGGCCGGTCGGTGTCCTGTTCGTCATTCGCGGGAGGTTCGGTCGGAATCTGACCCGAGCGGCGCACCATGTCGCGGAAAGCGACAGGAATTTCCTCGAGCCTCTGCCGCTGTTCGTCGGTCAGCCCATCGTCCGGTTCTGTTTCGGTCGGAGGTGTTGACTCCTCTTTCGGCATCTCAATCGTCCCGGGATGCTGGATCGCCGCGATACGCTGACGGAAATAGCGGCATATGTCGGCGACATCCTCCGCTTTTTCCCAGTCCTTCATCCCCTTGCACCAGACGTAGGTCTGCGGAGTCACCCCGGCGGCTGCGAGCTCGTCGAGAGTAAAAGGCCCTTTCTGCTCGTCATCGAGCATTGCAAAATATTTCATTCTCTATGGGTCTTTGCTTGTTTGCAGATATTGCTGTCCCGGCTTGTCGCCTGATGAAGCTGTCTTGACATAGGTTGGACTTTCAGATCAAAAACCGAGGAAAGCACTGGTTAAAGAGAGGATGACCCAGATGACCGATCCGATGATTCCGAGACCTGAGATGAAGAAAGTGACGATGGTCCATGTCTTTGCGCTCGAATTGAGCCGGTCCCCGTCAAACTTGTCTCCGCGTGCGTAGGCGTTATTTGCCGAATTGGCCTGAGTGATGGCAATGATTCCGAAAATCAGGCCGATACATGAGAACAGACAGCCCAAAACTGTCGCGCAGATCGCCGCAGTCAGCCAGTTCTTGTGAGGTATCGGTTGTCTTTCGTATGGATTGCTGCCTGTCCCCCACGGTGCAGGATCGGGAGCTCCGTAGGATTGACTCTGATATGGGTTGCCGACGGGCGGGAAGTGTTGCGGAGCTACAGGAGGAGGTGTGGCCCCGGTCTGAGCGGCGTTCAGTACCTCTTCGAGTTCCGGAAGATCTTTTGCTCTGGTCCAATCCGTCAGCCCTTCGCGCCAGACCATCGAGTCCGGTCCGAGCCCCTTTGCCATTAACTCAGGAATGGACATCGGACCCTCCTGAAGGCCGTTGATGATGATATAGTAGTTTTGTTCCATATTGCAGGTATCGGTTTTCTGTTTGTGTGATTTGCGAATAAAGGCTCGGGCTTCCTCAACTTCTTGAGTGATAAGATTTGAGCATTATTCGTGGTTTAAGACCTCATCGATTGTGTAGTTGATGAAACGGTTATAGCGGAATGCCTGTTTGAGATATGGACGCAGCCGGTCCGCAAGACCTTTCATGTCATAGAATGAATCTGGGACATCCGCCTCCGCTCCGAAGTTGCGCGGACGGATGTAGTCGATGAATTCCCATTCCTTGTCGAATCCTTTCGGAGCAGTCTTCAGCTTGTCGAATCCTAAGATCGGGAAACATTTCCTGAATTCCGGGTCCTCGACGATTTCGCGATATTCGTCGATCTCATCTACGATGCTCTGCCGGATAGGCTTCAAGGCAGCCGGTGGAATCCATGCTGTTCCGCAGAGCACCATCGATGCCTCCGGTTCGAGATGGAAATAATAGCCGAGGGTCTCGCCCTTCTTTCCGAGCGGAGGATTCACGAAGATGCCGATATGGGTCTTATATGGAGACTTGTCGGCAGAGAATCGCGTGTCGCGGTAAATCCTGTATGTGCAGTCTCCCACCGACAGGAGTGAGGCGCGCGGATCGACTTCGCTGACGAGTGCGATCAGCAGGGAGGCGAGCTCATCAGTCTTCTGTTTCACTGCCTCATACCGCTCCTTGTTCTGACGGAACCATTCGCGGTTGTTGTTTTGCGAGAGGTCCTTGAGGAACTGAAAGACTTCTTTCATATTGCTTTGTCTTGCTTGTTAACGGATGATACACACTCGCTCCTGGCTCAGCGTACTGTCACCTTGCGGAAAGTTGATGCGCCATCTGCAGACCTCAGTGTGATGATGTAGAGGCCGGGGGCACACTCGCCGAGGTCGACCGAACCGGTATTGTACTCTCCGAGAACGAGACGGCCGTCGTATGTATAGACCCTGACTTCAGCAACAGGGACGGCCGAGGAGAAGTGCCAGATGTTGCCTTCGTTTCTCCAGTCTATCTCAGCTTCAGGAATGACAACGGAAGCTTCCTTCAGTTCGGTGGAGGGGAGCTTGCCCTCCTCGACACCCTCGAAATATATTCCGGGGCGATAGTCGCCTGTGCCGTTGGTGAATACAGCGTCCGGAACGCGGATCATCACCGAATGCTCACCTGCTTCGAGAGCGCCGAGACTTATTTCGCGGATGGGCACAGCCTGTCCGGGACACCAGTTGTTCCATTCCCATCCGGAATCCGGCAACGGACGGACGCCGTAGATGCCGTTGGTCTGCGTGTTGTATTTGCGGTAAGGCTCACACGAGACACCGCCGGGGGTGTAGACCATTGCGATCTCTCCGTCGACATAGACGAGATGTTGCCTGCGGTTATATTCCTCTCCACCCGGTTCAGCACCGTGATTGGTATTTATGAGCACGATCTTTGAATCCGAGACATTGGCCGGAACATTGAATTTCCATGTCCTGGTGGTGATTCCGAGAGTGTCTGTCGCGGCGGCGCTGTGGTTGTTGAAATTCACCTCGCCATGTTCCTCTGACAGAACCGTGGCGACGGGAATGACATGAGATTTTCTATCTGCTGTTTCTTCTCCGGCGGGAGTGTACGAGAATGTCGTCGTAAGCCTGAAGACATCATTGCGTCCCTTGCATCCGAGAATCTGTTCGTTGGCCGCGTATGGCACGCCGAACAGGTATGCCTCGAGCCATAGGTCATATTTCTCGTGGATCTGAGGATCGCGCAGAATGATTCCGAGGTCGGGGAGGAAATATGAATAGGGCACCTCGTCCGGAGTCTTGCGCATGTTCATGAACGGAGTGATATATCGGGCGATCTCGATCTTCTCATATCTGTCCGGAGTGTTCTCCGTGTCGATAGGTTCCCCTTTGGGAACGAACATGATCGAGAGATTGCCGAACCGGTCATAGTTGTCACACAGGGCTCCGATCACGACATCGAGGGTCACGTCGTCACCGACGCTTTTGCAGAAATCCTCTCTCAGTCTGTAATAGTAAGTATGGTTGCGGAAACGGAAAATGCCGTCATCAGCAGCTGCATCGATGACCTCGTCGGTCTTGTAGCCGTCATAGAATATTGTGGAGTTGAAAGCGGTCAGAGACTCCCGGCCATCCTGTTCCGGCTCCTGAGCCAGGGCAGGCGAGGCTGAGGAGAGTAATGCCAACGCGAGGGGTATGAATCGTTTCATATTCTTTAGGTTTTATTTTCAGTGGTTTATGTCAGCTTGATCTTCAACAGAATCAGATCCTGTTCTAAGATCCTTCTCTTTTAATAAATGATCCTCAATAGAAATAGTCGGTCGAGGTGACCTGGAACTCGGTGCGCCGGTTGATCTGGTCGGCCGCTTCGCGGTCTGCCTCCTCTTCGAGACCCGTGATGAACTCTTCGGTCAGCACGGTTCCCTCCTCGAACTGAGGATATTCCTTGTTGAGACGTTTCGTGATGGTCTTCGGTACGGTCTCGCCATATCCCTTCCATGTCAGGCGGTCGGCGGGGATTCCGGCTGAGACGAGATAATCTACAACGCTCTTCGCACGACGTTCCGAGAGGTCGAGGTTATATTCGTCCGATCCCATACGGTCCGTGTGTGAACCCATCTCGATCGAGACGTGCGGGTTATCCTTCAGCATCACGGTCAGTTCGTCGAGGGCCGCTTTCGATTCAGGACGCAACGTGGCCTTGTCGAAGTCGTAGAATATGTTTTCGACGATCTGAGGCTTGTCTATGGCAGCGAGGACGAAATCAACCCCATAGTCGGCATCTTCCTCGGCCGTGTCGCTCTCGAATTCCTGCTTCTGGTTCAGGTAGCCCTTGGCTCCGGCCATCATCACGTATTTCACGCCGCGTTCAAGACGGAATCGGAACGACCCGTCATCGCGGGCCACCTCCTTCTGGTTTGAGCCGTCGTCGCCGACAATCCTGATCACGGCATTCGGAACCGGTTCGTCATCCTTGTCGACCACCCATCCGGAGATCGTGATCTTCAGCTCCGGGAGCTCGAAGGAGTAGATGTGGTCATAACCTTTGCCGTCGCCACGGTTCGAGCTGAAGAATCCGGATTCACCCTCACCGAAGGTGATTCCGAAATCATCGCCGGCGCTGTTCATAGGGATTCCCATATTGTCCACGCTCCAGCGGTCGCGGGTAGAATTCTGGCGGCCGACGAAGAGATCGAGGCCTCCGAAGCCGGGATGTCCGTCTGATGAGAAATAGAGTGTCGTGTCGGTCCTGACATAGGGGAACATCTCGTCACCGGGAGTGTTGATCTGCGGTCCGAGATTCTCGAGGCTACCCTGACGTTCATTGAGGTCGATTCGCCAGATGTCCTTTCCGCCATATCCTCCGGGCATGTCCGAGGAGAAATAGAGGAACCGTCCGTCGGGAGAGACGGCCGGATGGCCCATTGCGGAGAGCGTGTCGGCGATGATCTCGAACTTCACCGGGGCGGACCATGATGCGTCGCTTCGCTTCGAAGTGTAGATCTCGACAGTCGTCGGTGAGGTCTCGGACCTTCTGGCCATTGTCAGATACATTGTCTGGCCGTCCGGTGAGAATCCGATGACACCCTCGTCATGCTCCGAGTTCAGTTCTCCCTCAACAGCCTGTGGCCGTTCCCATTCGCCGCGCTCGTTTTTCTTCGCGAACCAGATGTCGCTCTTCTTCATGCCGGTGATCTCGGAACGGTTGCTGCCGGTGACCTTCTCATTCGTGGTGGTGAAATACAGCTGGTCGAGCTGCTTGTCGAGATACATCGGGGCGAAATCGGCCCTTCGCGAGTTGAAGAGCTTGGCGTTCTTGACAATATATCTCGTAGCCTTCCCCTGACGGGCCGCGATTGCCTGGCGGCATCCCTTCATCCCCTCCTTGGCGAGCTGATTGTCGGGCTGCCATTCGAGGAATGTCCGGTATGCGTCGATTGCCTGCGGATATTTTCCGTCGGCCTGGAGTGAGCGTCCGAGCCAATAGTAGACCATTGAATCGGGATACTCATAACGGACGGCGTTCTGATAGGATGCGGCGGCTCGCGCCGACATGTTGAGGCGCCGGTAGCAGGTCGCCAGCTTATATGCCACTTCGCCGCGGAGAGGCCGTTCTTCTTTTTTCGTCAGGCCTCCGTAGATCTTGCGGTACATTTTCTGGGCCTCGAAGAATTCACCGCGGTCCATGGCGGCATCCGCATCGGCCAGCTTGACCGACTTGCAGGCTCCCAGACCGAGTGTCAGTCCGAGGGCGATGGTGACCATTATGACGGAAAGAAGTTTCTTCATTTTTATTTGAAACGGGCTCTTGTTTGAAACGGGCTCTTGATTAATTTGAGAGTATCGCTGATTTGAGATTAGCTCTAATTCGATGCGCACTCCTGTTGACGGACTTGATGAGTTGACGGATCGCCTCAGGGCCGGAAGACGAAGAGGCGCGTCGCGTCGAATCGGGGGAGTGCCATCAGCTGAACGTCGGCCTTCCGGTCCGAAAGAGTTTCCTCGGCACGGCCAACACGCAGGCCTGCGGCCTCGAGGGCGTTGCGGGTCGCGGTTACGGCCTTCGCCGGAGTATTGTTGTCGCGCGAAAGATGGCACAGAAAGATGTATTTCAGGCTCTCCGTATAAATCTCACGCAGGAAGGCCGCAGTATCGGCATTGTCCATGTGGCCGATTGAGGAGCGTATACGGGCCTTCAGATATTCGGGGTAGCGCCCCAGCCGGAGCATGTCCGAGTCGTAGTTCGATTCGAAGACAAGATAATTGGCTTCGGAGATATAATGGCGCGCCCTCGGGGTGACGGTTCCGAGGTCTGTCGCGATGACGAACCTGCGGTTGTCGAATTCAATCGAATAACCGACATTGTCCACGCCGTCATGGCTGACCTCGAAGGCTGTGATCTCGAGCTCACCTACCTTGAACGGAATCTCCTTGAAGACCGGGACATGATAGTCGTTTATACGTTTCGAGACGTTATGGCGCTTCAGGAGCCCGTCGCGGATCCTGTTCGTGCAGAACAGGCTTATATGGCGGTTATGGCGCAGAAGCGTGTAGACATATTTCGTGTGGTCTCCGTGGTCGTGGGTCAGCAGGATCCCTTTGACCTGCGCGAGATTGATTCCGTTCGATTCGAGGGCCTGTTCGATCTCGTCGGGCTTGATGCCGGCGTCGATAAGAATTCCTCCGCGCGAGGTCCCGACATAACAGGAGTTGCCGCTTGATCCGGATCCGATCGACATATAGAAGAGCCTGTTGTCTTCCTTTTCCTCCCTCTTCCCCTTTCCGGTTTCCTCGACACGAACGCGGTCATATATATGTGCGCTCGGACGAACCGGAACCGGGCGTGTCTCCCATTCCTCGAACGGGAGCTCCGGGTGGTCGTCGAATTTGATCTTGCGTTTCGGCATCTTGGACTTCTTGGCTATCTCTCTATAATCAGACGGGCTCAAACTTCTGAGCTATCTCTCTTTTCTAAGCTTACTCTAATTAACGTGGCCGGTGTGCCTGATGTTGTGGACGGTAAAGCAAAAAGATTGCCGGTCTTTTGTCGAAATCGTACTTGCGCCGGGCCCATGCCGAGGCCGGGAGGACAACGATCTCCTCATGTTCCGGATCTGTTATTTCGGCGGCGACGCAGACCATAGTGTCGGGGCGCAGGGTCTCCGCGAGCGTCTTCACCATCCGGTTGTTGCGGTATGGCGTCTCGATGAAGATCTGTGTCCTGTCCTTGCGCGCCGATTCGGATTCGAGGTCCCGGATCGCTTTGCGCCGCGCATCGCCGTCGATCGGAAGATAGCCGTTGAAGGCGAATCCCTGGCCGTTGAAGCCGGAGGCCATCAGCGACATCAGGATGCTCGAGGGCCCGACAAGGGGAACGACGTCGAGACCCTCGCGGCGTGCGATCTCGACGGGGAGGGCGCCGGGATCGGCGACGGCCGGACATCCGGCCTCGCTCATGACCGCCATCGGCTCACCGTTACGCAGGGGCTCGAGATAGCCTGAAACATCCTGCGGATCGGTGTGCCGGTTGAGCTCATAGAACGTGACGGAGGCGATATCGAAACCCGGATTGCACCGCTTCAGGAAGCGGCGCGCGGTCCGGATATTCTCGACTATGAAATGCTTGATCTGGCGCAGAATGCCGATGTTGGCCGGTGGCAGTACGTCGTCAACCGGGGCATTGCTGATAGTCACCGGCGCAAGATATAAGGCAGGTTTGATCTTCATTCTTATTAGACGCTCTCTTATTCCGATTAGACGCTCTCTTATTCCGACGGAATCAGGAAATGATCGCCTGTGGTGCGGACGATATTCTCGTAATATTCCTTATTGTAGCCGGGGAATTCGGGATAGACCGGAATTCCGTGGTCGTTGAAGATGAAATTGCCGTTCTCGTCGACTTTCTTCATGTTGCCGTCCATGAAGCGGACAAGCAGATATTGGCCGAGGTCGCGATACCTGTCGGTTGCCTCTTTCGCGATAGCCTTGCCTTCGTTGTTGACCTCGGAGCGCAGGGTTGTGTAATCCTGGGCTTCGGCGAGGGCGGCGAGCCGCTTCTCGGTTTCCTCGCGCGAATCGCGATATTTAGTCTCTAGTTCGCCCTGGACCTTGCGGATGTCAGGAATCATCAGGTCATATCGGTTGTAGGCCTGGTTTGCGACCCATGTGTTCATCCAGAAATTGGAGTTCCAGTCGAAGGTGTTGACGTTTCCGCGGTCAAGCTGTTCGGGAACTTCGGTCAACGAGCAATAGAAGGGCATGTAGACGCAGGTGTTCGCATCGTCGGTTCCGAACCAGAGGACACCGCCGACTTCGTCGGGGAGCCAGTCGCGGCTCTGCGAGACGAAGCTCCAGCCGGTCTGCTGGGTGGCGATCGCACGCTCGTTGCAGTATGTCTTTCCGTCGACCTCAAATTCCATCGGTCTCCAGCGATAGGGGACATGGTTGGGACCGGCTCCTATGTCATTGTGCATGTCGTAGGGTGTTCCTTCGAAGTGGTCGCGCATTGCTTCCTGCATCTCTGATAACGAGACCTTGCGTTCCGGGATGATCCAGAGGGGCATAGGCTCGTCGGACTTCGCGACGCACCATGCGAAATATTGTTCGGCTTCGGGCTGGAAGCGGCGGAAGTAGCTGTAGACGCGCGCGTCACATCCGCGGCGTGTCGAGGCTGTGTGGTCCTCGAAGGCATCGGCGAAAGAGAAATCGGCATCCTTTCCCTTGTAATAGCCGCGTTTGCGGGCAAAGTCGAAGAGGTCGGGTGAATACATCACGTTCTTCTTGTCCTTGTAGTCGACCTTGCGGATTCGGGGTTCGTTGGCATGGCCCGAGATAGCTTCGTCAGGGATACGGACAGCTACCCAGACGGCCCCTTTCTCGGCTCCCTTGCCGATCATCTCCATTACCCAGAGCTCATCTTTGTCTGCAATCGAGAAAGATTCGCCCGAAGAGGCGTATCCGTAATCCTTCACAAGGTCTGTCATCACCTTGATAGCCTCGCGGGCTGTCTTTGAGCGTTCGAGAGCGATCTGAATCAGCGAGCCATAGTCGATTATGCTGTTTCCGGTCGTGTCGACGAGCTCCTTGTGTCCTCCCCATGTCGATTCGCCGATGCAGACCTGATGCTCGTTCATGTTGCCGACGACGTTGTATGTGTGGGCAACCTGCGGAATCTTACCGAGCGGTTTGCCCGAATCCCAGTCGACGACCTCGCGCATCGCCCCTTTCGGGTGGTCGGCGGCCGGGGTGTGGGTCAGCATTCCGTACAGGTTATGTGAGTCGGCGGCGTATGTCACCATGACGGAACCGTCGGTGGTGGCTTTCTTGCCGGCCAGAAGGTTGGTGCATGCATCGGCAGTCTGGCCTGTTCCGAGAACTATGGCCGACAGGGCTGCGAGATAAAATCCGTATTTCTTCATTTCAGGTTAGTTTTTTACAAAATTAGTCAAAAATCGCGTATTCAACCTATAAGACGCCCTATATTGTAGGCGCTCCGCGCTCTCTTGTGTCGTTTTTTTCAGTAATTTTGCATCCGTTTAGGGAATGTCGCCTCAGTTTGTGTTATAACATATAGACAACAGCAGACAGCCCCGCTCAAAATGCTGTCCTCTCCGCCTGCCATTCAAATCCGGGTGAGGCGGTATTTATAAATCCATTAAAAAATCAAGAGACCTCTCTAAAATCAAATACTATGTCAGACACGAACACAGATATTGAGGCAGTTCCCGTTCAGGATGCCGATATGAAAACTTTTGATCAGCTTGGTGTCGCTCCCGAACTTCTCCGCGCGATCGGAGAAATGGGATTCGAACACCCGATGCCAATACAGGAGATGGTTATTCCCCATCTTCTCGAGAAAGATGGCGATGTCGTCGGACTCGCCCAGACCGGAACCGGCAAGACAGCGGCCTTCGGTCTGCCTCTGCTTCAGCGCATTGACCGGGACCGCGCTGTCCCCCAGGCGCTCATAATCGCGCCGACACGTGAGCTCTGTCTCCAGATTGCCGGTGATCTCGCCGACTTCTCGAAATATCAGGAGGGCGTCCGGATCCTCCCCGTCTATGGCGGTTCAAGCATTGAGAGCCAGATCCGTTCGCTGAGAAAGGGCGTCCAGGTGATCGTTGCCACTCCGGGCCGTCTGATCGACCTTATCCGCCGAGGCGAAGTGAAGCTCGACGATGTCCACACGGTGATTCTCGACGAAGCCGACGAGATGCTCAACATGGGCTTCATCGATGACATAAACCAGATTCTCGAACATGTTCCGGAAGAGCGGAAGATGCTGATGTTCTCGGCCACCATGCCGAAGGAAATCGCGGCTATTGCCAAGAATTTCATGCATGACCCTGTCGAATTCGTTGCAGGAAATAAGAACGAGGGCTCGAAGAACGTCAAGCATATCTACTATATGGTCAAGGCCCACGATAAGTATCTCGCTCTGAAGCGTGTGGCCGACAACAACCCTGACATTTACGGCATCATCTTCTGCCGCACCAAGAAGGAGACACAGGAGATCGCCGACAAGCTGATCGCCGACGGATATAACGCCGACTGTCTTCACGGAGACCTGTCCCAGGCACAGCGTGACCTGGCGATGAAGAAATTCCGCGACCATGTGACCCAGCTTCTCGTCGCGACCGATGTCGCCGCCCGCGGCCTGGACGTCGATGACCTGACCCATGTGATCAACTACGGTCTTCCTGATGATGTGGCTGTCTATACCCACCGTTCGGGACGTACCGGCAGGGCGAACAAGACCGGTGTCTCTGTGGCTATCATTCACTCGCGCGAGAAATCCAGACTCCGTCTGATCGAGAAGAAGATCGGAAAGACATTCGAGTACCGCAAGGTGCCGACACCGGAGCATATCATTGAGAAACAGCTTTATAATCTCGCTGACCGCCTCGAGCGTGTCGAGGTCAATGAGGCCGAGATCGCGAAATATCTTCCCGGCGTCCGCAAGAAACTCGAATGGCTCTCGGAAGAGGATCTGCTGAAACGTGTCCTCTCGCTCGAATTCAACCGTCTGCTGAGCTATTATCAGAACATGCCCGACATCGATCTCAATGCCGACGACAAGGGCGGACGTGAACGCGGTGAGAAGAAGTCGCGCGAGAAAGGGGACAAGGACCGCCGCACGGCCGATCCCGGCTTCGAGCGCCTGATGCTCAATGTCGGCAAGGCCCAGGGTTTCTTCCCCGGCAACCTCATGGAACTTGTCAACAAGTCCGTAGTCGGTTCCAAACCCTATATCGGCCGGATCGACCTGCTCCCGGACTACACTCTGTTCGATGTCCGCAAGGAGGATGCACGCCGTGTGATCGATGCCCTCAAGAATGCTGATTTCTTCGGCAACCGGCTCCGTGCCGAGGTCGCAACCGACCGCGATTATGCTCTCGAAGCGAAGGACCGCGCGAAGAAGCGCGCTGCCAAGGCCTCGCGTAAGCGTGAGGACAGGGACGAAGCCAAGAAGTCTAAGGCACCGAAGAAGGAGAGAAAGTCAAAAAAAGCTAAGGCCGCACCCGATGCGGCCCAAAAGCCGAAACGTCCCGAATATAACGGGAACTACGACATATTTATAAAGAAGAAAAAATGATCCCGAACAATTGTCGGAAAATAATCCTTTCAACCGCCACGAGAGTCCTGATGGTCCTCGCGGCGGTTGTCTGCGCCCTGCCTCCGGAGTGTGCAGCTCAGACTCAGGCCTCTCCGATGGACAGCATATTCCTCGGCATGACTGTCTCTCCGGCTGAGATCCTGACGCGGAGTCAGCGTGAGGAACTGCTTGCGAACTGGAACGAAGGGAAGCGTCCGGCGAACGTCCTCAATTCGGTATATGCCGTCTCTGAACTTGAAGAGCTCGGTGAAGAGCGCCTCAACATGACGCTGACCCCTGTGTCGCGTCTGTCGCTTAATCTGCTCTCTGACGATAAAAAGAAGGATGAGAAGATCGTCGTCGCGGTCTACACAGTCGGGACCGACAGTACGGCGCCGGACTCTGACATAAGTTTCTACACCACATCCTGGACTCCCCTGAAAACCGATAAATTCTGGAAAACTCCCGAAGTCAAGGATTTTCTTTCGAAGAACGGTGACCGGAAGGCGGACCTGAAGAAGATCGAGAAACTCGTTCCGTTCCCCACTTTTGAGCTGACTGTCTCGCCGGACGGGATGACCGTCTCCGGCAAGATGACCGTCGGAAAGTATCTCTCGGAAGAGGACCGGACAGCTCTGGCCCCATACCTCGTGCCTGAACGCATCTGGAAATGGGATGGCAGGAAATACCGCCTGATCGACCTGAAGAAAAACTGACCGATCGGCGCGATAACCGGACGGTTGGGAATAAATCGGGCGTCTGACAATTAATTTAGCATTTGACAATAAACTGACCTGAACAATATATGGAAAGAAAAGTAAGAGTGAGATTCGCACCGTCACCGACGGGACCTCTCCATATCGGCGGTGTCCGCACTGCCCTCTATAACTACCTGTTTGCCCGTGCCCACGGTGGCGACATGATTCTCCGTATCGAGGATACGGACAGCCGTCGCTTCGTTCCCGGTGCCGAGGAATATATCAATGAAGCTCTTGCGTGGCTTGGAATCGGAATCGATGAGGGTGTCCGCGAAGGCGGAGCCTATGGCCCGTATAAACAGAGCGAGCGCCGCGACATTTACAGGGAGCATGTGAAGAAACTTCTCGATGCCGGAAAAGCATACATCGCTTTCGATACCCCCGAAGAGCTCGAGGCGGCCCGCGCGGAGACTCCCAACTTCCAGTATGACGCCTCGACACGCGGACGGATGCGCAACTCGCTGACACTCCCCGAAGAGGAGGTGAAACGGCTGATCGACGAAGGGACCCAGTATGTTGTCCGCTTCAAGATCGAGCCCGACCGTGACGTGAAGGTCAACGACCTGATCCGCGGTGAAGTTGTGATCAACTCCAACATTCTCGACGATAAGGTGCTTTATAAATCGGCCGACGATCTGCCGACATATCACCTCGCCAACATTGTCGATGACCACCTGATGGAGGTCAGCCACGTGATCCGCGGTGAAGAATGGCTCCCCTCGGCTCCGCTCCATGTCCTTCTTTACGAAGCCTTCGGATGGACTGACACAATGCCTCAGTTCGTGCACCTGCCTCTCCTGCTCAAACCGCAGGGCAACGGCAAGCTCTCGAAGCGCGACGGCGACAAGCTCGGCTTCCCTGTCTTCCCGCTCGAGTGGCACGATCCCGCAACGGGTGCCGTTTCTGCCGGCTATCGCGAACAGGGCTATCTTCCCGAAGCGGTCGTCAACTTCCTCGCACTGCTCGGCTGGAATCCCGGCGACAACTCTGAGCTGATGACGATGGATGAACTTATCTCCAAATTCTCTTTCGAGCATTGTTCCAAATCCGGAGCCAAGTTCGACTACAAGAAGGGGGCATGGTTCAACCACGAATATCTGATCAATAAGCCTGACGCAGAGGTCGCCGCACTCTTCAAACCCCTGATGGAGAAGAAGGGATGGACCGGCTTCAGCGACGATTATGTCACTCGTGCTGTCGGAATGGTTAAAGGTCGCATCGACTTTGTCGGAGACCTGCTCGAGCAGGCCGACTTCTTCTTCGAGGCTCCGACGGAGTATGCCGAGAAAGATGTCAAGAAACGCTGGAAAGAAGACACACCCCGCATCATGGAGGAACTTATCGGTATACTTGAAGGCATAGACGACATGACGTCGGCCAACGCCGAGAAGATCGTCCTCGACTGGATAGCCAAAAACGAGTATCATCTCGGAAATGTGATGAACGCCTTCCGTCTGGCCGTCGTCGGCAGCTGCCGTGGCCCGCACATGTTCGACATCACCGAGCTTATGCCGAAGTCCGAAGTCATCGCCCGCCTCCGCCGCGCCATCGACACTATCGGCCACTAACCCCCTATAACTTCCTCGCGGAGTTTCGATTGTTTACTTCGCCCGGTTGCCGGGCTCTAAAAGATAATCGCGTCCCGACCGTCATGGCCGGGACGCGATCTTTTATAAGGTGTGTTAGCGAAGCGAGATCTTTCTGTTGTGGATCTCTTCCTTGGCTTTGATGATGACGACGTAGATGCCGTTCACGAGATTTGTCTGAAGTGTTCCGGCAGATGTGATCTTCTTTTCTTCAAGAAGCTTCATTCCGGCCGTATCATATATTTCAACAGACTCGACTTCGCCCGGATCAATACCTTCAATCACAAGCATGTTGCCGACAGCCTTGACCCTGATTGAACCGCTTTCCTTGATCTCATTGATTTCGTTCAGATCACCTTTCATGGTGAACAGATAGGGCGACGAAATGCTTCCGAGCACTTTGTCCCCAAAGGTGATTTCCGAATTCGTGAAATCCTCCTGCGGGAAGACGGTAGAGAAATTCTCATCATCGATGCGGAACGTAATCGGATCATTTTCATCTCCATAAACGCTCATCATTATCATTCCGTCCACGACGGATCCGATTCCGCGGCATTCATCGCCGGAGAACGCATAGAGATTAAAGAGACCGGAATCTATAGCATTGCCCTCTTTATCCGTGAGACCGGCAATGACGGGCATTACCGACGGATATTTATGGACATCTACCGTGAAGAGATTGTCGGCATCTTTGGCCATGCGCAGTCTCATCGGAGCCCTGTACAGGAGGGTTCTTGTGTACTTCAGATTTTTCGGTGAACCGCTGACGAACATGTATCCCTCTCCGGGAGAGAGTGTCTCGAGAGTTCCGGTCCATTTCTCGCCGTCATATTGAGAGAAACCGTTCTGGCCGATAATCATGTCGTGTTTTTCGACCGCGTTTATATCAAAGGCTTCGTTGACGGGCAGAGACTGGGGGAGGGGATAACCGAGCCGGTTCCAACCTGTCTCAACCGGAATAGCCGTCGCGGGGCTCCAAGCGATACCTTCGAGACTTCCTGTGTGGGTATCTGCCGATGCATACACTTTATAGTTTTCTGCCGGCACAAGTTCAGTGATGAGTGCTCCACCGGTCGCAGATTTCGGTCCGACAATCTGCTTGACATTCTCAGCATTCATGATCTTCGACGCCTCAACCGGTGTCTCGAAGGAATGGGAGATCCAGTTCCAACCCTTGGCCAGACTGATGTCCATGACATTCTTTTTGATCGAATAATTGAACTCAGCTATATCGGACATGTCTTCATCGCCATCTCCGACGACTGTCACGGCCAGAATCTTGGTGTCTTCGTCGATCACGACAGGCACGGTGTATTTGCGTCGTGTGCCGTTCGCATCACACGGACATGATCCGTCTGTGGTGAAGTAGATAACGCCATCTTTCGAATCTGTGGTCAGCTCAATTTTTGATCCGCGGTAAACGGCTGTTCCGCTTGCACGGGAGGCCTTCGGGGTTTCCGCAACGATTATTTCGTTGACTACATCGACTTCACATTCGCCTGTGGTCAGGACATCGTCAATGGTGAACGACAGTTGCGCACGGCCGGGAAGTTCGCCTTTCACACTGAGCACTGCTCTTCCATCTTCGTCGAGTGTCACTTCGGTCTGGTCGACAGATGCAATCATGTCGGAAGAAGTGGTTATGTGGAGTTTGCGTCCTGCCGCTGCCTCGTACGGGAGTGCATAGACAGTGACCTCTTTCTCTCCTCCGTAAAGCACCTTGACATTTTCTGCCACAATAGCCTGAACCTCTTTTTCGACATCGAGCATCTGGGTGAATGTCTCGGCCATGTTGAGTCCTGCGTATGAGGTCACATCGCGTTTAACGGTCAGAAGGACCTCTTTCGCGGTTATTCCGAGAGATGTCTCCGGAACGAACCGTACTCGCGAAGCAAAGCGGGTTGCATCCGCGTTCTCTTCAGACTCAAATTCATCTGCCAGTGCGGAATTCAGCAGAACGATTTCACCGCGGATTTTTTCACCGTTGGCAGTGATGAAGATATTGTCCGGAGTCAGAGTCTCCGGCTTCATATACTTGTCGAATCTAACCTCGACGCCATCTTCGAAAGCCCGGGCCATGATGACATCAGGCTGTTTATTCTGGACCATCGCGATATTGACGTCAAGCTGGGGCGGAGGAACTGGGAGCCATTCGCTGAATACGGTATTGTAACCGTCTTTCTCGAATTTAACCTGCCACAGACCCTGGGGAACGTCCCACTGATAGAAACCGTTTTCATCGGTGAACAGAGGATTCTTCTGAGCATATTCCTCAGCATTCCAGAGAACGATCTCGTCATAAGGATCGCCATACATATCCTCCTTCGTCTCCTTATAATA
>CAYMTQ010000043.1:0-15904 GCA_964393395.1 uncultured Sangeribacter sp.
CCTCTCCGGAATGTTTAGAATCAGACGACAATGTACGGACATGGCGTGCCATGTCCGAAATGTAACATATTCACCGATCCACCAAACAACAAAAAATGAACGACAATCGCCGAAAATCTCCACGCGCTAATTGGATTGATTATGATGCCGGTCTATTCTTCGTAACAATCTGCACGTTGAATAATGTCCATTATTTCGGCCATATTCAGGGAGGAGAGATGAAATTTTCGAAAATCGGTGAGATTGTGCAATATGAATTATCACATCCAGAAATTCATCATCCGGAGATCAAAATTCCATTGTTTACAGTAATGCCAAACCATATTCATGCCATTATAGATGTCGTGCCCGATACGGCATTTGATATTCCAATTGAACAACGGAATCCCAATCCCTCAATGCGCCCCAACTCCGACATGGCACGACATATTCCAATATTATCTAAATACATATCTTCATTCAAGTCGGCAGTTTCAAGAAAAGCACATTCAATCGATATTAAATTCGGTTGGCAACCCAGATATCATGATCATCTGATCCGAGGAAATCGTGATGGAAACAAGATAGCTGATTACATCATAAACAACCCACTAAATTGGGAAAATGACTGTTTTGCGAATTAATTCTTAAGACCCAATATCATCAGCCAAGATCATCGAGAGAGCGCCATCGGAATCCGCTTACGTATTCCCTCCCGGACATGGCACGCCATGTCCGTACATTATCGTGTGCTTCTAAACATTCCAGAGAGGGTGTGTTAAAATGATGGAATCGTCGAATTGTAGGGACATTGCGTGCAATGTCCGAAATGTAACATGTTGACTACCAAATCGGACATGGCACGCCATGTCCGTACATTGACGTATGCTTCTAAACATTCCGGAGAGGGTGTGTTAAAATGATGGAATCGTCGAATTGTAGGGACATTGCGTGCAATGTCCGAAATGTAACATGTTGACTACCAATTTAGACATGGCACGCCATGTCCGTACATTGACGATACACTCCATGACGATACATTCCATGAGGATACGCTCCATGAGGATACGCTCCAATAGGATACGCCACATTCTTCTGAATTGGAGAGGGAAATTCTTGACATATACGCCAAATTCTTGGGTATATAAAAAGACTCCGGGAATCGTTCCCGGAGTCTTTTTATATTACGCTTGAGTCTTCGACTCAAAGGCTTTTTTCTGTGAGGTGGATTAGCGGACTACGATCTTCTGGCCGTTTACGATGTAGAGGCCGGCGGGAAGCTCGTTGACAGACTTGTTGATCTTCAGACCCTGAGTGTTGTAGATCACTTCGTTCTTGTCTGCGTCGATTGTGATGACACCTGTTGTCATGTCGCCGTCGAACTCGAAGAGACCGTCGGCGATGACGTTGCCCTGTCTGTTATAAAGGGTGTAGCTAACCTCGTAGTAGCAATCTGAAGAGAGCTCGATGTCAGCACCGGTTTTGTTAATCCAGCAGATATTGTTACCGTCTTCGTCAAAATTTTCTGTTGTTGCGTCGACGATAGTCTTGGGGAATGCGCTATCGTTGCCGAGTTCATATTCGATCACCTCGACCTTCATGGAAGCGACTACGTCGTTGTTGTCGGTCATGATGATGATTCCGGGTTCTCCGGCTTTGAACATCGCTACCTTGGCATTAGTTGCAGGAACGTGGCCGGTTACATTTACGCTGGTAACAATCGGCGACAGATTCCAGGAGAATTCCAGTGAACCGTTGAGTGCGCCGGCTTCGTTGTCGTTCTGATGTTCTTCGTTCCAGAACATACCTTCGGGAAGAGTAATCTGATATTCAGCTTTCTCGGTCGGAGTAGGGGTGAGAGTAAGAACAACGTTGTTTCCTTCTCCACGGGCTACAGTAGCTGAACCGAAGGCAGAAAAGGCCTGAGCACTCTGATCTTTCTTGATCTTAACCGGGATTTCTTTTTCAGCATCCCAGTAAGGATAAGATTCGAAAGCCAATGTCACCTCGTCGAGGACAGCTACCTTGCCCGGAGCAGGAGTCGGAGTGGGGTTGAAAGTCAGATCCACTGTGATATCGGCAGGATCCTTACCACCTGTTACAGAGAACGCATAGTTGATTGCTGCGTTAGCGTGGCCATACTGGTGGTCAGCGAGCCATTCTGCATCACCGAGAACACCCTGCGGAATTGTCAGCACGTAGTCGCCGTCATAAACAGGGTCATTGAATTTAACCTTGAAGTTGGTAGCAGTCTGCATATTGTAGTTCAAAGTCAGCGCAGCTGTCTGCTTGTAGTTGGGGCCTGTGATGGTCACCAAAGCTGCCTGATTCGGATCAATATTCAGATTCGGTTGGTTGAACAAGATCTGAAGAGTCTCAAGACCATACATCTCAAGATCGAGCGGTTTAAGGTTCGGAGTAGTCTTGAGGATGTCAAGATCATACACAACCGGAGTCGGTGTATCGGGATCCTCTTCCTCGCCACCACCCTGACCGGTTACGGTATAAGCGAAGTTTTCAACAGTAGAAGAACTTGTTGAGCCGTCTTCCCAAGTGTATTTGGCACCGGCCGCCTGAAATCGAATTTCGAAATTTCCTTTAACTGTGCGGTCAACAGTAGAAGGAACATTAAGAGTGATTGTGTTCCCGGAAAAAACTCCTGCTACTTGCTGTCCGGTACCGTCAGGCTTTCCAATGCGGAAAGCGTTAGTCCAGGTGTTCTTTGCGATTGCTGTCGGACCCTCGATGGTCAATGTGAAGCTTGAGGGCAGTTCTTCATATTCACCCGGTGCAGGCGAAATTGTGACTGTCGCTGTGTTCTGAGCATTTACGCTCATTGCTGAGAGGGCCAGTGCGGCTGTCGCAGCAAATGTAGAAAGAAATCTCATAAGCAAGATTTGTTAAAAATATTATTGAATGGAATTGCTCCCAAAATAACTTGCGTTGAATCGGGGTTCATTCCGACTCAACGCGTTAAAATTAGGAACAATTTTTGGAATAACCTAAGAAATTCTCAAAAAACTTAAAAATTTTATGTTTTACCGTAATTTGAGAACCGAAAAAACCCTTAAAACGCCTACAAACAGACTTTATTAATATTTCGCCGGCTCGTCGAGAAGGGCGAAGTCGAGGACTTCCTCAATCCTCTCGACAAAATGGAATGTCAGGCCTTCGAGATATTTTTCGGGAATCTCCTCTATGTCCTTGCGGTTCGATGCGCTAAGCATGATGTCGGTAATTCCGGCCCGCTTCGCTGCGAGGATCTTTTCCTTGATTCCGCCGACCGGCAGGACTTTTCCCCGGAGAGTTATTTCTCCGGTCATCGCGAGTTTGTCGCGCACCTTGCGTCCGCTGAAGGCCGAAGCCAACGACGTGGCCATTGTGATTCCGGCCGAAGGACCATCTTTCGGGATCGCACCCTCGGGGACATGAATGTGGACATCATATTCGGTGAACTTCGATTCGGGTATGCCCATCTTCTCGGAATGTGACCTTATATATTGGAGTGCGATAGTCGCAGATTCCTTCATCACATCACCTAAATTGCCTGTGAGGGTCAGTTTCTCTCCTTTGCCTTTGGTCAATGCGGATTCGATGAAGAGAATTTCTCCTCCAACCTGAGTCCATGCGAGTCCGGTCACAACTCCGGCGTAATCGTTTGTCTCATAAACCTCGGGCGTCACAGTCTCCTTTCCGAAGAACTCATGGATATGATCCGGAGTGACGACTTTGGGAAGTTGTTTTCCGCTGACCTTCATGCGGGCGAGCTTCCGCATCGCCTCACTGATCTTCTTGTCAAGAAGACGGACACCGCTCTCGCGTGTGTAAGAGTCGATGATCAGGCGGATCGCCTCGTCAGAGAAGCTGACCTCATCCTTTGCGAAACCATGTGCTTCGAGTTCCTTGGGAACAAGATGCCGCTTCGCAATTTCGATCTTCTCCTCCGGGATGTAGCCTGTGATCTCGATCAGCTCCATACGGTCGCGCAGAGGTGCCGAGACGGTCTGGAGCGTGTTGGCTGTGGCCAGGAACAGGACGTTCGACAGGTCATAGTCACAGTCGAGATAATTGTCATGGAACTTTGAATTCTGTTCCGGATCAAGCACTTCGAGTAGGGCAGAGGAGGGGTCTCCCTTATGGTCGCGACCGATCTTGTCGACTTCGTCAAGCACAATCACCGGGTTGGAGGTCTTGCACTTCATCAGGGCCGAGATTATGCGGCCCGGTAGGGCACCGAGATATGTGCGCCTATGTCCCCGGATCTCAGCCTCGTCATGAAGTCCGCCGAGCGAGACACGGGCATATTCGCGGCCGAGCGCGTTCGCGATGCTCCGGCCGAGCGAAGTCTTGCCGACTCCCGGAGGTCCGTAGAGGCAGAGGATAGGTGATTTCATGTCGCCGCGCAACTTCACGACCGCCATCTGGTCCAGAATGCGCTCCTTCACTTTCTCAAGACCGTAATGATCCTCTTCGAGCTGCTTCTCGACACCGTCGAGCGTAAACTCCGATTCGGAATAATGAAGCCACGGAAGATTCAGGAAATTGTCAAGATAGGTGTACTGGATAGAATAGTCCGGTGACGACATCGGCAGACGATCCAGATTCGAAAGCTGCTTATAGAAGACCTGTGAGGTTTCCTTGGTCCATTTCTTTTCCTTGGCCCGTTCGAGCATCGAGACGATATCGGGATTGTCGCTGTGGTTCTCCAGACCTTTCTCCGGGTCGATGAGATCCGAGATTCCGGTCAGGTGATCCAGCTCCGTGCGGATCGTCTCCATCTCCTCGCGGAGGAAATGTTCCCGCTGGCGCTCTTCGAGGACAACGCGTGTTTTCTCATGAAGATCGCGTCGCATGTTTAGGATGGACTTTCCTTTTTCGAGAAGGGAGAGGGCGCGTACTATGCGGGCGACGATGTTGGTCTCGGCAAGCAGGGAGAGGCGTTCCTCATAGCTTACGGGCATCACAGAGCAGATGAAGTTCACCTCTTTCAGCATATTGGTGAAGCTCTGGAGTCCGAGCTTGATCTGCGGATTGATGCTGAAGGTGTCGACCATTCTGAGGAATTCGTCATGAAGGGCCTGAAGGGAGACCTGAATCTCCTCAATCTTTTCCGACTCCTCGGACAAATCAACAGCCACTGATGTGGCCGAGACACAGAGGTGAGGCTCCTTGCGAACAATCCTGTTCAGTCTGACCTCGGCACCGACGGCAAAGATACCTGTCAGTTCGCCGCCCGGGAGTTCGATGGTCTTGATCACCTGAGCCACGACAGCGTGAGGCGCGAGATCCTTGATAGATCCTGCCTTATCCTTTCCGGGTTTAAGATTGGCGATAATGAGAGTTTCGTTTCTCTGTTCCGCGAGCTGCGCGATCTCGAAATCAGCTTTAGTAAGCGTGACAGGTAGTGCGAGAAAGGGGAAAGGTACGATCGATTTCCAAACGAGACAGAGGGAATTGCGCAGATTTGTGTGCGCCTCAAAGTTTATGTCGGCAATTTCGGTGATCACACCGCTGACCTGACTGGAATTATCCGGAGTTAGAAGAGCTTCGGGAAATTCCATGATGTCGTCGGGATTGTCTGGTGTCATGTTGAAGTAATGAACAGGATGAAACCGGTGTTATATGCCATACGGCACCTTTCCGGGCGAAAGAAGATATTTCGATTTGCAAATTTAGCATTTTTTTGCTTTTTTTGCAATATGGCGCGAACATTTACCATATACGTTCGGTTTATTAAATAGAAACAGCCGGATAGGGATTGAAATGTCGTGTCCGGAAATATGAACACCGTATAACAAAGCCCCGGGCAGCAATGATCAGGGCTTTATAAAAACCGAGAACTATGCATTTAACACCAAGAGAGCAAGACAAGGTACTGTTGCTCACAATGGGAATGATTGCTGAAAGACGACTGAACAAGGGTCTGAAGCTGAACTATCCCGAGTCAATCGCCTACATTACGAGCCATGCCCTTGAAGGGGCCCGTGAAGGAAAGACAGTAGAAGAGGTGATGCATGATGCCTCCAACCTTCTGAGCACAGAACAGGTAATGGATGGTGTCGCTGACATGATCACGTTGCTTCAGGTCGAGGCTGTCTTCACCGACGGCTCGCGCCTCGTGTCGATCCACCATCCGATCAAACCCGCCGCAGAGCAGGATCACACTCCGGCCGCTGTCGAACTGGCCGAGGGCAAGAAAATCAATGTCGACAACTGATCCAGCCCGCTTGTGACTCCGACGTCACGAGAGAGGCCGAATCGCTCCTATTTCACAAATCTTAAAATTCTAAAGCTATGGATCAGAATACAAATGCTGCTAATCCGGCTCCCGAGACATACACCACTCCCTCAGGCGTATATCAGGGAAAGCCCGACATTGCATATCCCGACACCCCGGGCTTCACACCTGCTGAGAAGGTGCCCGTGGGCGGTGTGATTCTCGAATCTGCACCTATCGAATATAACACGGACCGCCGCACATGCAAGCTCGTGGTCCGCAACACCGGCGACCGTCCCATCCAGATCGGCTCGCACTATCATTTCTTCGAGGTTAACCGCTACATGGAGTTTGACCGCGAGAAAGCATTCGGAATGCACCTCAATATCCCCGCCACAACGGCTATCCGTTTCGAGCCGGGCGAGGCAAAAGAAGTTGAGCTCGTCGACTATGCAGGCAAACGACGCGTGATCGGCTTCAACGGCCTCACTATGGGCTATGCCGGTTATGAGGATTCTCCGACATTCTATCCCAAGAAAATCGAAGCTTTCCGCCGCATGAAGGAATATGGTTTCAAGACAGAGACCGAAGAAGATGCTGAGGCAAGCTACACTCCGACACAGACAACTCCCGCACCGAAGAAGTAAAAAATCATCACATGGCTACAATATCAAGACAAGAATATAACAATCTTTTCGGCCCCACAGTGGGCGATAAGATCCGTCTCGCCAACACCGATCTGTATGTCCAGATCGAAAAGGACCTCCGCACTCTCGGTGACGAGGTTGTCTATGGCGGCGGCAAGACCCTTCGCGACGGCATGGGTCTCGCAAACGAGTGCACTTCCGAAGCAGGAAGCCTTGACCTCGTGATCACCAACGTAACTATCCTCGACCCGATCCTCGGCGTCGTGAAGGCTGACGTCGGCGTGAAGGACGGAAAGATCGCAGGCATCGGTAAAGCCGGTAACCCCAATATCATGAAGGGCGTGACCCCGACTCTGGTGACAGGTCCTTCGACTGACGCCATCTCGGGCGAGCACATGATCCTGACAGCGGCCGGTATCGACGGTCACGTTCACTTCTGCTCTCCCCAGCAGGCTATCAACACCCTCTCGAACGGTATCACAACCCTTATCGGTGGCGGTATCGGTCCCACAGACGGTACAAACGGAACAACCATCACTTCCGGTCCCTGGAACCTCGGTAAGATGCTTCAGGCAGCCGACCAACTCCCGATCAACGTCGGTTTCCTCGCAAAAGGCAACTGCTCCTATCCTTCGAACCTCAACCGTCAGCTCGAAGCCGGCGCGATGGGCTTCAAGATCCACGAGGACTGGGGCTCGACCATGCAGGCTATCCGTTCGGCTATGGAATCTGCTGACAAATATGACGTTCAGGTCGCTATCCACACCGACACGCTGAACGAGTCCGGCTATGTCGAGGACACAATCGCCGCTATCGACGGCCGCACAATCCACACTTACCACACCGAGGGTGCAGGTGGCGGTCACGCTCCCGACCTTCTGAAAGTGGCTTCGATGATGAACGTGCTTCCCTCTTCGACCAACCCGACACTCCCGTTCGGTATCAACTCCGAGGCTGAGCTGTTCGACATGATCATGGTCTGCCACAACCTGAACCCGAAGATTCCGTCTGACGTTGCCTTCGCCGAGAGTCGCGTGCGTCCCGAAACACAGGCAGCAGAGAACGTGTTCCACGATCTCGGAATCATCTCGATGGTTTCATCCGACTCCCAGGCAATGGGCCGTGTCGGCGAATCATTCATGAGAACTTTCCAGATGGCTTCCTACATGAAGCAGGCCCGCGGAAAACTCAAGGAGGATTCAGACCAGAACGACAACTTCCGTGTTCTGCGTTATCTCGCACAGATAACAATCAACCCGGCGATCACATACGGTATCAACGATATTCTCGGTTCAATCGAAGTAGGCAAGATGGCCGACCTCGTTCTCTGGGAGCCTGAGTTCTTCGCAACGAAGCCGAAACTCGTGATCAAGGGTGGTCTGATCAACTGGGCGAACATGGGTGACCCGAACTCTTCACTCGTAACTCCGCAGCCTAAGATCATGCGTCCGATGTTCGGAACTCTCGGCGAGGCTGAGCCGACAACCCGTGTGACCTTCATGTCTCAGTCTTCTATCGCAAACTGCATACCTGAGAAGTATGGTCTGAAGAGCCAGATCTTCGGTGTTCATGGCTGCCGCCAGCTCTCGAAGCACGATATGGTCCGCAACTCCGCGACACCCCATATCGAGATCAACCCCGAGACATTCGAGACCTACGTCGACGGATTCCGCGCATACGTTCCGCCGGCAAAGGTTCTGCCCCTTGCCCAGCTCTACTGGTTCAGCTAATCGACGAAGTCAAAGTGGATCTGCGGTTCCGAAAGCCGCAAGATCCCCTGAATTATAGAATACATCAGTTGCCGGAAGCATTCGTTGTTTCCGGCAACTTTTTGTTCTTCATCATACTCTTTTTCTTTTTCATCGCATTTTCTTCTTCATCGCACTCTAAAGAGAGAAGAAACCGCTTTTTCTTCATGATTTTAACGGTTGTTAAACTTTTGAGGCTCCCTGTGGGTTATTATGAATAGAAACTATTGAAATTTGACTTATGGAAATCTATACTGCCGTTCTCGGCAACACGAACCGCTCGAAGGAGTGGAGCGATAAGATTGCGAATGCAGAGGTGGATTACATCTACCTCGATCAATGGACTGCCCAGAAGAGCCGTTTTCTCGGCAAAGGTGTATCGGGCCGCGAATATCCCGTAGCTCTCGCACGCCACACTCAGGTGGCCGACGGTGACGTCATCGCATACGATCCCGAAAAGAATACAGCCGTCGTTCTGAAAATCGAACTCAGCCCGGTACTCGTGATCGACATGTCGGGCCTCAACGGACGTTCGCCCGAAGACATCATCCGTATTTCGGTCGAGCTCGGCCACGCTATCGGCAACCAGCACTGGCCCGCCGTAGTCAAAGGAACGACCGTCTATGTACCGCTGACAGTGGACAAGAAGGTCATGATGTCGGTTATGGAAACACACAACATCGAAGGAATCAAGTTCGATTTCCAGAAAGGTGTCGAAGTGATTCCCTATCTCGCGCCCCACGAGCTCAGACGCCTTTTCGGCGGAGCAGGTCATGAGAGCCATGCTCACAACCACGATCACGGACATATCGTCCACCCGTTCGAGCACGAGCATGATCATCACCACCATGATCATCACCACCACGATCACCATCACGAGGAGGGAAACATCGCTCCCGATGCCCACACCGGAGAGGATTATTACAATTGCTGAGAAACAACGAACGATATGCCAGATAAAAACGAAGCCTCGCGGATTGCGATAATGAGGCTCCTGCAGTTCACAGACTCCACATTTCCTGTCGGCACTTTCTCGTTCTCCAACGGACTCGAGACGGCGGCATACGAGGGAATGGTCCATGATGCGGAGACACTCGAAACCTTCACCCGCTCCCAGGCCCTTCAGGGTGCGTTCAGCGACGGGGTCGTCGCTCTTTTGACTCACCGCGCGGCTCAATCGGACGATTATGAGGCCATTCTCAATGCTGACCAAAGGCTGTTCAACTTCAAGATGAACGATGAAGCCCGTCTGATGCTTCAGAGAATGGGCAAGAAACTCGCGGAACTTGCCGTGCAGCTGTTTCCCGAGAGCAAACTTGCCGCGAAATGGCTCGAGGACATCAAGGCCGAACGGACTCCGGGCTCATATCCCGCCTCACAGGGAATTATCTTCTCCCTGGCCGGAATCGATGAAAAGGATCTTTTCTACAGCCACCAGTACGGAGTGATCAACATGGTTCTCTCAGCTGCCCTAAGAACTGTCCGTGTCTCTCACTATGACACACAACGCATCCTCTTCAACATCGCGCCTCAGGTCGAGCAATATTACGAAGCGGCCAGGACAATGCGTCTCGAAGATATGAACGCATTCGTTCCGGAGATTGACATTCTCGCTTCGCTCCACGAAAAGGGCAATATGAGAATGTTCATGAACTGATGTTGCAAAATATCCGATGCGGATAGGGCCTGAACAAAACATAGCCAGTTCAGACAGCTGATCCGAGACCGGAAGCATTTCAAAAATAAATAGATTAACAAGAAAAAAGATACAACACAATATGTCAACATGCAGAATAGGAGTCGGCGGTCCGGTCGGTTCCGGAAAGACAGCCCTCATCGAGGCAATTACTCCCCGTCTTCTTGAACTGGGTCAGAAGGTACTGATCATCACGAACGACATCGTGACCACAGAAGATGCGAAACATGTCCGCAAGACTCTGAAAGGCATCCTCGTCGAGGATAAGATCATCGGTGTCGAAACCGGTGCATGCCCCCATACCGCGGTGCGCGAGGATCCGTCAATGAACATCGCGGCTGTCGAGGAAATGGAGGCCAAGTTCCCCGATACGGACATCGTCTTCATCGAGTCGGGCGGCGACAATCTTACCCTCACATTCTCTCCGGCCCTCGTTGACTTCTTCATCTATGTGATCGACGTCGCAGCCGGCGACAAGATCCCCCGCAAGGATGGCCCCGGAATCTCGCAGAGCGATATTCTCGTGATCAACAAGACTGACCTCGCGCCATACGTGCACGCCGATCTCGGTGTGATGGACCACGATTCGAGACTCATGCGTCCCGGAAAACCTTTCGTCTTCACGAACTGTATGACGGGTGAGGGAATCGACGAACTGGTCGACCTGATTTTCAAGATGGCACTCTTTGACAAGAAAAACTGAACGCATGATAAACGACAGGATCCTGCACAAGACTGAAGGTGTTCCGGAAGTCGACTTTTCCCACGCCCCTGAAATGGCACCTTATCTCAAGGAACCGGAGGCCATGTATGTCGGAGCACCGGGTAAGCACGGTTACCTCAGACTCGGATTTCAGCTCGACAAAGATGGGAAAAGCGTGATGCGCGACCTCGACAGGCGTGCCCCGCTGATCGTTCAGCAGGAGCTCTATTTCGACGAGTATCTGCCAAAGCTTCCGTGTGTCTACATTCTGTCCTCAGGAGGACCCAATGTCGACGGAGACCGCTATCAGCAGGATTTCACCGTACGCAAAGGGGCCATGGCGTGGATCTCGACCGGTGCGGCCACGAAGTTGGCGGAGATGCGCTTCAACTATTCCGGAATGATCCAGAACATCACTTTGGAGGAAGATGCCTATCTCGAATACATTCCGGAACCGATCATTCCGTGCAAGCACACGCGCTTCATCTCCGACACGAACATCAACATCCACGAGACGGCCACTTTGTTCTACAGCGAGATCTACATGCCGGGCCGTAAATATTATCAGGATGGGGAACTTTTCCAGTATGACATTCTGTCGGTGTGCTGTCACGGTCACCGGCCCGACGGACGCGAGCTCTTCCGTGAGAAATTCCTGATTGACCCGAACGTCACTTCGCCCCGTCAGCTCGGAATCATGGGTCAGTTCGACGTCTTCGCCAATGTGATCGTGATGACGCCGAAAGAGAAGGCCGATGAAATATATCAAAAGACAGAGGCCTTTATTGACAAGGAAAACAAGATTGCGGCCGGAATCACACATCTGCCGAACGGCTGCGGAGTCCTCTACAAGGTTTTAGGAATGGAGCCGGGACCTGTAAAAAAACTTGTCCGTGAGTTCTGTTCGGTCGTCCGTCAGACCGTGAAGGGTGTACCGGCGATGCAGGAGTTCCCCTGGCGATAAAAGACCTGACAAACCCATAAAAGCTAACCGCGCTGCCTAAGAGCAACGCGGTTTGTTTTATTGTAGAGGGAGTCTCTCGTGGTTTACCAGATGACTACGCGCTCGGATTCGGGGCGATACATGGGGCTACCCTCTTCGATTCCGAAAGCCTCGAAGAACGGGCCGATGTTGCGGAGTGTGACATTCACACGGTTCTCTCCGAGGGAGTGAGGGTCGGACTTAGTGCGGGAGAGGATCTCTTCTTCACGGATGTTTCCGGCCCAGAGGTTGGCGTATGCGAGATAGAAGCGCTGAAGCGGAGACTGACCGTCGATGTCCTGCATCGGCTGGTCTTTCATCGAATCGAGATATGCTGTCAGCGCGACACGCAGGCCACCCTGGTCAGCGATGTTCTCGCCGAGTGTGAAGCGGCCGTTAGCGTGGACACCGGGTGCGACTTCTACCTGATCGAACTGCTCGACGAGCTTGTCGGCCATGGCTGTGAATGCTTCGGCATCCTCGGCCTTCCACCAGTCGTTGAGGTTGCCGTTCTTATCGAACTGGCGACCCTGGTCGTCGAAACCGTGTGTCATTTCATGTCCGATAACGACACCGATCGCACCGTAGTTGCATGCGTCATCGGCTGTGACGTCAAAATAGGGAGCCTGAAGAATTCCGGCGGGGAAGCAGATTTCGTTTGTCGTCGGGTTGTAATAGGCATTTACTGTCTGCGGTGTCATGTGCCACTCGGTCTTGTCGACAGGCTTGTTGAGTTTGGAGTAGTTGTCGGCAGTGTACCATTTGGATGCCTCCAGCACGTTCTCGAGATAGGATTTCTCAGGATCGATCGTGATTGCTGAGTAGTCTTTCCATTTGTCGGGATAGCCGATCTTGACGGTGAAGGTGCTGAGTTTCTCGTGAGCCTTTTCCTTTGTCTCGGGGCTCATCCACGAAAGGTTGTCGATATGCTTTCCGAGAGCTACGCGGAGATTCTCGACAAGAGTCTTCATATACTTCTTGTTCTCTTCGGGGAAGTATTTGGCCACATAGAGTTCGCCGACAGCCTCGCCAAGCATTGAGTTCGGAATTGTCATCGCACGTTTCCAGCGCGGTTCCATTTCCTCCTTACCGCTCATCACGCGGTCATACATCTCGAAGTTGGCATTGACGAAATCGTCGCTGAGCAGCGATGCAGCTTCGGAAACTACGTTATATGCGGCGTAATCCTTGATCTGTCGCTCGGTGAGGGTGGGGATGTAACCGTTCACGAAGTCCATGAAGGCGAGACTCGAAACGTTTGCCTTGTCCACATCGCCGATGTTGAGGTCGTTGAAATATACTGTCCAGTCAATGTTGGGGTATTTCGATTTGATCTCAGCGACGGTCATGATATTGTAGCGTGCCTGAGGATTTCTCTTCTGCTCGCGTGTCATCTTGTTCTTCGCCAGCTCGGTCTCGATCGAGAGGACATTGTTCCAGATTCTTTCGGCATCCTTTTCGGAATAGCCTGCGAGGGTCATGATTGTCTTGACATATTTCTCGTATGCCTCCATGATTTTCTTGTTGGCATCGCTCTCCTCGAGATAATAGTCGCGGTCGCCGAGGCCGAGACCTGTTTCGCCGATGTGAAGGATATTCATGTCCGAGTTCTTCGAGTCGGTTCCGACACCTGTCGAGAAGAAGCCTCCGGCAACACCACTGTGGAGCCATGCGAGCAGGGCGCCGAGCTGTGACATGTCAGCTTTCTCAACCTTTTCGATCAGGGGAAGCAGGGGAGCTGCACCCTCTTTGTTCAGGCGCACCGAATCCATTCCGAGTGCGTAGAGATCGCTGACCTTCTGGGCGTTAGAGCCTTTAACCTTTGCTTCGGGAGTTTCCGAGAGGGTGAGGACAAGATCCTTCAACTGGTTGCGGGCATTCTCGCGGAGCTGATCGAAGGTTCCGAAACGCGAATATTCCGGAGTCAGCGGATTGTTCTTCATCCAGCCGCCGCAAGCATAGAGGTAGAAGTTGTCCGAAGGCTTGACAGACTCGTCAAGGTTGGACTTTTCCACTCCATGACCTCCGACAGCAAGAGTCATCAAAGGGATGCCGGCCAGAGCGCCGATCATCATTTTTCTGAGATTCATGGTTTCCAAGTATTGTGAGTATAACATTCTTGTTCTTCAATTAATTTATTCCGAAGCACTTCATTTAATGGAAGTACTTCATTTATTCTGAAGCACTTCCATTATTCTGAAGCTCTTCGAGATCCATCTGAGCCAGTTCCCAGACAGACATTGCGTTTTCAAGGGCTTTGCGGCCATTTTCATATTTCCCGAGAGTCTCCGCCGAAGCATCGCCGGCGGCGAGAAGGTCTTCGATCTCTTTCTGAACGGTTTCGAGACGCGAAATCTCTTCTTCGGCTTCCTTCACCTTTTTCTCCGCGCGCTTCAATATCCGTTCCCGCTCTTTCATTTCCTGATAGGAAAGTTTCTTTTCAGGAACCGGTTTACTTTCGGGAGACTGTTTCTTTTCCTGAAGGGGAGAAGCTGGCTGCTGCTTTGGCTCTTCCTTTTCCTGTTGCTTCCGGCCGTCACCGGGCGATTTGGAGAGATGCAGCTCGTCGAGCGAGTTCATGTTGCGGTTACGGAGGAAGTCATAGATTCCACCGAGATTCTCGCGCACCTTTCCACCGCCGAATTCATAAACCTTTTCGACCAATCCATCAAGGAAATCACGGTCATGGCTGACGACGATGACCGTTCCGTCGAAGTCACGGATAGCCTCTTTCAGAATATCCTTTGTCCGCATGTCGAGATGGTTTGTCGGCTCGTCGAGAATCAGGAAGTTGACCGGTTCGAGTAGAAGCTTGATCATCGCGAGACGGGTTTTCTCACCGCCCGACAGTACCTTTACTTTCTTGTCCGACGCTTCTCCTCCAAACATAAAGGCACCGAGGATGTCGCGGATCTTAGTCCGGATGTCGCCCGTCGCGACATTGTCAATAGTCTCGAATACGGTCAGATTCTCGTCAAGCAACTGAGCCTGGTTCTGGGCGAAATATCCGATCTGGACATTGTGGCCTATCTTGAGGGTCCCGGTGAAAGGAATCTGGCCCATGATGCACTTCACGAGTGTCGATTTACCCTCACCGTTCTTACCGACGAATGCGACTTTTTCGCCACGCCTGATTCTGAATTCGGCTCCGTCAAACACCTGATGCTCGCCGTATGCCTTTCCGACATTCTCGACAATCAGCGGAAAATCTCCGGATCTCATTGCCGGCGGAAACTTCAGGCGCAACCTTGAATTGTCAACTTCGTCAATTTCTATCGGAACGATTTTTTCGAGTTGCTTGATTCGGCTCTGGACCTGAACGGCCTTAGTCGCCTTATACCGGAAGCGCTCGATGAAGTCCTTTAGGTCGGCGATCGTCTTCTGCTGGTTTTCCCAGGCACGTATCTGCTGTTCGACACGTTCCTTCCGGAGTTCCACGAACTTGGTGTAGTTCACCTTGTAGTCGTAGATCTTTCCGCAGTTTATCTCAATCGTCCTTCGGGTCACATTGTCGAGGAAGGCCCGGTCATGACTGACAAGGACGACAGCCTTGGCTTTGGTCTGGAGGAACTGTTCGAGCCACTGGATCGATTCGATATCGAGGTGGTTCGTCGGCTCGTCAAGGAGCAGGACATCCGGCCGCTTAAGAAGTATCTTGGCCAGCTCGATTCGCATGCGCCAGCCTCCCGAAAATTCGGACGTCGGCCTGTCAAAATCCTCGCGGACAAATCCGAGACCCGTCAGAGTGCGCTCTATCTCAGCCTCGAGGTTACCTCCCTCTTCGAGGGCGATGCGCTCATTGAGCCAATCCAGCCTGTCGATCAGTGCCGAGTATGAATCGGATTCATAATCGGTCCGTTCGGCAAGTTCCGACGCGATCTTGTCGGCTTCTGTGTGAAGTCCCGCGATATCGCTGAAGGCTTTTCTTGTCT
>CAYMTQ010000044.1:0-15577 GCA_964393395.1 uncultured Sangeribacter sp.
TGACATTTACTCGTCGCTGACATTACAAATAATGTTGGAAAGGTGTCCGGCTTTTTACACCCCATTCCCTTTTGGATCGAGCACCTTTTCAACTACCCTCTTCTTCAATAATCCATGAATAACATGGAAGTCAACCCGCAAGAATTTCCTGAGTTAATCGATCCCGAAATGCTCCTCGGAATATGGAAAGCTGAAAGCGTCTTTAACGACGGAATCAGATCCTACCGTTTTGAATACATTCTTCAATTGGATCCGGACCATCAGGGATCGCTCAAACAGCGCTATCTCGACGCTGAGATTACGTCCTTCTTCATCTGGAATATCTCCGACAGGAATACCCTTGACATCACTTATATGAATGATGATCAGAACGATGAAGAGGTTGAGTTTAAATTCTCACTGAAAGAAAACCACCTCAATCTCAAATATGGAGGACTTCTGCTGAATTTCACCCGCTGACCTCTGCTCCACTAAAAACTATTCCACAAAAACCACATCTTTTTACCGTGAAATCTCCCATAATAAGCATTATTGTACCTGTCTACAAGGTTGAGAAATACCTGCGTCAGTGTCTCGACTCCATACAAAACCAGACCTTCAAAGACTGGGAATGTATTCTTGTGGATGACGGGAGTCCGGACAATTGCGGTCAAATCTGTGACGAGTATGCTGAAAGAGACAGCAGATTCCGGGTGATTCACAGAGAAAACGGAGGACTGTCACGTGCAAGAAATTCAGCATTGCATGTTGCACGGGGAGAATATATCGGTTTTGTTGATTCTGACGATTGGGTTGAACCCGAAATGTTCCAACATCTTTATAATCTCATTATTGAGAATGATGCTGACATAGCAATGATTGGATATTTTTCAGAATTTGTAAATTGGTCTCATTCAAGGCATAGCCGCCGTTCTATTTCAATAATTGATGGTGATACTGCTCTTCTTGAGCTCAGGCGCGACCGTATCCCCAATTATGTATGGAGCAAACTTCAGCACAAGAGCATAATCAATTGCGATTTTCCGGACGGAAGAAACTTCGAAGACATTTATGTCTATTCGCGATGGTTCAGTAATGTAAAGAAAATGGTAATTGATTCTACTCCTCTATATCATTATAGGATGAGAAGAGGAAGTATAACATCGGCTGAACCTGCAAAAAACCATTTTGACTATTTTTTGTCAAGCATCGACAAGATAAATATGATTCCCGAAGACGACAGGGATGAAGCCTATATTCTCCAAAGCAATATTTTTATAAACCACGCTGCTGTTCACGCATGTAAAATTATTGCGAGATATGAGTCAGATGTGGAAAAGCGAATGGATGCAATTGAGCGCATCAGCAAAATGGTTAGAGAATATCCGTTGCCGGACGCGTCTAAAATGGGAATAAAAAAATGGTGGCGTGCAAAGACTTTGAGGGATAACCCGAATTTCTTTACTCAGTTGATGCGTCTCGTCTATATTTTCGATTTCGACACAAAGCGAAGAATCAGAAAGCTATATAATTGACTGTTTCCCAACAGCGGTTAGTCAATTATTAATAACTACCAATATCTATGAACTTAAAAAATACTATTCCAACTCTTTGTCTTATTATTGTCTCCGGCTCATTGGCCTCGGCTCAGAGCGTGGACTATTCTGTCGTGCAGGTGCCTCAGGAAAAAGGATCGCAATTCGTCAAGATCACAAACGATAACGATTATGTCTGCATGCCGCTGGTCTCGCGCAACCGCAACGGTATCGACTGGTTCACCAACCGCGTGATCGATGTCTCACCCGACGGTCTTGACATCGCCTATATCTCGGACCGCAACAACGGCACCAATATCTTCATCAAGAGCCTTGTCAAACAGGGAGGATCGACTCAGCGGACAAACCGGGGTTCGGTGACCGATTTCTCCTACTCCCCGGACGGAAAACGAATCTGTTTTGCCGAAAGCAAGGGCAAGACAAACCAGATCTTTGTCACAGGCTCATCAGGGAATTTCATCTGCCGTCAGGTGACATCGGGCGACCTCGATTATTCTCCCGTCTTTCTCGGCAATAAGGACAAGCTGATCTTCGCCCGTCAGGAGAGCAACGGAATCAGCATCTGGGAATATGATCTGGCGAAGAACCAGCTTTCCAACTATGCCTCCGGGATGAATCCCGAGCCGACCGCCGACGGCAAGGCTGTCTATGTCGCAAAATCAAACAACGGGATGGGCGAGATATGGAAGATCGACCTCAATTCGGGCATTGAGGAGTGCATCCTCTCGCGTCCTGATGTATCGTTCTATTCCCCTGCGCTGTCTCCCGACGGCCGGACGCTTGCCGTCGTCGGCGGAACGAAAATCGAAGACGGCCCCTTCACCTATTGGAACACGGACATCTATACGGTTGACACCGGCGGTTCAAACCTGCGTCAGGTGACATATCATGCGGCCGATGACCTCAGCCCGGCATGGAGTGCCGACGGAAACCACATATACTTCATTTCCCAGAGGGGAAGCGCAGACGGGAACGCCAACATCTGGAGACTGTCATACGAAAAATAAGACCCCCGTCTCAAAAGAAAGGGGGCATGAACATTTATAACCAACCTATATTTTCACTAAACCTAAAGATTATGAAAATCAAATCTTTACTCGCAGTAGTCCTTCTCGGGACATCGCTGTGCGCTTCCGCCCAGTTCACAGGAGGCGGTGCGAAAACAGGCAATTCCGCACGTGCAAGAATCGCCGACACGAATTCCTACAACAGGTTATCGATCTCATACGATAACACAAACCTCAGTGCGAACGACAAACTGAAGAAATGTTTCAACGGAGAGGATGACATGAGCCTCAATGGCTTCGGCCTTGAGTACACCCACGGCTTCAGCGTGAGCAAAACTCTCCCGATGTTCATCGAAGCCGGCATCAAGGCTCAGATGGGTTTCGGATCTGTGTCTCAAGATGGCAAATATATTTCTTCGGATTATAAGATGCAACAGCTGTCTTTCAGTATTCCGATCAACTATACCTACAGATTCGCTCTGGGTAACAACGTGACTCTCGCTCCCTATCTTGGTCTGAATTTCAAGCTGCATGCCATGGGTAGGACCAAGTATGAAGTCGATAACGATTACGACTATGAGGATTATCGCTCCAGAAGTTATGATTATGATGATTGGGAAGATTATTACGATTGGGGCTATTATGATGACGACGAAGAAGAGGAAGAGGCTAAATGGGCCAATCTGTTCGACAAAAAAGATATGGGAAGCAAAGATGCAACATGGAACCGCTTCCAGCTCGGATGGCAGATCGGATTAGGCTTCAATTACAAAGCCTTCTACCTCGGCCTCCAGTACGGAACAGACTTCATTCCTGCATACAAGTATAAAAAACAGTCTGTTAACAGCGGTACATTCTCAGCTAAAATCGGTTTCAATTTCTGATGTTTTGCTGAAAAGAAAATAACTTATCAAGGTCGGAGATGTACGACTCTTGCTGTAGACACTTCATAGTGTAATATTGATACAAGAGATGTGCTCTCCGGCCTTGAACACAAAAACAACGGAGGATATGAAGAAAAACTTATTCGCACTTCTGGCCATCATTGGCGTGATGCTAACTCTCGCTCTCACATCTTGTGATAGCGACGGCAAGGATAGCCCCAAAAACAATGACTCCGAGACAGATGGCAAAATCATCGGAACGTGGGTCTATACAGAAAAAAATGGCAGAGATACTGAACTGATAGTCGAATACACATTCCAATCAAATGGAAGATACAAATTGTATTACTTTGATGCTTATGATGACGAAAGCGATACAATTTACGGGGAATATATCATAGATGAAACCGGCAATTTATTTGGTATTCAGGATGATGGTGGTAGCAGATGGTACGCTAAAGTGAAAACGAATGGCAACCAAATGAGTTTCACCATAACTTATCAAGAAGACACCATCTATTTTGACACTGATGAAACATATATCTTAAGAAGAAAATAAGAAGCCCTTGGCTTAGATAAAAATATAAGACCCGCCTTCTCGAGAAATGTTATTACAGGCAGAGACATTTATATTGTTCAGTAATGCCTTGGTTATATCTTTTTTAGGGGCATTATATAGACGTTACGGAAATATTGGTTAATTTTGTAGGAAATCTCATCAGTCACCTACAATACCATGAAAGCCGAAACAGAAAAAAAAGAACTGACGCTTAAGGAGAAACAATCCATTATCCTTGAAATCATGAAGGATATCGACAGTTTCTGCCGTATAAACAATATTCCCTATACTTTATCAAGCGGGACATTGCTTGGAGCGGTAAGACACGGTGGATTTATTCCATGGGACGACGACGCTGACATGTTCATGCTGAGGCAAGACTTCGACCGCTTCGTTAAAACATATAAAAGCGACAAGTATATCCTCCTGTTCAAAGACCGCACGGGTGACGAATTCCTTGCGACCGGATATGTCAAGGTAAGTGATCCGAACACTTATGTAGGTGGCTCTACAAAGAAGAAAAACTTCGGGGTTTACGTAGATGTATTTCCTCTTGACAGCGTTCCTGAAGAACCAAAGGAACAGCGTCATTACATGCACAAGATCATGAGCCTGCATAATCGTATTCATCACAGACAGAAGAATGATATTGTCTCAATCATCAAGTCCTACAGACATTCACTGAAATGGTGGATGAACAAAATGGATGAGACGATTTACAGCTCCCACTATTCGGATAGTCCTCTCGTGGCTCATATAGTCGGCACGACTAACTATCGAACTGTTATCCGCAAAGACAGGTTTGATTCGCTGACAGACATCCCCTTTGAAGGCTATAATTTCCTTGCCTTCAAGGACCCGCACAGTTATCTTGAAATTGTTTTCGGAGCAGACTATATGACTCCCAAGAAGTGGGCGCACGAATACAAAGTATTTGTAAAAGATGAGTAATCAGCTGAATCGTTTCTGGGGACGTTTTCTGCAGCAATCTCAACTGATTCTGTCGGGCCATATTTTTAACGCTCCCTGGAATTCAAGAGAAAAAAGGCGGGCAAAAAGATATAAAGCTACCTTGAAATCGGCTTTAACCTACCTCAAACGATATGATTCGTTCATTAAAGGTTTAAAGCCTGAGTATCAAATCCCTCAGGACGAACCGGAAAGAGCCTTCTCCATCTGGTTTCAGGGGGAAAACAATGCTCCTCCGATAGTGAAGGCATGTTTCAGGAGCATGAGGAGAAATTTGAGTCAAGAATTGGTCATTCTCGATGAAAAAACACTTTTTGAGTGGATCTCTCTTCCTGAAACAATCATAAAGAAATGGAAAGCGGGCAAAATCAGACCGGCTCATTTCAGTGATATCTGTCGTGTTGAACTGCTTTATCAGCATGGAGGAATATGGCTTGATGCCACGGATTTTGTCACAGCGCCTGTTCCTCAGTTCATTGAGAACTCTGATTTCTTCGTTTTCATGGCGGGGAAAAATATCCGAGGGTCATATTCATATATTCAGAATTGCTTCATCAGATCAAAAAAAGGAAATCCTCTGTTGGGAATCTGGCGAAATGCTATTTTGAAATATTGGGAAGAAGAAAATAGCGTCATTAACTATTTCACTCACCAATTGCTATTCCGCAGGGCAACTGAAGTAAATGAAACAGCGGCAGAATTATTTGAGCTAATGCCAAAAGTTGACCAGGATCCCACACACTCCCTATGGAAAGACTATTGTGACAAGCCTTATGACAAGGAGAAGTTCGAGGAACTGACGTCGGGGGCGTTTTTCCAGAAGACCAATTATAAGGATAAACGCCTGAATGAGGTCGTGCCGGGATCAGTCGCGGATTATATGCTGAACCTTTGATAGCCGTAAATTTGCAGAATCATAGGTTGCCGGGCAATTTGATGAACCTATAATATATCCATAAGAATAAGAATGGGAAAACATGCTTATCTGATACTCGCTCACAAAAATTTCGGTCAGTTGAAGAAACTGATTGAACTTCTGGACCACCCGCTGAACGATATCTATGTTCATGTCGACGGAAAGGTGAAGAATTTCAACCCGTCGGATTGGAACGGAATAACACGCCATTCAAAGCTCTGTTTCCTTCCCGACCGAATCAATGTGAACTGGGGTGGCGTCAGCATAATGCGAAGTGAAGTGGCACTGCTGAAAGCCGCAACCCGAAACGATAAGTATGATTACTATCACCTGCTGTCGGGAATGGACATGCCGATCAAGACCCAGGATCAGGTACATGAGTTCTTTGATGCCCACAAAGGGAAGGAATTCATCAATCTCTGGGAATTCAAGAAGTCGACTCTCACCCGCTTCCGCTATTTCACGATTTTCCCCGAAGGTGAGGGTAAATTCCCGACACGCATAGTCAATCATATCTTCAAGGGGCTTCAGATCGCCGTCGGCTTCCGGATCAACCGTGACGTTGATTTTCATTTCGGTTCGCAGTGGTTCAGCATCACCGATGACCTCGCACGATATGTTGTCGAAAAGGAGAACTGGCTCGAGAAGGTTTTCCGGCATACAAGCACATGTGACGAAATCTTCCTGCCTACTCTCGTCTGCAATTCCCGATTCCGCGACAATCTGTATGTTCCGACTCCTGTGAAAAGTCAGAAAGAGGTCAATTTAAGCAATATGCGCTTTATTGACTGGACCCGTGGCGAAAGCATCAGGCATCCCTGGACTTTCCACGCCGACGATATGCCTCTACTTGAAAGCGTTGATCACCTCTGGGCAAGAAAATTCGATGAGAACGTCGACCCGGAGATAATCGATAAACTCTATCGGAAACTCAAGACCCCGGATAACGATTGAGGGAAAGATCACAGTCTGTCTCATAATGCCCAAGATTCGATGGGCGAAGCACGTCAGATGAAAATTGACAAGATAAGATATAAGGTTCTCAGAGGACTTCTGAAGGGTACGGCACATCTCCCCCTCGGTGCGATGTACCCCTTAAGCGACTTCGCACGATTCATCATGCACAGGATTGTGAAATATCGTGTGCAGGTCGTGCGCAAAAATCTCAGGAGTGCATTTCCGGAGAAGTCTGAGAAGGAACTCAGGAAGATAGAAAACGAATTCTACCGTCATCTCTGCGATGTTTTCGTGGAGTCGGCCAAACTTGCCCACATAAGCGACAAGGAAATCAGCCGGCGCGTGAAGATCGAGGGAGTAGATGCCGTCAACGAAGTTTTTGACCGGGGGAACTCGGTCGTCCTGCTATTGGGCCATTTCGGAAACTGGGAATGGGTCACATCTGCAGCCCGAACATTCCGAAAAGGTGTGGTATCTTGTGAAATCTATCATCCTCTTCGGGACCAGGCTTTCGACAGGCTGATGCTCGATCTGCGGACACGATTCGGAACCGAGAATATCCCGATGAAAAAAACCGTGCGCCGTCTTCTGGAGATACACAAGGAAGGAAAGAACTTTGTCTGCGGATTCATCTCGGATCAGCGTCCCTTCACTCCTGAGCTCAAGCACTGGACCGATTTTCTTGGAATCGACACGGCATACGTCAACGGCGGGGAGGTCATCGGCACGAAACTTGGAGCCGAATTCTTTTACGTCGAGATGCAGCCCGTGAAGCGGGGCTACTATAAACTTATTTTCAAAAAGATCGAACCTCTTCAGGATGGCGGGGAGAATCCCGTCACACGCTCATATCTGCATCATCTCGAAGAGAGCATCCGGCGCAATCCCTCCTATTGGCTTTGGAGCCACAACCGCTGGAAAAGGAAACGCACTCATTAGGTCTCATAGCTTATTGAAACGATATATACCAACTGCGGGCCGCTTCACAGCGACCCGCAGTTGAATGTTTTCCATAATACTTTTAACTAACCTAACATCATGAATGAATTTCTTCTTTCTGAAATTAGAACAAAGGTCATCGCATTATGGTTCGGTCATATTAGCAATTTTTAACCATTGATGGCCTCATTGCCTTTATAGAATTAGTGATGATGAGGACTCCTGCTGCGCGGTCAAAAGTCATTTTACGGTGTGTTATAATGGAGAAATTGTCGAATAGTAAGGAAATGCGTTGGTTGACACGCACATTTTTTGCACTGCCTGAATGAAACGATCAATGAGCTCATTATATTGAGATATAGATGTTTACAATTTATGCAGTAGTAATGCAGTAGTGTATGTTTTGCAGTAGTAGGACGGAAATTATAATTTTGAGATGGTAAGAAAGTCTTGAAGTTGAGCCCGTGTGGGCGAACTGAAAAGATACACGTGAATTAATTCGGAACGTGATGATTCCTTCCTTAAGCCGTTTCGTTCCATCTCATTGAACCATCTCAAAAGAAATCGATGCATAGGATTCTGACATTACTGACCGTATGTCTGGCAACGCTTTCTTTCTTCTCAGCGAATGCCGACAATAACCTTGAATACACTCTCAAAAGAGCGAAAAACCTTCAGGAGAAAAGGGATTTTGCGGCATCGTCACAGCTGTTGGATCGATATATTGACAACTATTTTGTCAATCCGACAAAGGCTGACTCCCTCAAGATGGTTGAGATACTGACGACCCAGGGTGATAATTTCTACTATCTCGGTGTCCTCAGCCGTGCGGCCGAGCTCTTTGAACAGGCTCTGAAGATAGCCGAAGCTACCGGTCAGACCCGCAAAGTCGCCCAGTTATGCAACGAGCTGTTCGTCATATATCTTAATTCCGGAAATTCCACCCTATCAAATGATCTGCTGAATCGTTCGCTCGATCTTTACCGCTCGCTGAACGACACGGTCGCCGAGTGTAAGGTGCTGAACAATATAGGTATCCTTCGGTATAAGGAGGGCCAGATAGAAAAGAGTCTTGAATTCTATAACAAATCCTTGAAGATTGCAGGTAATGACTCAGCAATCCGTTCGACGATAATCACGAATATTGCTGAGAGTTATACTGCACTCGAGGATTACAAGACCGCCGACAAGTGGCTCGATCAGGCTCTGGACCTCAGAGGGAGACGATATGACAATTCGGATGGTCTCCAGGCGTGGCTTAACAAAGCGGCTATCCAGAGTATCCTCGGTAACAAGGATAATGCGCGCAGGATACTTTCGAATGTCGGTGACAAGATCAGTCTGATGGATGCAGACAGGCTGATCGAAGCCTATAAGCGCATTTCAGAGACATATATGATTACGGGAGATTCGGTAAAGGGTCTGCGATGGTTGCTGAAAGCTAATGAGATGGAAGACTCCATCAAGATGAAAGAACAGCAGGGACAGCTTCGTGAACTGATCGTCAGATACAATTCCGAAAGAATATCTGAGCACAACAGGATTCTGGAACTTGATGTGCGGCGTCACACACAGCTCAACTATGTGATGGTCATACTCATATTGGTTGCACTCTCCTTCATGATCTTCCTGATTTTAAAGATCCGTTCCGACAGAAGGAAGAACCGCTTGATACGCGAACAGAGGGAGCAGCTTCTTGAATTCGAGAGAATCGAGCATGACCGTAAGGAAAGGGACTTCCGCGAACAGCTCGACTATAAGAACCGCCAGCTGACCGCCTACTCGATCGACGCCGCCTCAATCAGCGAGCTTCACAAGATTCTGATTGACTCGCTCAAACAACTGAGAATTTCCGGCGGTGAATCGGTGAGGACCGAAATCAACGACATCATCCTCCGGCTGCAGAATTTCAACCGCAAGGAGGTGAACGAGGACTTCAGGGTTTACTTCAACGAGGTGCATCCCGACTTCCTCAAACGGCTCTCCGAGCGCTTCCCGGCGCTGACCCAGAATGACCTCCGGCTTTCTCGTATCTGTTTCTCGGAATGAGCACGAAAGAGATAGCCGCCCTCACTTTCAGGGAGGTCAGAAGCGTGGAATCCTCCCGTCTGAGGCTCCGGAAAAAACTCGGAATCACCGGCGACGTACCACTGCATGACTTTCTTCATACTATCTAAAGTGCTGATAATCATATATGCAGTAGCAATGCAGTACCGGATTATTAGGGAAAAGAAATATATACAATATAAATTTGCTTATGAAGGTTGGCGAACAAATGTTTTCCACGGCAAATCCATTCGCCGGCATATCATGAGAAACTCAAAGAAATAACATCAAATCAATTTTGTAACCTAAACCTACCGAAATGAGAAAAATTTTTACATCAGCATTTCTGCTCTCAGCTTTTCTCACGACACCCGTCATGGCGGAAAGTACTCTTCCTGAGAAATACGACGGTTTCTACAGAATGACCAACAAGGGTTTCAACGAAGCTCTTTCTTCAAAAGGATCATATAATCTCGGCGGTGATATTCCGTCTCCTGCCAATCTGGGCAGCGTGATCCGTTTCTCAACCAACAAAATGTGGACCTTCGCTGACGAGATGCAGCGTCTCGACGATCTTCTCGCTGAAGGTAAGATCACAGAAGCACAGCATACTCAGCTCTTCATCCAGGCTATGAACGTCACTTCATGGAAGAGCGGTTTCTACCCCGTTTCCCACTTCGAGGTGCAGGGTCAGGAATATATGAAGCTCGTCGATAAGTTCCCCGAGTATGCCGACGACGCAATCGAATATTTCCTCAACAATGAGTCCGACAAGCTCTATGACGAATACGGAAGTATGCTGATGATGCTCTGCGCATTCGCAACAGATATCATCAAACCCGTTGACCTCGAGTCGAAGCAGACCTTCCGCAGCTGGTTGGAAAACTACCTGACGAAATGGCGCTCTGTCGCTGATTTCGGACTCTACATCCAGCCGATCTACACGACTCCGGAAGATGAAAATGATGATCCGGCCGAGCCGACCGGCGAATACTACTTCCGCTTCAAGACTCCGAGCTATGTAGGCTCGATGGAGAAGGCCCAGCTTTATATCAACAACATGCTGAGCAACAATGGCGAGAATCCCGATGCCGAACAGCTCGATATCTGGGGATCAGCAAAAGAGTATATCTTCAAGGAGGTCGAGAAGGATTATCCCGTCGGCAGTCCCGAATATGAGTTCCTCTATAATCTGATCGGCGACACATACATGAACAACGAGTATGCCATCGGTGAATCTGAGGATGGCGGAATCAGCACACTCAGACTTCCCGACGCATTTAACTCTCAGGAAATCAACATCACGGCTGACGATCTCGCCCGCTGCTCATGGAAATTCGATCTCGTTGACTCCAAGCAGCCTCTTGCAGTTATTCCTCAGGCAAATCTTTCCGATGGCGAAGGCTGGTACTATACCGGTCTGAACGCTCCGTTCGACTGCCGTCTCCTCTCTTCAGGCACTGAAGTTTATATCGCCAACGCAGTCAGCGAAGAAACCGGCAAGCCGACTCTCGAAAAGCTGGCCGGAGACGTGATCCCCGCAAACACTCCGGTGATCGTACGTTCGAAATCTACCGAGGCAGCCGCAAACCAGCTCCTCCCGCTTGACCAGAAGAGCGATCCGGCTTCCGGAAACATCCTGAAAGGTGTGCTTTATCCCGTCGCCAACCCCGGAAAGGCTGTCTCTCTCGGCAATTCCACAGACGGCCCCTGCTTCAACGGATGGTATGACACACTTCCTGCCAACAGCGTCTACTTTGAAGGTGAAGTCTCCGGAATCAATGAGATTGAAGGTGCCCTTTCAAACGGCGTCAAGATTTATGATTTCCTCGGACGCGAAGTAAAGAATGCTTCGGCCAAGGGTCTGTATATCGTAAATGGTAAAAAGGTAATCAGATGAGTCGTCTGACAAATACAATAATCACAATGATGCTTCCGGTCGCGGCTCTTGCCGCCGCACCGGGAGCTCCGGCGGCTCCGGAACTGAAGGCCGCACCCGATGAGACGGGTCTCTTCCGGGTGACGCTGACAGTCACCTCCCCGACGGTGACGAACAATGGCTCTTCCCTCTCCTCTATTGACAAAATCGAACTGCGCCGCGACGGCAGCGTGATCAAAGTCTTTGATGACGTCACTCCCGGAGAAGAAAAAAGCTTTGTAGATACCGGTGCGGTCAACGGCTATGCGGTATATTCCGCATCTGCTTTCTCAAGTGCCGGACAAGGTGAGATCCGTTATGCTGAGAAGGTTTTCGTCGGTGTCGACACTCCGCTTCCGCCGAAGAACTTCAGGGCCACGGCCGCCGACAATAAGATCACGTTTTATTGGGCAAAGGGCGAGAAGACCGGAGTCAACGGCGAACGTGTCCGTCAGGATGGCCTGACCTATCTTCTCGAGGCGCTCAATGACTCTTACGAGACACTAAAGACTCTGTCCGAGTCAAAGAGTCAGTCTTTCGCTTATTACATGCCTGTCAATTCGGGTGCCCAGGATATTGCCCGCTTCGGCCTCCGCGCGTATAATGTCACAGGTTACAGTGACTATACATACGTCCGCGTGATTACCGGCGCCCCCTATTATTTCCCCTATTCGGAAAGTTTCGCAGGCGGAGTTTCAAGAGGATTGTGCTGGCAGGAAGGCGACGGCAATTTCGTCATGGTTACTGACGATTCAGCCGATGAGGATTTCGGCGCGCTTGCATGCGTTCCCTCTTACGACGGCAATACCACCTCCTTCAACCTCGGAAAGTTCTCGATGGCCAATACGGTTTCTCCCCGCATCTCTTTCAGCATTAAGGATCTCGCGGAGGGTGAGACTTTCAGCTTCAAGATCGCCAGAAACGATGGCGCCGAAGTAACATTGCTGACAGTTCCCGGTCCTGTAAATGATTGGAAACAATACACAGTCGATCTGACTCCCGTGAAGAGGGAATCTTACATCATCCCTAAATTCACATTGGGTGCGTCCAATAACCAGCCTCTTTATTTAGATGATATCCACCTTGAGGATCCCTATTCAGAGGATCTCGCAATCAGGGTCATCGCTCCCGAGACATCATACGGCCAGACCGAGATTACTGCCGAAGTGACAAACGTCGGTCTCAATCCCGCTGAATCCGCCAAAGTCAGCATCTACACGGGCGGTCAGCAGACTTCAGTCCTCAGTCTTGACGGGCCGCTTCAGCCCGGTGAATCTGCAAACCTCAAGGCAATGGTGAACATCGAAGGAGAGGAATCTGTCGAAGTCGCTGCAAGTGTCTACTGGGTTTATGATGTCAATCCTGTGAATGACAAGGCATGCGCTCAGATCATTCCCGTCAAGCCGTCACAAGGTGTCACTGCAGGTGCGGAGATGACCGGAGAAGAAGATGGTGCAGCCTGCATCTACACGATCGACGGTAACCGAATCAATCTTCCCGTCAAGGAGCTTCCGGCAGGTCTCTACATCATTGACGGAAAGAAAACAGTAATTTACTAATTCCCCATGGAAATGAACAGAAAAGGTGTTTTTATTTCAGCATTGATGCTTCTCACACTGGTGCCGGCATGGGGAAAACCGCGCACACGCGCAGAGATAATGAAAGCTGCGTCGGAGACGCTCATCAAATCACATCCCGGTTCGATGCGTTCTCCGATGAAAGACCGTTCGCTTGAGATTCTTCAGACGACCGACGCATATACCGTTGTCGGTTTCCCTGAGACAAGCCACGCGATAATAGCAAACGATGATCTTCTTCCGGCGGTACTTGCCTACTCTGCAACTCCGTTTGATGAAAATTCGGACAATCCCGGATTCAGATGGTGGAGCAGGTCGATCAGCAAAGTAGCCGAAAGCATCATAAAGAACGGTAAACGTCAGGCTCCCACTCCCCCCGATCAGTCGCGATATCCGCGCGAGATCCCTCAGCTTCTGAGCGATGTCTGGGGTCAGATGGAACCGTTCAACAATCTGTGTCCGATAGAATATTCCGCCAGCGGAAAGCCGGTCGGTCGTTGCGTCGTCGGCTGTGTGGCCACTTCGGCGACTCAGGTGATGCGCTATCATAAGTATCCCCCGAAAGGTGAAGGTGTCCATATCGACATGCAGACTTCAGACGCCAACGGCCGTCCGATTCCTCTGAAAGTCGATTTCAAGGACTATACTTTCGATTATGCAAACATGATCGATTCCTATTCGGTCGGGAACTATACTCAGGAACAGGCCGATGCAGTCGCAAGACTTTCCTATCCTGTCGGCGTTTCATTCGGAATGATATACGGAACCGGTGCTTCGGGCACATTCTCCGACAGCGCTGTCTACAGCCTGAGGAAGTATCTGAAGTTCAAGGATGCCACGCTCCACGTGCGCCGTGATTATTCGGAAGAGAAATGGATGAACATGATCTATGAGGAACTGAGCCACAACAGACCTGTCCTCTACTCCGGAGCTGACAAATGGGGAACAATCGGTGGCGGTGGCCATGCCTTTGTCCTCGACGGATACAACGTTGACGGACTCGTCCACGTGAACTGGGGCTGGTATGGCAAGGACAACGGCTATTATGAAGTCGCCCTGCTGAATCCCAGAATCCACAGTTTCGTCGACAGTCAGGACATGATCACTGGAGTTTGCGCTCCCGATGCCTCGGCCGGAGAAAACATTGTCTCACGTCTCACCGGAAACATAACTCTCGCCCAGATTTCTGACGCCGTCGCCCTGAGCAAGGAAGGAAAGCTTCATGAGCTTGATCTTTCGGAGGCAGTTCTCCCGGGAGACAATCTTCCCGACAAGGCCTTCTACGGTTCATCACTGCGCAAGATAATCCTTCCCAAGTCCCTGAAATCTATAGGCAACGGATGTTTCGGTTCTTGCCGATACCTTCTTGAAGTTGTCTTCCCGGAGAATCTCAGCTCCGCCGATTTCATGGTGGAAAACGACATCGTCTACACCAGGGACGGCAAGGAAGTAATCGCTGTTCTCCCCTACTACCACAATGAAGAGACTGTCCTTTCGAGCTTCTATTCACTCCTGAAATTCCGTGATGGCGTGAAAAAGATCCGTCCTTTCGCGGCGGACGGTTGCTTCAGGATCCAGGGTGTCCTCATTCCGGAGAGCGTCAAACAGATAGGTTCATTCGCCTTCACAGGATGCACCGGTCTGAAGTCAGTCAAGGTTGAAGGTGCGGTTCCCGCATCCGTTTCAGCCCGGGCTTTCGCTTCGCTCGATCCCGGTTTCACATGTCTCTATCTTCCCGCGGCATCGGCCGAGGCCTATATCCGCTCCGGTGAATGGAACAAATTCTTCGCATACGACAATGTATTCGAATATGGAACGAATGTCGTTGCCCGCAGTTATGTAAGGAATGTCGGTGAACCGAATCCTGTATTCGGATATCAGATCTTCGGTGACTATGTGACCGGCGAACCTGAACTCTCATGTGAGGCCGATGTGTCAACTCCTGTGGGTGAGTATCCCATTCACATTTCAAAGGGTTCTCTTTCCGGAGAAGACATCGTCCTCACTGACGGTGTCCTCAAGATCCTCAAGGACGGAACTTCGTCAGTCGATGATGTCACCGCATCGGGCAACTCGTTCGACGTCTACTCTATCGACGGACGCATCGTCGTTCGCAACGCGACGTCTACCGAAGGTCTTGACAAGGGAATCTATATCATCGAAGGTCAAAAGATCATCATTAACTAATTCTGCCTCTTCATGACAGCAAAGAATAAAATATTTGCACTGCTGGCAACGATGTTGCTTTCAAGCGCGACGGTTTCTGCAAA
>CAYMTQ010000045.1:0-15531 GCA_964393395.1 uncultured Sangeribacter sp.
CCGGCTGGCCGGGGATAATTGATTTGTCCATTGTTTATGGTTTTTAATGGTTAATGTTTAAAGCCCATTTCATAAAATTTTTGACATTTTCGGGCGGGTCTTAGACTTTCGGGTGGGTCTTAGTCTTTTTCAGCGCGCTGCGGCCGCAAGAGAGAAGATTGAGTCGAGGGGAGAGGCGGGCGATGAGGAGGCGATGGGGGAGGGGAGGCCGTCGGAGGGCTCGCGGACGAGCAGTTCCTCGATCCGGGCATTGCGTCCCGCTTTCTCGCCCTCGGCACGCGCCTCTTCGATCGCCGCACGCGCCTCTGCCAGCTCCCTCTTCAGCCGCTCGATCTCGGCCTCGAGCTCCTCCCCCTTCCCGGGCTTCTCGCCCTCGTCGCCCTCGTCGCCCTCGTCGGGCTTCTCGCCCTCCTCGAGCTCTTCGAGCTTTTCGAGTTTTTCGAGATCCTCGAGACTCTCGAGCCCCTCGAGCCCCTCGGGAATCTCGGGTTTCTCGAGCCCTTCGGGCTTCTCGAGATTCTCGCTTTTCTCGGTTTTCTCGCCCCCTTCGTGGCGAATAATCTCTTTCAGGCGGTCGAGAAGCGATTTGCTTTCAGGCTCCTTCCCGGGAGTGTTGAGTCCGGGCTCCTGCTTCAGCTTCCCGGTCTGTTTTTCGTTCGGTTTTTCCATATTCTGTAGTTTTTACGCCACAAAATTAGAGGGGCCCGAGTCGCAATTCCCGTTTTTTTGGCCTTTCCGTTCATCGGTTTTTTGTATCTTCGCGATATGAAGATGAAGTTTCCCGGACATGATTCCGCCGACTGGGCCGCTCCCGCCCTGCTGACGGCCATTCTGTGGGGCGTGCTCTATTGGCTGACACCCCTTATGCTTGATGACTGGCAGTTTATCGGCACCTATCGCGAGGCAAACGGCGGTGATGCCGGTTTCTCCCTCTCCGCCTGGAAAGCCTATATGGCGGAGCTGCGTGATTTCGACAATTCCCGCATCGGTAACCTAATCTCTCCCTTCACGACGTTGTGGAGTCCGTGGAAGGAGATTTTTCCGTGGCTGACAGGGTGCCTGACGGCCCTTCTCTTCTGGTTTGCCGCGCGCCTGGGCTTCGGCCGTCGGATGGGGTGGACCGGCTATTCGGTGATGTGGCTCGCCCTGACGCTCTTCCTCCCCTGGCGCAATGCCCTGCTCGTCCGCGACTATGCCCTGAACTATATCTATTCCGGTTGCGTGACCTTCACCGCCGTCTGGCTCATCATGGGCCTCAGGCGGTGGGACGCCCGCTTCTGGTGCGCCCTCGTCATTTCGGTGCTCGCCGGAGGGTGGCACGAAGGGTTTGCGGTTCCGGCCCTCTGCGGTCTCGGATTCGTGGCTCTGCTCAGGCGTCTGAAGATGTCGCCCCAATGGTGGGTCTGCGTGATTGTCTATGCGGTCTGCGGAGCGGTGATGACCCTCTCGCCCGGTACCCTCAGCCGTTCGTCAAGAGAGATGTCGATGTCATACGATTATCTCTCGCCGAATTTCCTGTTCGATAATTTCCTCCCCTCTTTCCTCGTGATCGTCACATTCGTGACGGTGCTCTTTCCCCGGGGTCGGCGCCGGCTCGCCACTCTCATGCGTCCCGCACCTGGCGATCCCGACAGCTGGGTGTTCCCCCTTTTCGGCTCATGCGCGGTCGTGGCCGGCTGTTTCCCCTTCATTATCAACTACACCCCGAGGGTTTGTTTCTGGGCTTCGGTCTCGTCGCTTGTCGCCCTCGCCATCCTTCTGCGTCCGCTCTGGTTCGGAATGTGGCGGTGGCTCAGGAGCGTCGCCGGCCTGTTCGCCGTCTGCCTCTGCACGGCCCATCTCTGTCTGGCTATCTATTGGGAGAACAAGGTGCGCATTGAGTGGGAGGAGGTGACGTCGGCTGTCTCAGCGAGCCCGACTGGCACGGTCTTCATCGACTGTCTGACGAATCAGGATGCCCCGCTCGTCGCGCTCCATTTCCCGATGCTCGGAATGTGGGACGAGCCTTTCAACATCGCCTGCTTCGGCCGTGCGCTCGGAAACCGTGACATCGCCGTCGTTCCGCTCTCCCTGGCCGATGCGCGTCCGGAGGAGTGCCGGAAAATCCCTGCCGGTTTCGACCTGCACCTCTCGCCGGGCGGCGACGCCCTCTTTGCCGTCCCCGCTTCCGTTCCGGGCTATCGCAGGTCCGGGCCGGGAAACATGTATATAGACCGCCCCGTGACGGCCGACATAGAACTCAATGACGGAAGGATGCTCAGCGGAGTGACGGTCCCGTTCCTCTATTACATCAATCAGGAGGGCGACACGCTTTTCCGGGTGGTCACACCGAAGATCGATCCCTCCGGAATCACCTCGCTCCGTCTGAACGGTCCGATCGAATGTCGATGAGACGACCCTTGAAGTCGAAAGAAAACAGACAGAATGAAGACAAAAGTATTTCTGACCGGCGCCACGGGAGTCATGGGCTCCGCGGGCCTCGAAGAGCTGAGGAAGGCCGGGAATTATGACATAACCGTGCTTGCGCGCGATTCGAAGAAAAACCGGCGCAAGCTCGGCCCGATGAAGGATGTCCGCGTGATATGGGGCGACCTCCGGGATTATGAGGCCGTCCGCCGCGGAGTCGAAGGGGCCGACATCGTGCTTCATGTAGGCGGGATGGTCTCGCCGGCCGCCGACTGGCACCCCGAACTCTGCTACAGGACCAACACCGGGGCGATGTCCAACATCGTCCGAGCTGTCGGCGAGTCCGGAGGCAACGACCGCGTGAAGGTGGTCTACATCGGTTCCGTGGCTCAATACGGCCCGCATGACCGCCCCGATCTCTGGGGCTCGGCCGACGACCCGCAGAATCCCGCGAAGTTCGACGAATATGCCCGTTCCAAGAAGGATTCGGAGGCGATTCTCGCCGCGAGTCCCATCCGCCGCTGGGTCTCCCTGCGCCAGACCGGAATCCTCCACCCGGGTCTGCTCGGAAAGGCTTCGGATCCCATCACGTTCCATGTCCCCTTCGAGGGTGTTCTCGAATGGGCGACGGTCGAGGACTCGGGACGCCTGCTCGAACGTGTTTCGCGCCCCGGTGTTCCCGAAGATTTCTGGCGCAAGGCCTACAACATCAGCTCCGGTCCGGGCTACCGGCTGACGAATTATGAATTCGAGTGCAAGATACTCGGCGCCCTCGGTCTCGGCCGCCCGGAGAAGCTGTTCGAGGCCCACTGGTTCGCCACGGGTAATTTCCACGGTTTCTGGTACACCGATTCCGACCTCCTCGACGAAATCCTTCATTTCCGCGGCGGAGAGAGTGCCGACGAATGGTTCGCCCGTCTGCGCCGCGAGTCGCCATGGTATCTCAAGCTCGCACCCCTCGCTCCGTCGGCCCTGATCAAGGCCTTCATGGGTCATGTCGCCCGTTCGACGAAGCTGAGCCCGATGCGCTGGATCGAGGAGAACGACACGGAACGCATCGAGGCCGCATGGGGCTCGCGCGAGGCCTGGGAACAGATCCGCGACAAAGGATGGGAGGCCCTCGACCTGACGGTTCCTTCCAAAACCGGGCCCGATACCCCGTCCGATAAAAACTGACGCCCCTCAAAACCCCGTCCGATAACACTTTTTAAGAATAAAATTGCCGTTTTGTCGATAAAATAAACTTATTTTGCAATTTGGATTACAACAATGTGGCCGCGTCCGCGCGCCGGGCTCCCGGCGAGGCCGTCGCGACCACCCGTAAGTACTCTGACTATGGGTAAAATCATTGCAATTGCAAACCAGAAAGGTGGTGTCGGCAAAACGACCACCGCGTTCAATCTCGGTTCGTGTCTTGCCCTCGGTGGCAAAAAGGTGCTCCTTGTCGATGCGGACCCTCAGGCCAACGCCACTTCCGGAATGGGTGTCGACACGGAACAGATTCCGGCGACAATCTATGATTGTCTCGTCGATTCATATCCCGCCGCGGATGCCATCATAAACAGCCGCATCAAGGGATGCGACATTCTCTGTTCGGGAATCGATCTGGTCGGCGCTGAGGTCGAGCTGATGAGCCGCCCGGACCGTGAGCGCGAGCTGACTCGTGTCCTCGCCCCTGTGCGGGATAATTATGACTATATCCTGATCGACTGCTCTCCCTCGCTCGGTGTCATCACGGTCAACGCCCTGACGTCCGCCGACTCGGTCATCATCCCCGTCCAGGCGGAATATTTCGCCCTCGAGGGCATCTCCCAGCTCCTGAACACTATCCGCATCATCAAGTCGCGTCTGAAACCGTCGCTCGAGATCGAAGGCTTCCTCCTGACGATGTATGACGCGCGCCTGAGGCTCGCAAACCAGATCTTCGAGGAGCTGAAAGGTCACTTCGGCGACATGGTCTTCAGGACCGTGATTCCGCGTAACATCAAGCTCTCGGAAAGTCCTTCGCATGGCCTCCCGGTCATCCTCTATGACCCCGATTCGAGAGGTGCGATAGCATACGGCCAGCTCGCCCGCGAGCTCAACTCGCGCCAGCGCCGAAAACCCAAGGCGGTCTGATAAGCGTTGCGAACCCGAAGTGTTGTGAACCCCTAACCACTCCTGAAACAAACCGAATATTAAAATGGCGATCAAAAGAAATGCCCTCGGCCGCGGTCTCGACTCGCTGATCTCTACCCGCGAGGTACGGACGGACGGCTCGTCGGCTATCAGTGAAATCGACATATCCCTCATAGCTCCGAATCCCGACCAGCCGCGACGGTCGTTTGACGAGGAGGCCCTCGATGAACTGGCCGCTTCGATCCGCGAGCTCGGCGTCATCCAGCCTCTGTCGCTGCGCGACGTCGGCGACGGCCGTTATCAGATAATCGCCGGCGAACGCCGGTGGCGCGCCGCCTCCCGGGCCGGCCTGCGCACCGTCCCCGCTTACGTCCGAACGGTCTCGGACTCTGAGGTGACCGAAATGGCCCTGATCGAGAACATCCAGCGCGAGGACCTCAACGCGATCGAAGTCGCCCTCGCTTTCAAGAAGCTGCTCGACAATTATCACCTGACCCAGGAAAGGCTCTCGGAACGCATCGGAAAGAAGCGCGCGACAATCGCAAACCATCTCCGCCTCCTGAAGCTCCCGGCCGAGATTCAGCTCGGCCTGCGCGACAAGAAGCTGGACATGGGGCATGCCCGAGCTCTCCTTGCCGTCGAAGATCCGAAACATCAGCTGAAGCTGTACAACATGATCCTCAAGGAGGGTCTGTCGGTACGCAAGGTCGAGGAGATGGCCCGCACGATTGCGGAGGGGGGAACACCCGCTGCCCGTCCGGCCCGCAACCGCGAGTCCGGAAACGGCGAGTATGACGCTTTCGCCCGTGAGCTCGCCAATTATTTCCCCACTCCCGTGAAGTTCACCCGCAACGAAAAGGGTCAGGGGTCGATAACGGTCAAGTTCGGCTCGGACGAGGAGCTCCGAAAGCTCGTCGCCCTCTTCGAGAGATTCCGCTGAACCGGAATCGTGATTCTCCGGAGTGTGATTCTCCGGCTTTCAGCTGTCCGAATTAATTTATATGATGATGTCTCTGTTCCGGATTAACCCAACTTTGCGAAGAGCCGTGATCCTGATCGCGGCCCTCATCGGTGTGGCTGCCGGAGCATCGGCCCAAGAACCTGACAGCATCCCGGGTCGCAAGGCGGATCCGGTTCCCGGAGTGACCGCGGGAGCCGCAATCCGTCATTCGCGCAAGCCCCTCCCTGCTGATTCTGCCGTCTATGCCTTCGGAGAGATGGCGGTCGAGACACCATATGAGGTTGTGGCCGAAGGCGACACGCTGAAGACTGTCGTCGAAGACCCCGACAACCCGTATGTAGTTCAGGGACGGAAGGAGTTCAATCCGGATCCGTCGCGCGCGGTCTGGATGTCGGCTCTCCTCCCCGGTCTGGGCCAGATATATAACCGCCGCTATTGGAAACTGCCGATCGTCGTCGGCGGATTCATGGGCCTCGCCTACGGAACGACTTGGAACAACACCCAGTATTCCGACTACAGCCGCGCTTACCGTGACCTGCTCGACTCCGATCCGGCTACTGACAGCTATATGAACTTCTTCCCTCCGACAACATCCGAATCGAGTCTCGACAAGTCGTGGCTCTCGAACGTGATGAAGACGAGGAAGGACTATTACCGGCGAAACCGTGATCTCTGCATCATCGGCATGGTCGGCCTCTATCTCCTCTGTATCGTCGACGCATACGTCGACGCCTCTCTCTCCCATTTCGATATCTCTCCCGATGTCTCGATGGACATTGCCCCGGCCGTGATGCCCTCCGGCTCGGGAGGTCAGTCGCTGACCTCGAAGGCCTCGGTCGGCCTCCAGTGGGCGCTGACTTTCTGAGACTCTCTCTAATTATTGCTCTAATTTATTCCGATATGTTTCTACGCCATATACTCCCCGCCCTCGGCCTCTTCGCCGTCGCTCTGACTGCCCAGGGTGCCAAAGCGGCCAAACAGCCCAATGTAAATGATCTCAAGCATTCAATCGAAGATCCGGCTATCATCTATCCGGAGACTTTCGAGGCCGACACCCAGAAGCTTCTCGAGGGGTGGTATATGAAGAATTATACCGGCACCGACCGCCGTTATGAGCAGCTCGGTGATGTGGAGACCTCGGACAATGAGATTAAGAAACGTCTGGCGGCCCTCCCGACGGTGATCGAGATGCCGTTCAATCCGATCGTCCGCAATTATATCGACCGTTACACGCGCCGTGGCCGTGCCCAGGTCGCCGGCCTGTTAGGCCTCTCGAATTATTATATGCCTATCTTCGAACAGGCTCTCGAGGCTGAGGAACTACCTCTCGAACTGAAGTATCTGCCTGTGATCGAGTCGGGACTCGACCCCAACGCGGTCTCGCGCCACGGCGCCACGGGCCTCTGGCAGTTCATGCTCGCAGCCGCGAACGGACTTGGCCTCGAGGTGAATTCGCTTGTCGACGAACGCCGTGATCCATACGTGTCGTCCGAAGCAGCCGCACGCCTTCTGAAGAGCCTGTATGAGACATACGGTGACTGGTCACTCGCAATCGCGGCCTATAACTGCGGTCCGGGCAATGTGAACAAGGCCATCCGCCGGGCCGGCGGTGACCCCAAAAGCCATGATTTCTGGTCTATATATGAGTATCTGAGTCCCGAAACACGTGGCTATGTCCCGATGTTCATCGCCGCCAACTATGTGATGAACTATTATGACCGCCACAACATCTCGCCGGTGCTCCCGACGAAGCCTCTGGTGACCGACACGGTCGGAATCTCGACCCGTGTCCACTTCGACCAGATCTCTGCCGTCCTCGACATCCCCGTCGAGGAGCTCAGGATCCTCAACCCGCAGTATCGTGCCGGCATAATCCCCGGTTCGCCCGATAAGGTCTATATGCTGACCCTCCCCGGACAGCAGGTGCATGCCTATATCCTCAGCGAACCGAGCATCCTTGCCTATAACGCCGAGAAATACCGCCGTCGCGAAACTGTCGATCCCGGTGCGATGCCGGAAGATGGTGTGGAGGTTGCTGAAGCCGGTGAGGCTGTGGAGGTCGAGGCCCCCGAAGAACTTCTGCTGACGGCCGCCCGCCCCGAATCTGTTGTCGAGATTCAGGATCCCGTGCCGGCACCGGCTAAACCGAAAGGAACGCCGAAGACTGTGACCCACACCGTCGCGGCCGGCGACACCTTGGCTGACATTGCCCGCAACTATGATGTGGATGTGGCCTCGATCAAGTCCGAGAACAATCTGCGCCGTTCCGCCGTCCGTGCCGGTCAGCAGCTGAAGATAACGACCACGAAGGTGCCCGATACTGCCGTCGCGGAAACACCGGCCAAGAAAGACCGAGATAACGGGAAGACCGTCGTGACTGCATCGAAGGCAAAGGCTAACTCAACAGCTTCCCAGAAATCGTCAAAGAAGAAAAAAGAACAGGCGAAGCCTGTTTCCCACACCGTCAAATCGGGCGAGAACCTGACGGTTATTGCAAAACAGCACGGAATTTCGGTCGACGAGCTCAAGAAGGCCAACAACATGACCTCCGACAAGCTGAAACCGGGTGAGAGCCTCAAGCTCCCCTCCAAAGGCACCTCCAAAGGCACTTCCAAATCGACCCGCGCCAAATCCTCCTCCAAATCCCGCTCCAAAAAACGCCGCTAAACCCAAAGATCCACAAAGCGCCCCCAGATAATCCGGCGATTTCGCACGAAATTTATCTGGGGGCGCTTTTCCCAAAGAGGGTGTGTCAAAATGATGGAATCGTCGAATTGTAGGGACATTGCGTGCAATGTCAGAAATGTAACATGTTGACTACCAAATCGGACATGGCACGCCATGTCCGTACATTTGTTGCTCGCGTCAATTATGAACCATCCTCTTTTCCTTTAGGTTTATTTTCGGAATTGATCAGTGACAGCCGCATCCGCCGTCGCCACACTCGCCGTGGTCGTGACCGCAGCCACAGCCTCCGCATCCGTGGGCCGGCTTGAGCTCTTCAGGAGTAGCTTCGCGGACAAGCAGGATCTCGCCGTCAAAACGCACCGTCTTTCCGGCAAAGGGATGATTGAAGTCCATCTTCACGGAGTCAGGTCCGATCTCCAGAACTTTTCCCTGAACGGTGAATCCCTGGTCTGTCAGCATCGGAAGCACTGCTCCGACCTTCACCGTCTCGGGAAGTTCCTCGCCGAATGCCTCTCGGGGAACTTCAATCACGTTGTCGTCGAAGCGTTCTCCGAAGGCAACCTGCGCCGGAAGCGTCACGCTGAACTTATCGCCGGCTGAAAGGCCCTTGATAGCCGCGAGAAGCCCCGGAATCACATCTTTCGATACACCGTAGACAAGCACATCCGGTGCGTCAGCCGGAGCCTCGAAAAGAAGCTCGCCTGTGGCGTCGTCATACAGCTTGTAGGTGTATTCCACATATTTCCCTTCCTCGATTTTCTCTTTATTATCTTTTTCTGTCATATTATATTTCCTTCCTTTGTGTTTTTTATCGTGTCTTGGTCTTTATCTTCACCCTTCCTCTGTTCTTAGGATTGAACGCTTTCATTCAGTCATCTTCCTCGGGATGCTTCAGTTCCCATTGTTTCTGAATGTTCTCGACGTTGAAATAGAATCCTTTCGCGACACGGTTCCTGAGCCGGTCCGCCGTCTCGGGACTGGCCTCGACGGTCAGATAGTCGAACCCGGGCTCGACATCCACATCTGTCGCCGTGTATCCCAAAAGCTGGATCAGGTCATACTCGTGCATCGGATAGATGACATACCATGCGTTTTCTTTGTTCTCTCCGGTGCCCGTCGACTTTATCGCCGCCAAAAGGTGCTCCAGCCTGTATTCCCAGATCTTCGCGCTCATATCCTTGCGCTTCTCTTTCAGGACATGGACCAGAAACGACATCTGGCGCAGGTCGAACGGATTGTCCTTCAGCGACAGCTCTGCATATTTCCGGATCGTGTCGATCTCCTCTTTGCTATGGGAGGCCTTCATCCTCAGTTCATCGGTCACGCCCGAATACTGCGACTGGCGATACGGGTCGTAATCCTCCTGAAACATGTAGCCTAAGTAGAGGTTGCGGTATTCTTCCGGCGTCATCGTCGTGTCGTTGCGGTTATATTTCGCCATGAGTTTCGGGAAATACATCGGACTCGACGGGTCGAGGGTCTGTTTCTCGATCTTCGCCAGGTCCGGCTTCTCGATCTTGACCTTACGCGCCGCGCCGGCACTGAAGATGGCGGCTCCGGCTATCGTCAGCGTCAGGACAGCGACACGAAACGTATGTTTTATTCTGTGGGTCATTGTATCAGAAAAGGTTGTTGTGCATGGCCATCGCGAGAACGCACGCAACGCCAGGAATCATCACTGTGATTGCAATCGGGAAGCCTTTGGCCATAAGATAATTGAAGAACCTGCCGGAGCGGAGTCCGACCGCCGCTCCGTCCGGAGTGTTGGTGAAGAGCAGGAAGCCGAAGAATACTCCGGCGGCCACTCCGATCACCATGCACGCGTAGAGCAGGGAGATGGACGAGGAGAACGAAAAGGCAAGAAGACCGATCGCAAGGCCAACTATCGCACCTCCGGTCATATAACCTACACCGCGGTTCTGAGCCTTGATGGCATCCGGCTGCATGATTGTCGCCAGAACTACTACAACCGTCATGCAGGCCCAGACAATCAGGATCGTGCTGTTCAGCGGAAGAACAGGATAGCTCTCTCCGGCCGCCACACCGGGCGTGCGGGCCACGGAGAGCAGAAGCAGCGAGAGATATGAGAAGACAGGACCGACAAGTGGCCGCACGAAAAGCAGGCCTAACGATGCGATCCATATCAGACAACAGCAGATGATGATGAATGTGGCCATGTGAAACTGTTTTAGGAGTCCCTGATTGCGATGGTGCAAAGGGTGTCTAATATAATAACGTCAGAACGCCCGATTATTTCAATCGGGCGTCCGTTTTCTTTATCATGACATTCTGAGAATCCCGTCTTGGCTATCGGGTGACAACCCGGGCATCCGGAGAATCTTGTCAACACATTCAGAGAACAACCTTCAGGTATCCCTTCTCTCCGGAGATAATGTAGACTCCGCGTCCGGGAAGCCCTATCTGTCTTCCACGGCCGATCTCGCGGCCATCGATTGAGCGGACAATCACATCTTCATAGGCATTGACAGTCATCGCGTCGATCCGTACTTCGGGAACCTCGCTCAGTATCCTGATCTCTTTCTTGTTCAGGGTGATATTGACCATTTCCGACTCGGGAGATTCGAGGTGGCCACACACTGCACACACAGCCACGCGGCATACTTCGGTCTCGGCCGGCAACCCTTCGATCCGGCAGGTGGTCACATTCCCGACATCTATCCGGTCGAAACCTTCGATCGGATCAATGGTCTCTCCGGTTCCGATCAGAATATCGTCGAGAGCCGCCGACCCTTCCATTCTGTGGAAACGCCATTGAAGCTGGTGGATGTCTTCGGGAATTTCTTCGCGGCTGTAACGGTAGGTCGTTCCGTTTTCAGTCAACGGAATCTCGGAAATCAGGTGCTGGCCGCCATTGGTATCTGTTCCGGAGACTGCGACAGTCGACTGGCCGGCAACCACGCCACGGAGCCAGAACGACAGTGCGGTGACGGGTTCCTCGGTCCATTGTGTCAGCACGTATGCGCCCTCATCCTTGAAACGAAGCGACGGGATCAGCTGACCGCAATAGATCGGGGTGGTATAGGTCGATGTCCCGAGCACGCTCCAGCCCAACGGGATCTCTGCGACAACATCTCCGCCGAAATCACACCGGATCGTACTCTTCCGGCTCTCTTTTTCGGGATAGACGCTGACCAGATACCGGTCTGCCCCTTCAACAGGGTCCCAGTTTAGGGTGAAGGAGGTAGCTCCTATGTCTTCGGCCTCAGGTTCATGGACCACGGGAGAATGGACAAGCTCGCTGTCGCCTAAGTTGTAGTAAAGTTTCAGATACTCTTCATCCTCACATACGTCATAAAGCGGAAAGTAAAGGCGTTCTCCGCTCCATGGTCTCATCTGCGGGTCGGTGAAGTCGTCGAGGCGCATCGTGCCGGTCGTTCCCGGAAGACACCATCCACGGAGGACAGCCTCATAGTCGGGTGACGTCATGTCTGCCGTCTCGGTTCCGTTCGGCTTCAGGAGGCGCACACGGTGGTGGTCGGTCACTCTGTTGACATATCCGTCACTCAGCGATTCGGGTGTCACGTCGATATGCCAGACGAGGAGCCCGTGATTCGGAAGGAAAGTATCCCAGTCTTTCTGAATCCTGTATTCCAAAAGGAAGTATTCGTTGTCGTTTCCACACGGAATCTTCAGTGCCTCTCCCCCTTGGATAAGTGGCGCGAGCTCGTGAGATTCCGGCTCGGTGACAGTCCTCGGTTCTATCCATCCCAGCGTCATGCGCTCGAATGCTGACATAGCGGGAGGCGTGAGGGATCCGTTGTTGTAACACCCTGTGTCCATCACGCTCCAGCTTCCCGGTGTCGCAGTCGGACCATCGTTCATCCCGTCGCCGAGCGGCGGAACGCCGAGGAACGTCAGGAACTGGTGGAGGAATGGCCCGATTCCGTCGGGAGTGTCTTTCAGCCATTCATTTGAGCATGAATATATGTCAATCGTGGTCCCGTCGGCCCGGACGCTGATTCCGGAGTCAAGCAGGGAACCGCTGTGAGGCCAGACGGTCGCCGGCTTTCCGTAGGTGGATTCGCCGGGACCGGCATAATAAACATAAACGTAGTCTGCATTTGAATCGCCGTCAAGGTCATATTCGGAAAAGTCGACCAGCGGATCGGCCGCACGGCAGGCGTCGGCTATCAGCTCGAGGGGCCGGCGGTCGGTGCCGTAGACATTGTTGCCGCCGTAGTAATCGTATGCGTGATCTACTGTCACGGGGCCGACAATGTCAAACTGCGGGGTGAAGCTGCCGTTGCTGTTGTCCGAAAGCCATTTACGGGCAGATCCGAAGGGGTTCTCCTCGGAAAGGACCATGCTGTTCAGCATGTTGTCGAAGTATTCCCGTGGTTCCTCAACGGTGAATTTGACGTCTTGGAAATTGGCAAGTATCACCAGCACTCTCGGACTCCCGGTGACGGGAAACGAGTGGCCCGGAATGCGCCCCGTAGCCTTCGGAGTCTGGCGCGGAAGTCCCATCCGTACCGGAGACGCCTGGACGCACACTGCCGTGAATGACATGAGGATGCCGAAAAGTAAATATATGATGCGGTTATATCTCATCGTTCGTATTATGGATAAGTCAGGGTCTAACTTACGGCAAATATAGCATTTATTTGTGAATCAGCAAAATCTATGGTTTCTTTCCCGTCATTATTATTGACTTTTTAACAACTTTTGGATGAAACCTGAAAAATTCCTATATTCGCAATGCCGATCTCCTCGCCCGAATTATCCCAAAATTAACCCTAAGTATAATGAAGAAACTGTTTCTATCCGCCGTGGCAGCTGTCGCCCTCTTCTCCGGTGCGTCGGCGACACCGCCCCAACCCGATTTTATGGACAATGCCGTGATTTATGAGGTCAATCTGCGTCAGGGTACCCCCACAAGAGACCTCAAGGGTGCACAGCTCCAGCTTCCGCGCCTGAAGGATCTCGGAGTCGACATCGTATGGCTCATGCCGATCCATCCGATCAGCGAGAAGAACCGCAAGGGTACTCTGGGAAGCTATTATGCCGTCCGTGACTACAAGGCGGTCAATCCTGAGTTCGGAACAATGGAGGATCTGAAGGAGTATGTACGCACCGCCCACTCTCTCGGAATGAAGGTGATTCTCGACGAGGTCTGCAACCATACGGGTTGCGACAACGCCTGGGTTACGGAACACCCTGAGTATTACGCCCGCAACGAAAAAGGGGAGATGTACGGACCTTTCGACTGGACCGATACCTATAAGCTCGATTACTCGAATCCGGCGACCCGCGCCGCAATGGCCGATGCCCTCAAGTTCTGGATCACTGAGGCCGACATCGACGGTTACCGCTGCGATGTCGCCGGTGAGGTGCCGACCGATTTCTGGGAGGAGGTACGACCGCAGCTCGAAGCTATCAAGCCGGTTTTCATGCTGGCTGAAGCCGACAAGCCGGAACTGCTCAACAGTGCATTCGATGCGGATTACGCATGGCCGATGAAGGATCTGTTCAATGACATCGCCGCTACCCAGGGTGTCAATGAGTATGCCGTCAAACACGGACAGAAGCGAGACCGCAAGACTGCGAAGGACATCCGCAAGCTCGTCGAGAAGAGCAATTCGCCGAAGGGTGCTGTCCACATGCAGATGGTGACCAACCATGACCTCAATTCGTGGGAGGGCACCGAGTTCGAGCGTTACGGCAAGGGCCTCGGCGCTTTCGCCGTGCTGAGCTACACCCTGCCGGGCATGACGATGATGTACACCGGTCAGGAATCGGGCTTCAATCATCCTTTCGAGTTTTTCGAGACCGATCAGGTGGTTCCCGATTATGGCGCAAATGAGTTCACTGCGTTCTATAAGATGCTCAACAGCTTGAAACATAATCATAAGGCTCTGGCTGCCGTGAACCGTTCCTCTTGCTGTGGTGCTAAGAAGGAGATGGCGGAGGCAGACAAGAAGAATTGCGCGATGCCCGGAATCGAATGGCTCCCGACCGAGGGCGATAAGTTCAGCGATCAGGTTGTCGCCTTCTCGCGCACGGCCGGCGATGATGAAGTGGTCGTGATAGTCAATCTGAGCGACAAGGAGGCACCGCTGTCGAACAAGGCCCTTCCGGCCCGCACATCGGCCCTGAATGAATATTTCTCCGGTTCGCAGGTTGAGCTGCCTTCCGTTCTGAAACCCTGGCAGTTCCTGATCTACACGAAATGAATTGCTATTATATCAACATAGGATCCAATCTCGGCCAGCGGCGTCTGAATGTCGCGCGGGCTGTCAGTGCGGTCGGCGATGTCTTCGGTGACAGGACCGGGAATCCGCTGACGGACTGCCACACTTCCCATATTCTCGAGACTCCGGCGTGGGGGTTCGAGAGCGCCAATGATTTCCTGAATATCGGAATGTGTTTCCAGTCGGATCTTTCTCCCGCAGAGGTTCTGGAACGTCTGAAGGAGATCGAAAGGCTGATATCGGATGCGCCCCATCGCAATGAGGACGGAACGTATCGCGACAGGGTGATCGACATAGACATTGTCGCGATCGACAATCTCGTGCTCGATACCCCGGAGCTCAAGGTCCCGCACCCGCGTCTCGCCGAGCGTGAATTCTTCTTGCGCCCGATGAAGGAGCTGGCTCCCGCATGGCGACACCCCGTGACGGGTCTCTCGGCCGCTGAAATGCTCGAGAAGCTCGCAGCAGAGTAGCAGGTGTGTCAACCCTTTGCGTGATTATCTCCAAATAGATATGTACACTTTCAATGATGATAACGAAATACTGATTGACGGAGAATGGATTCCTTTCAGGAAGTCATTCTCCGTGATCGGTGAAAAGGAATGGGCCGAGGCTTCGGGTGAGCTTGAACTCAGGAACTGGGAGCGTGAGATGAAGTTCTGTCCCCGTTGCGGTTCACCGCTGAATGAGGGGAAGCCGAAAAACTGCGGTAAGTGCGGTGCGGAATACTGGCCTCAGCTTTCGCCTGCAATCGTCGTACTCGTGACTCGCGGTGCGGATCGTGACGAGGCCCTTCTTGTCCATGCGCGCACTCTCCCGGAAAGCGTCCATGCCCTTGTGGCCGGTTTTGTCGAGCCGGGCGAGACGCTCGAGGAGTGTGTGGCCCGCGAAGTAGGGGAGGAGACGGGTCTGCGGATTGAAAACATACGCTATTTCGGTTCGCAATCCTGGCCTTATCCTCATCAGATGATGGTCGCTTTTACAGCCTCACTGGCCGGTGATTCTCCCGAAATATCCTTCCCGGACGGGGAACTGACCTCGGCCGGGTTCTTCGACCGCAGGAAACCGTCGGAGCTGCCTCAGCTCCCGCAGCCTCCGAGCCTCACGCGCCGTCTGATAGACACCTGGCTCGCCGGCCGCCTCTGA
>CAYMTQ010000046.1:0-15304 GCA_964393395.1 uncultured Sangeribacter sp.
GCCCTTTGGCTCAGTCACATACCTCGGTATGCTCCTTCGCCAAAAGTCAAAAATCACTCCAACCCAGCGACCCCAGTGGCTCTGAAATTTTATGAGATGGGGTCTAATTTACGGACGTTATTCCACCACACCTCAATGATTTCAGTAATAATTCCGACATATAAGCCGTCCGAGTATTTCGGCATGACCTTGAAAAGCATTGCCGAGCAGACCTTTCAGGATTTTGAATTGCTGATAGTGCTCAACGGCTGCAATGAACCTTACAAAAGCCGGATCGAGGAACTCCTTTCCCGGTTGGGCCTTAAGGCCGTGCTGATTCAGACCGACACTCCCGGTGTGTCCAATGCTCGCAATGTCGGGATAGAGAGATCAAATGGAGACTATCTCTGTTTCATTGACGATGATGATTACATCTCAGAGACATATCTTGAGGAAATGTGGAAGTCAAGAGTACAGGACGGTGTGACAGTGTCAAATGTCATAATGTTCGATGGCGCGGAAATGATGCCGGACAATCACTTCAGCAATACCTACAAGAGCCTGAAGAATAGTCAGAATCCATCATTGACTTCTGTGCGCCGACTTTTGAATAGCCCTTGGGGAAAGCTCTATCCCCGCGATGTCATTGCGGACACCCGGTTCTCGACACGCCTGAAAATAGGAGAGGACGGTGTGTTCAACTTCGTTCTTTCGCGCAACATCCGGAACGTCAGGCTGGCCGGAGAGGGCGCGATATACTATTACAGAATCAATCCGGAAGGAGCAACAGGAAAAAAGCCCCCCTTCCGGAAATATTTCAGACAATATCTGACTCAAAACCGATTGATCTGGGGGGCATATCTGTCGCATCCCGCTAAATATGATACCCTCTTCTTTGGCACAAGAGTCCTGGCCCTTATCAAATACGTACTGTCATGATCAGATCCATTATATTCCGTCTTCTTTATATCGTCAACATGTTCAGGCTCCAGCATGTCAAAATGCGTGGGTTCTGCGTGATATTCTCATTTAAAGGGAGCAGAATCAGCCTCGGAAAAGGTATCATCAATTCATCATGGACGAGCAACATGCTCGGACTGTGGCAGAGGACCATCATCGTGGCCCGTCATGGAGGATCGGTAGAGATCGGGGATAATTTCGGAATCTCCGGCTCGACAATCTATTCAACAGCCTCAGTCACAATAGGAAAGAATGTGACAATCGGAGCTAACTGCAAGATAATAGATAATGATTTTCATCCGGTAGATTTTGAGCAGAGGCGTCTTCCCATAAACGGTCATCTGGCAGGCAAAGCTCCGATAGTTATCGGAGACGACTGTTTCATCGGCATGAACAGCATAATCCTCAAGGGATCAAGATTAGGCGACAGGGTAGTGGTCGGAGCCGGAAGCGTGGTTCACGGAACCTTTCCGGACGACTGCATAATAGCGGGAAATCCCGCAAAAATTATAAAGCGATTATAATTCTTGCAGGATTTATCTGATTAGACTTAAAACAACGCAGGGCTCTAAATTCAGGACCCTATTGAGAATTACTTTTGGGATGGATCCTTGTGGCTGAGGATCTGTGTCTGAATTGTGTCGCGAGGTGCCGTGAGGTCAAGCCAGTAGGCGGAGGATACGGTGTCGGCATGATTGACCCCGTCGGTGTCCGTGAACAGAATACGCGGACTCTCATCCATGCTGCTGACGTCCTCCACATAAACAGCCTTCGCTCCATTCTTTGAAGCAAAGAAATAGGTGCGGACCTCGGCCGATCCTTCCGTCTGGCAACGGCCGACGAAAACTGCCGCCGGATCCTCATTGAGCCGTGTCGAGTCGTTCCATACCATCATCCTGTAGTCATGGCCCGGGTGAGCCTTGGGATTACGGTCGATGCGGTAGACCGCGCCTGAAGATCGGGAGCGCATGCACCCGAGGGGTTTCCACCCCTTGCGGTACTTTTTCGGAATACTTTCGAGCTCGCGCTTCTCGAGTTCGGCGAGTTGCCGGCGTTCGGCACCCGAGATATAGGGTATATCATAGACCGATTCATCGATCCACATATATTGGCCGTTATCAAGAGTCCAGCCACGCCATCCGTTTTCGTTCCACGAAGTGTCGGGAGCGTTCGTCAGCACGTGGCGCAGCGAATCGTCGACCAGCACCGGATAATAGGATTTCATCTCCTCTTCCGACAGAATGTCGTGAAGCGGATAGGGGCGCACAAGCGGATAGCTGACGAGAGACGCGAATTTTTCCGCATTGTTGTTGCGGACCGCATCAGTGACTGAGACTATCGTTTCCGGAATAGGAATAGAGTCGTTCGCGGAAGATTCCTGCCGTGACGAGCCGGAAGACCCGCCGCATGATGTGGCGGCGACACCAAGAGCCGCCACGATTCCGATAAGATTTTTCTTGTTCTTCATCATCAGGAAGCCTTGGTTAATTTAAGATTTGCAGATGTTGATTTCTCTTCGGGCATAGTTGCCAATGCAAACAATTGCGCTAAGGGGCTCTTTGAATCCGAGAGGATAGGGCGCAGGAAAAGCGGGGTCACCTGTTTCTGTTCGGCAACCGCATTGTCTGCGATATAAAGGTTCTCGAATTCTTCGATACGGCGACGCTTGATTGCGGCGTGCTGTTTGCCTCTGTATCGGCAATGTGAGATATAGATATCTTCTATGTTCCGGTCACCGGCCTTCAGGCGGGTGACGATGGACGAGCGGTTGACTGCGCCGTGACCGATATTATAGGCCAAAGTGGCGAGCAAAAGCGAATCTTTTCCGAACGGGCGGAAGATCGCACAGAGTTTCTTGAGGTCTTTGCGCAAAAGAGCATCCGCCTCCTTTTCGGAGAGGACGCGCCCGCGCGAGAATTTCTCGCCAGGCATCACCTTGTGGCCGTAGCCGACAAGAGGCCAATGCTTGGCTTTATGGAGAGTCTCGTATTTTTTAATGATCTCGACCGCTGTCTCAAACTTGTCAGTTTTGGGGGTCTCAGCTGTTTTCTCCGCTGCTATCACGTCCGAAACAATGTTCGAACTGCAACCGGTGAAGAAAGAGGAAAGAAACAGCATGAGTCCGACAAACAGAATAGCGTATGTCTTTTTCATTAAGAATAAAACGCCCTGCCTCAGCAAATTATTTTAAAAAGATGTTAAAAATATGTTATTTAACATCTTTTCCTCGCTCCTTGACCTTATATACTTTTGTCTTAATTTTGATTTACTTCTGACTTTTAAGCAGTTAGGTCAGCGTCATCCGAGGTGGTGAGGTCAGCGTCATCACCGGCTTTCAGGGGCGGGTTGTCTGTCGGGCGGAAGGATTGTCCTGGGGTCGACAGAGTCCACGGCCGTGACGATAGTCTTTGAGGATCCGCGCCAGGGAAGTGTCGCGTGATACCGTTTATAGGTGATCCTCACCGGCTGTCCCTTCACCATATATTCCTTCAGCCTGACGGCGACATCCTTGTCCTTTACTGAAAAAAGGAAATCGCGGTTGTAGATGCGGGTCGTGTCGTGAAGCTCACGATAGGGGAGAAGCACACCTTCGCAGGTCTTGAAGACCGTTCCGCGATATTCTATCCCTTCGACATATCCATACTGGGTCGCATCCGTCACATAGGGTGAGACATAACGGAAGCAGAAGCCGATGATGGCGAGAATCAGAAGCAGTGCCACGCCGAGCCAGATCCATATAATATGTCTTCTCGGGTGGTGCGGAAGAAGATGGGCGAATTCGGATTCTTCCTCATCCCAGTAATCCGGATTATCCGGTGTCAGGGTCGGTTTCTTAGGTTCAGCCGGTTTCTCGGGAATATCCGGGCCGTCAAAGAAATCGGGATTTTCATCTTCTTCGTTATTGAATCGGAGCATAACTCAGTGGGTATTTCGGTTTGGTAAATGGGGTCACGTCGTTTCGGGTTTTGATTGTCCTGCGACAACGTCCGGACGGCTATCCTTTCTTGCCGTGACGGTGATGTATATCATCGTGAATATGCCGAGGAGAATGAGCATCACGGTCTGCCCGCTCCACTGGAGCATTGAGAAGGCGACCCCCTCGCTGTCCGTCACGCCATACAGCGCGAGACCGAACATAATCGCGATGTTCCACGGTCCCAGACCGCCGTTCGAGGGAACAGCCATTCCGAAAGAGCTGAGGACAAAGGCGACAAGGCAGGGAATCAGACCGTAGGCCAGTCCCGGCTCGGAACATAACCGGCGGGTGAAACCGAAAGCGAAGAACGCGACATAAAGCTGTATGAAGTAGCATCCCCAGAGGAGGATTGTCAGAAGTGCGAACCTGACGCGTCCTTTCATGGTCAGGACGGATGCGAAACCGTGCCATATCTGTGCCGCAAACCGGCGTCCCTTGCTGACAACGCGCGTGTGGCGGAAGAGAAGGACGACCGCACCGAGCATCACGAGGCCTGCGGTCCCGGCGACCCACCAGACAGGATCGGTCAAAATCGAGATGATATTCCTTCCGATTGAAAACTTGTCGAGAAAGGAGACGATCGAGCCGAAAGCCACAGCCAGTGCTAGCAACAGCATCAATAGAACTGCAAGAGCGTCAGCGGCCCTGTCTGCGACAAGCGACCCGAGAACAGTGGCGAACGGTGCTTTTGCCCTTCTCGAGACGTATGTGCACCGCCAGACCTCTCCGAGCCGGGGGAACAGCAAGTTCAGCGAATAGCATCCGAAGACAGAACAGCATAAAGCCATCAAGGGAACATCCATTCCGAGGGAGCGGAGCTGGATGCGCCACCGCAACGCTCTGAAGACATGAGAGAAAACGCTGAGGCCCATCGCAAGAAGAATCCACCAGTAATCCACCGGCCCCCGGAGAATCTGCATCATCTCCGCAAACGGAACCTTCGTGAACATATACCACACCAGCCCGACTGTCAGGACAATCGGGACACCGAAGCTGATACACTTCCTGATGATATTTTTTAATCGCGGAGACACTCTGTTATCTTTCGGATGAGGACTCTTCCGGACATGTCCGGAAAACATGCCGCATGACGGGGATATATTGCCGGTCATACGGATGACAAAATTAACGAAAAAATCCGTATCTTCGCATTCATGAAAACAATTGTCTTCATACTTGGCTGTCTGATGTCCGTAACGGCATACGGACGTACGCTTGTCGTCGGCCCCGATGAGCGTGAGATCCCGGCCTTTGCCTTTGAAAATGATGACATGATCGACACGCTCATGGTTCTCCCGAGAGGTAACCGTCCGCTTGAGATCGGTGAATATGCTTTCTGGAACAGCAGTGGCCTGCGTGTGATAATTGCCGACGATGAATCCCCGCTTCATATAGCAGAAGGTGCCTTCCGGGATTGCGGCTCACTCAGCTCAATTTCGCTTCCGAAGGGAACCAGGCTCCTGGGAGGATATTGCTTCAGCGGATGCCGGTCGCTCACCGCCGCCGACTGTTCTTCGATATCCGATGTGATTCCTCAGCATACCTTTTCATATTGCCCGTTATTGGCCGAGATCGTTTTCTCCGGTTACCTGAAGCATATCGGCAACAATGCGTTCAGCGAATGTGTCAGTCTCCTCTCGGTCTATCTGCCCGACAGCCTGACGGAACTTGAAAGCTATGCTTTCTCCGGTTGTGAAAAAATAAAAGAGGCCCGCCTTCCGGCCAACGGGGCCTTGCTTGGCGAGCTGATTTTCAGCGGTTGTCACTCTCTCGAATGCCTGCGGGAACCGAGTGTCATTGTTCCCGGATTCGATTGCTTGAGCTATATTTTTGAACCTGACGATGTCCTGATGTATGAGAAATGTGTCCTTGAAGTGCCCGAAGGGATGTCCCGTTCCTATTCCGAAGCCCCCGGGTGGTCACTTTTCAGAAATATCAGAACCATCCGCGAGCCCTGATGCTCCTGCGGGCACATGTAACATTAATTTTTGTGGAAAGAGGTCTTAATCTGACCGGGCTCTTAATTCTGAGCGGTGAAGCCCGTTGCGTTGGCCGGAACCACACTGATCACGAGAGTGAACTGACCCTGACGGTCTGCCGGGATCGCTCCGGCCGGGAGATTATCATCAATCGTCTGTGAGGCTATTTCCTCACGAAGGATCAGCTGAACGTCTCCTCCCTCGTACGCGCCGTTGACGTCGAAAAGAGCATCTGTCATTGTGTCCGATCCGAGCACGAGTCCCATGTCCGAGAGTTCCTGAAGGAGAGCTCCGCAGAACTCACACTGCTCGTTGTTTGCCGATTCTCTCTCATGTGCGCTGTATGGAAAGTAGAAAATGTATCCATATCCTGCGACTTCTCCACGGTCATAGCGTGCCATAGCTTCGACCTCAGGTGTCTGTCCTTCATAAGCGAGGCGGAAACCATTGTCTGAGGAAAGCCATTCGGCATCTTCGTCACTGACTGTAGCTATTCCGATGCTTTCTGCCACTGCCTTTCTGCAGCTCTCTTCCGAACATGCCGGATCAGCAACTCCGTAAACCTTTCCGATGAGGTCCGCCGCGTTGACGGTCACTGTGTTTCCGGCTGTCGAAACGAGAGTTCCGATCGAGAGAAACAGGGTTGCGAGAAGGGCAGCGTGTGTTTTCATAATATTGTTTTGCGTTTTGTATGTCTGTTAAACTGAAAAGGGACACCGATGGTTCGGCATCCCTTTGATTTTAACATATCCGGAATCTACCGGAGGTGTTACTATTTCGCGAAATTATAGGTGTGTCGCTTTGCGACGTCCGGCTACGGATCGGGTATCAGCTGTCTGAGAATCAGTGCACTTCGACTTTCGACGTCGGAGGCAGATTCGAATTCCGGAGTTCCGTCTGCTTGATAACTTTGTCGGCCAGATCGGAAAACGCCTCGGCTTCGGGGTTTGCCGGAGGAAGAGCGGATGTGTTCTTGTCGGCAACGAGCGCAAGTGCGGTCGGATGGCCCAGATCAAGGGTCTCGCGTATGTCGGAGACAAGCGGAATCTGAGCGAGAAGAGGTAGGCCGAGTTCAGCTGCAAGGCGTTCGGCGCCCCCCTGTCCGAAGATATAATATCTTTCATCGGGGTGTGGAGCGGGTGTGAACCATGCCATGTTCTCGACCACGCCGAGAACCGGGACATTGATTTTCTCACCCTGGAACATCGCGATACCTTTCCGGGCGTCTGCAAGCGCCACATCCTGAGGCGTGGAGACCACGACGACACCGGTGATTGCAAGAGTCTGGACGAGTGTCAGATGAATGTCGCTCGTTCCGGGGGGCATGTCGATCAGGAAATAGTCCAGATCTCCCCACCATGCGTCCGTGATCAGCTGGCGCAGTGCATTGCTCGCCATTCCTCCGCGCCAGAGGACCGCTTCATTGCTCTTGACGACGAACCCGATAGAGAGCATCTTCACGCCATATTTCTCTATCGGCTCAATCCAGTCGCGACCGTTCCGGTTGACCATGTAGAGCTGTTCATCCTCAACTCCGAACATCTTCGGCATCGAGGGCCCGAAGATGTCCGCATCGAGAAGGCCGACCTTATAACCTTTCGCCGCCAGCGCGACAGCGAGATTGGCCGCCACGGTCGATTTCCCGACACCCCCTTTGCCGGACGAAACTCCGATGATGTTCTTAACGCCCGGAAGGGGATTCTCCGGTTTCGGAGCCGGAGCAGCCTGTCTGAATTTGACGGCGATACGCCCCTTCACGTCAATGTCGGGCGATGCGTAGACAGGGAGGGCCGCTTCTGCGGCACGGACTACAGACTTGACGAACGGGTCTGTCGGCTTGTCGAAGATGAGCGAGAACGAAACTGTATTGCCGTCAATGCGGATGTCATCCTCGACCATTCCGTTCTCTACTATGTTCTTCCCGTTTCCGGGATATTTTACGTTTTTCAGTGCCTCAATGATGAGGTTCGGATATAATGTCATGGCAACGAGCTATGCTTATTAAAAATGAGCTGTTCTATAATAGATTTTATGGGGATCATTGTATTACATGGCAAGACCCGGCCTTGAAGCAGTCGCTCAGGAATCTGCATCCTGATTGGAACGGGATGCGTCGGCGACGCCTCTCGGATAGGCCCGGTAGTCATCGCGCTCGATATCGTCTGTCTCCGGCTCGATGAAGTCGCGGTCATTCAGCCGGAAGGATATGAGCTTAATCTTCTTTCCCCTTGCCAGCCACTGGGCCTCATAGAATGTCTTGATCGCAGTTTCGGGATCCTCCGAGCCTTCACCATACAGGTCGGCTGTGTTGCGCAAGACCTCGAATCCGTTCAGCTCAACGAGTCTGCGGGTATATTCATATAGGAAAGGAGAGTCTGTTTTCAGGTGGATGATGCCTCCGGGCTTCAGAAAGCGCCGGTAGTCTGTCAGGAAACGTGTGGAAGTCAACCGTTTCCTTGTCTTCTGCATCTGGGGGTCCGGGAATGTGATCCATATTTCGTCGACCTCATCCTTGTCGAAGAAGCTCGAGATCAGCTCGATCTCGGTCCGGAGGAACGCGGCGTTTGGAATATTTTCTTCTTCGACACGTTTCGCTCCGGTCCACATCCTTGCTCCTTTGATGTCGACTCCGATGTGATTCCTTTCAGGATGGGCTCCCGCCAGTCCGACGGTGTACTCGCCCTTTCCGCATCCCAGCTCGAGGGTGATCGGCGAACCGGTTCCGAAGAAATCGGAATTCCATTTCCCTTTAAATGGGAAATCCCCGGCCACAACTATATGGCGGGGATATTGAAGTACACATCTGAACCGATCCATGTCGGCGAATTTCTTAAGCTTGTTCTTGCCCATTTAATTCTGTTCTGATGGTATGTCGTTCAGCTGAGAGAACTCCGGATAATTTGAGAGAACTCCGGATCACTTGATCATTAGTTTCACCGTTTCCGGTCCTGCTTCGGTCACGATGCGCACCATGATGACGTTTTCGTTGACCGGCAGGTATGCCGAGAAGGAATCGGCTCCGGGTTGTGCCGAGAGGAGAAGCGCGCCATTCAAAGAATAGGCGTCAACGGAAAGAATCGGCTGGAGGGCGGTGACCGTCAGGGTCTGGTCGTCATATTTCACGATATTTCCGGAATTGGCTTCGAAGATCTGGCCTATGTCGGTCATTGTGTCCGAGTAGACCTTGAACTGGCCCCAGACGGGATGTGCCATCCATGTGTCTTCTGTGTCAGAAGCTACATGAAGCTGAATTTCGGAAGTGTTGATGCCGTTGAAAGCTGTTGGGTCGGTTTCGGGGATAGCATCGAGGAGACCGCGGGCATCTATGCGCTGAAGACCTTCGACTCCGGCCATTGCGCCGGCTCCCACGGTTGTCAGGGTCGGGGAGAGGACAACGGTCGTCGCCTTGGTGTTTGCGAATGCGTAATGTCCGATATTCGAGGCCTCGCCGGCAGCCTTGTCAGAATAGAGTGTCGTGCAGTTTGCCGCGAACAGATCGGGAACATCCGTCGGAGCACCGGTGACTGTGTCGACCTTTGAGTCATCCATCAGAAGTCCGGTGCCGATTTTTGCCGAGGGGGAGATTGTGACTTCCAGAAGCTCGGGCATTCCGGCGAGTGCATAATCGCTGAACTCCTTGACCTGGGGAAGATTCAGGGCTGTGATGGCGGTGTTTTCGAAAGCGTGGGTTCCGACAGACCGTAGAATGGTGGGGAATGTTACTTCGGTCAGGCGGTAACAGCCTGCGAAAGTATTTGAGGGAAGAGTCTCGATGCGGGTGTCACGAAGCTTTGCCGAACTGAGCGAGGTGCAGTTTGCGAAAGCATAGCTGCCGAGGCTTCTGAGTCTCGCCGGCAGAACGATCTTTCCGAGTTTCTGACATCCGTAGAACGCATGGTCGCCGATTGCCGTGACATCCGAAGGGATGGTGATGGAAGAGAGCGAGGAATTGGCGAACGCGCCGGCTCCGATCTCATTCAGGCCCGTGGGGAGGATCACCTTGGAAATGTCGGCCTTGAAGAAAGTGTACTGCGGAATCAGGCCTGCGGAATAGAACGACTGGCCATGTGTGTCGGTCGCCAGAGACGAGTAGGCGGCGATTTCTGCATCCGAGAGGTCGAGCAGGGTGATGGCGGTATTCCGCGACGCAATGGCCCGGAGATCGCGCACATCGATACGGCCTTTGATTTCCAGTTCAGTATCGGTCGACGGAACGTTTTCAAGAGATGATGCAAGCGAGCCGGGGATGGCGTTTATGACAGCGGCACCCGCTGTCGCTATCGCGCCTGCGGTGATAGCTGAGAGAAGGATAATTCGTTTCATTCTGCAAAGTTAATAAATGTAGACGTCCGAATTTGTTTAAGATGGTTAAAAATGGGTTGCCGGAAGATAATTTTACGCCTGAAAATGGAAAAAAGCAGAAAAATCCGGTTGAAATTGAGAAAAATAAGGCTCAGAACCTGTCCCGGGATGGGTCGGGACAGGCTCTGAGTGATAAATCAGTTGACGACAAGAACTTTGCCGACTTTTGCGAGCGATGAATCAGATTCGCCTCCGGAAGCCATGATGTAATATACTCCGGAGGGAACGCGGCGTCCGTTCATGTTGTCGCCGTCCCATTGGATCGTGCCTCCCTCGACGCGGCCCAGCTCGCGGACAAGATTTCCGTGAGCGTCAGTCAGCTTCACGAGTGCGCCGTCGGTCAGTCCGTCGATGGTTATCCATCCACGGTAGTCGGGCCGGACGGGATTGGGATAAACGCGCAGGTTGTCGAAGTTCTCGCCTGTGCCTTCGCCGGCGGGGAAGAATTCAGCCAGACCCTTGTCGGTTGATATCATCAGGGAGCCTGTCGCGTTGTTCCAGCCGATCGCATAGACATCGTTGCTGGGGAGAAGCGAATTTTCGGTTGTCCACTCACCTTTGACGATACGTCCGTCGGCAGATGTGCAGACAATTCCGCCACCGACTGTGGCGAACCATTTGCGTCCGTAGGGGTCATCGATGATCTGTGCGACTTCGACGCCGTTCAGCAGATAGTCGGCAAGCGACGTTCCGTCGTCGCGTGATACCTTCACGCGGCTGACGACAGAGGGATTGCTGATGTAGTTCGACGGATTGATGATGAACAGACCTGCATCCGTGCCGACCCAGACTAGTCCCGTCGTGGGATCCTCATACATGGTGCGGACATACTGGAAGGCTATGGGCTGACCGTCCTGATCATAGATCTGAGGAGCTGAAACCTGAAGGTCATCGCCGGTGTTGGCCAATGTTCCGCGATAGTCGTAGATGATGGGAGTCTGCTCGAACTGGCCGACAGAGACCATCACGCGGGTGGTGTTGCCGTTCGATGTCAGAGGAACCGCAAGCGCCGAGCCCGAGAAGAGTTTCGTGTCTATCGGCATCTTGATCCATGGCTTCACGTTTGAAGGGCCTGTCGTCGCGTCAATGTTTGCACGCGGCCATACCCAGAGCTCCGACGGCTTTGAAGAGTCGAGGTTATTGTAGACGGTCCACAGATTCCCCTCGCGGTCAAAATAAGGATCGGCAAACTGGATCGAGGCGCTCCATAGTTTCTGGACCGGAGCGATTTCGGCGAAACTCGGGAGTTTCGATGCTCCGTCAGATTTTGCGCTCATGTGGAGCAGATCCTCGGGGTTACGCAGGTTGACCCGGCCGATTCCCGAAGTCTGAGAACCGAAATAGACATAATCAGGATTCTTGGGATCAATCGCCAGGCCGGTGGGGTTATACATCATTCGCCATTCGGCAGGATTGGTATATGGAAGGCCGTGGCGGATCCATTCGCCATCCTTGAGGGCGCTCAGAAGAATCGGATGATTCAGGACCGCGCGTTCGAAATAGTTTCGGTTTCCGCGGTTGGAAACAAGCATTCCGTATGTCGGATGATAAGCCATTCCCTGGGAGTGAAGGATCGAGGGTGCGTTCGGCATCATATAGTCGCGGGTGACGGACCATTCGTTGCCGTGTCTGAACGAGCGCAGTCCCTTTCGTCCTGTGCATTCCCAAAATTCCTTTCCGTCCGCTGTCGACACGAGGCCGTCTTTCATGTCGTCCGGAAGCGTGAGCGAAGTGGTCGCTCCGCTCTCGGAGAGATGTGTGCTCTTGTTTGTCTCCCAAACGTAATAGCCATCTTTGACCGCGCTGAGCGATTTGTATGAGCCGCCACCTTTTCTCGAGACCGTATAGCTGTTTGCCGGAGACGAATCGGGAATCAGTGTGTCCAACAATTTGTAGGTCGAGCTCGAGGGCGATATGCTGATCACCCCGAGCACATTCTCGTGGAGCGGGAAGATTCTCTCAACGTTCGAGAGGCTTCCGGAGCTCAGCTGTATCGGAGTGAAATCCGAGATTGAGAAGTTCGCATCTCCGGCATTCCCCCGCAGGATGTTGCCCTCTTCATCCACGATATAGAGAAGATCGCCCAGGCGTGCCGCCGACAAGAGTCTTTTATTGTAGATCCTCGACTGGTAGATCTCTCCCTTGCGGTCGTTGATGACGAAGAATCCGAAATCGGTGGCAAGATATGCCATCCCCCTGTCGTAATCGAAATTGATTGAATTTATCGTCTTGGACGAAGGAATATTTGCACTCTTGATCGCCGGGATATTGACGACTTTTCCATTGTCATAGAGCAGATCGATGTCGAAATCCTCATAAATGATGATGAGGTATTTTCCGACCGGGTTATACTCGATGGCGGAGATGACGCTTCCGGACAGTGAGTTAGATCTGTTGAGGCCGACCATCTCCTCGGAGTCTTTCTCGTATGAGAACAGATAACCTCTTTTGGTCTCCGATTCTGCGGCTGTGGGCTTGAACTCCTGACCGAGGGCAAGGATATAGACGCGGTCGGGTGTGTCGAGGACCCGGTCTATATAATTGTCAAAAGTTGGATATACTTTCCATTGTCCCGTGAAGGCGTTTCCCTTTGCGGTTCCGCAGAGCAGCATCACGAGAAAACAGAGAGCGGTTATAATCTTTATCTTCATTTTCAAATATGTATATCTTTATAAGTAAGGAGATCAAGTAGTTACGGACGTGTCTTGATTCAGGGCGTCTTGACTCAGGGTGTCTTGAGCATCAGAGTGTCTTGAGCATTGCCCGCAGAGCGCGTCCCCGGTGTGAGATCGCGTTTTTCTCATCCTCGGTCATTTCGGCGAAAGGACGTCCTGACTCGTCAGCTATGAAAACGGGATCATATCCGAAACCGTTCGCCCCTGATCTTTCGCGGGCGATCGTCCCGTCCACCCTTCCTTCAAACAGGGTTTCGGCTCCGTTGCGGATAAGTGCGATAACTGTTGAGAAATGGGCGGCGCGGTTCTCCTTGTCTTCCATCTCGGCCAGAAGACGCTTCATATTGGCCTCGGCGTCATGTCCGGGCCCGGCATATCTTGCCGAATAGACACCCGGCGCTCCGTCGAGCGCATCGACCATAAGGCCTGTATCGTCAGCGAAACAATCGAGGCCGGTCAGTTCATAAACGCGCCGGGCCTTCTGGAGGGCATTGCCGGCCAGAGTGTCTGAAGTTTCCGGCAGATCCTCGTTAACGCCGGCTTCGGCGAGCGGGATGATCTCGATTGAATCTCCGGCAATAGCCCTGACCTCCTGAAGCTTGTGTGCATTATTGGTCGCCATGACAAGCCGTGGTCTTCCGGATATATTGTGTTCGGTCATTGATGTCAACGGTGTGGAAAGTAAGGGACAAAGTGACATACACTCCGCCTTTTATGTAACGTTTGCCCTTGTTTGTTATTGTATGTCGCGAAGATACCCCTTTGTCAACTCGCGAAGTTTTCTTAACTTTGCGGCTTCAAACCAATATACAAGTTTCTCATGGGAGGATTTTTTGGTGTTGCGGCGAATCATGAATGCCGCACTGATCTTTTTTATGGAGTTGACTACAACTCCCATCTCGGCACCCGGCGCGCGGGTATGGCGACATACGATGAAGCCGAACATCGTTTCTGCCGTTCAATCCACAGTCTCGAAAGTTCCTATTTCCGCACGAAATTTGAGAAGGAACTCGACAAATTCAAGGGATATCTTGGAATTGGAGTCATCTCCGACACGGACCCCCAGCCGATTGTCATCAATTCCCACCTCGGGAAATTTGCGATTGTCACTGTCGCTTACATTACAAATCTCGATGAACTCGAGCGTGAGCTTCTCGATGCCGGGGTACATTTCGGCGAGCTCTCACAGGGACGGACCAACCAGACCGAACTTGTCGCGCTTCTGATCAATCAGGGGCGCGATTTTGTTGAGGGTATCCGCAATGCCCAGGCAAAGATCAAGGGCTCCTGCTCGATGCTGATCATGACGGAGAGCTCGATTATCGCCGCCCGTGACAAACTCGGCCGTACGCCGATCGTGCTCGGCCGGAAGGAGGGGGCGATTGCCGCCACCTCGGAGACAACAGCCTTCCCCAATCTCGACTACAAGGTCTGGCGTGATCTCGGTCCGGGAGAGATTGTCGAGTTTACCTCGGACAACCTGACACAGATCGGCGCTCCTTTCGAGGAAATGCAGATCTGTTCCTTCCTCTGGGTATATTACGGTTTCCCGACCTCGTGCTACGAAGGACGCAATGCCGAGGAATCGCGCTTCGCATCGGGCAAGGCGATGGGTATGACCGACGATACGGAAGTTGACTGCGCATGTGGAATTCCCGATTCCGGAATCGGAATGGCTCTCGGTTATGCCGCCGGCCATGGCGTTCCTTATCAGAGATGTATCTCCAAATACACTCCGACATGGCCCCGCTCCTTCACTCCGAGCGATCAGAAAATGCGCGATCTCGTCGCGAAAATGAAACTCGTCCCGAACCGTGCTGTCCTCAGCGGGAAGCGCGCTCTGTTCTGTGATGACTCTATTGTCCGCGGCACACAGCTGAACGACAACGTCTCGGAGCTTTATGCCAACGGAGCCAAGGAGGTTCACATGCGCATCGCCTGTCCCCCTCTGATCTATGGCTGCCGCTATCTCGGCTTCACATCCTCAAAGAGCGACATGGAGCTCCTGACCCGCCGCATAATTGAGGAACTCGAGGGTGATCCCAACAAGAATCTTGAACTTTATGCCAAGACCGGAACACCTCAATATGAAGCCATGGTCGAAAAGATACGTGAGCGTTTCGAGCTGACTTCACTGAAGTTCAATCCGCTCGAGACACTTGTCGAAAGCATCGGCCTTCCCAAGTGCAAGCTCTGTACACACTGCTTCGACGGCTCCTCCCACTTCTGACCCCCCCCACTCCCAAGAAGACATTCCGCCCCCGGATAACCCCTGTGCCAAACAGCCGGGTTATCCGGGGGCACTATATATAGCTTTATTGATGTGGCTTGTGCCATTCGTCTTGTTTTTTACATTATTACAAATCTTTTTT
>CAYMTQ010000047.1:0-15088 GCA_964393395.1 uncultured Sangeribacter sp.
TATTTCGCCCAATTGATGCTTAAGATTTTTTAAGGAGGTCTGTGCGGTGGCCACATCATTGGAGCTTGATGCTCAGTTCCATCTGTAAAAAAAGCTGATATTTGGAATTGCCTGAGCGTAATACATTCTCCCACAGATAAGGTTGGTCTGTCCTATGGCCAGCATCTTTTTTCATGTCCTAAGGTCACCAGCGACAATATGATTTCATGAATCTGACAGTTGATTTGCTCAATCACGGCATCTTTTCGGTGCCTTTCGCCCATCTCTCCGGTCACAATGCCCGCATTGCTCCCTCCAAGATAGACGAAATTCACTCGAAAATATGCCGCCCCTGCGTGAACATTTTTTGTGGAACGGAGCCTAAAGCAGGGTTGCCAAAGAGAGGCTGAAGAAGAGAGCCGAGCCACAGATTTTCAGACGACGTCTCCGGATTGAGTGCAGCCCCCAGCCGGCAAGCACGACTCCTGCAAGCCAAAGGAAAACTGTATATGCTTCCGGTTCGACATTCAAGACAGTCGAACCGTTCCCGGAAAGGAAACGGCTAAATGAAACAACAGACTCGAGACCTTTTTCAAGCAAGTATCCCATAAAATGGATTTCGATATTGCAGAAGCTCAACAGAAGATACAATATTGCACACAGCATATATGGAGCCATGAAAGGGAGCACCAGAAGATTGGCCGGAAGAAACATTGTCGGGACACTGCCGAAATAATATGCCACGATCAACCATGTGGCACCGGTGGCAACCAACGTCGGAAGGAAATAGGCCGCTATTTTTCTCTGACGGGAATGAAATACGGGATCAAACGGATTCAGGCTTTCACAGAATATACATAGAGAAGCGACGCAGACAAAACTCAGCTGAAAACCTGGATCAAAAAGCGAAGATGGAGAGACAATTATAATAAGCGCCGATGCAACACAGAGAGAAGATAGGGCGAATCCCTTTCTCTGGCTTATTCTGCCGATGAATAGACATGTAGCCATGATCGCCGCACGAAGTGTGCCGGGCGAGAGGCCTGTCAGCAAGACAAAGATCCACAGAAGCAGGAGGGCTAAAATGTATTTCGGCTTACGTTTTCCTACGAGTGATAAGGGACTGAAAACCGTCAGAAGCAACACCGCAATGATCCCGGTATGCAGCCCGCTGACAGCGAGAACGTGGCTTAGTCCGACATTTGCCATATCCTCCCTTAGGTCCGGATGCAGAAACGACTTGTCGCCGAGAAGCAATGTGATCAGGAAATCCTGAGTGTCCCGGTTCAGCCCGGACTTTTCAATCTGAGTCTCGATCCTGTCGCGACAATCTTTAAAAAAGCTCCCCGCTGAAGGATCACGGCCGATCATCTCAATATCTCCCGGTTCTGCATAACCTGAATAAAGCGGCACACCGGAGCGCCGGGGCATTCCGGGGCCGTCATTTTGTCCTTTCACAGCAGGCCTCAGAAGAGGATCATCGGGCAGGAGCCGGCAATTCATTTTAATCGCGTCTCCACGGGAAAAGCCTAAATCATTGGACAGAACCCTTGCATCGGCATTCCTGTCAGACAACTTTATATTCAGGATCTCAGTTCGTCCTCTGTGGGTTATATCCGTCACAACACCTCTTTCTCCATATAGAAAATGGGGTCGGGCCGTTATGTAATCCGGCAAAGACATATAAGCCGATAAAGCACCGGCCGACAGGAAGAGCAACAGAATACCTCTGCGCGAAAGAAACCAGAGAAAAAGGGCGACAACCGCGACGATAAATATGATGAATGGAGGAGGAGTCAGGAAACGGTAGGCTGCAACACCTGCGACAACCGCAGCCAATATGCCGATGTAATTCCTGGCCTCGTTCATACACCCTGCTTCATCCAGAATTTCCACGCATCCTCGGCCTGTCTGATCAGCATCTGCAATCCTGTTGCGGTGCGTGCGCCATGAGCGGCACACAGACGCGAGAAAAGTGTATTTGAAGGATTATATACCAGATCGAGACAGAGCTGGCGGGGCTGGATATATTCGTATGGGATATCCGGAGTCTTGTTTGTATCGGGAGCTGTCCCGAGCGGTGTGCAATTTACAATAATATCCGCATCCAGAATCGCATCTTTAGCCTGACGGTCAAGAAGCAGAACCTCGTTCTTCAAGCCGGGATAACGCTCGTGGACTTTCGCCGGGTTTCTGGTCATGATTTTCGAAGTGATTCCGTGTTCCGACAACGAAGCAATAACGGCTCCGATTACTCCGCCACCTCCGAGAATCAGAGCCTTCTTTCCCTCCAAAGGCCAAGGGGCGTTGCTCGTCAGAAGCTTTGAGAAACCGACGACATCGGAATTATGCCCGGTCATTTTGCCGTCATCCTCGAGTCTGACACAGTTCACGGAACCTGCAGTCAGTGCCGCATCGGTCATTGAATCAAGGAACCGCATCACGGACTGTTTATAGGGGGCCGTAACATTGAAACCTCTCAGCTGCTTTCCGTATTTTTCGATAAGGGATGGCAGTTTGTTGATGGAGTCGAGTTCCTCGAGGGAATATCGCGCATTGATTCCCTCTTCCTTAAACTTGCGGTTAAAATAATCGGCAGAAAAAGAATGCCCCAGAGGCTTCCCTATCAGAAAAAACAACATCATCTACGCTTCACAAAGATTTTTCAATAAGCAATTTTATTGCTACTATTTTTTGTGCTTTATCGAGGGTCATAATCGGATTGCTTCATTTTGAACATTAAGATAAAACGCTGTATCCTTTTCTTCATCCCATTCGCTTCGGGTATAGAGAAGAGGTGTGATCTGTGCCCCCAAACGCCAGCCTATTTCAGTAAATGGATAAGCAAATTTTTCAAATGCAGTTTCTTTTTCAACCATATCATCAGTTATTATCAGTATATCCCAATCAGAGTGTGATGCAGCATCTCCACGCGCACGCGAACCGTAGAGATACGCAACAGCTGAAAAACCGGTGAAAATGCTGTTGGCAAGTTTTCTTAATTCATTTAAGATCCTTTTGTTGCTCATTCTATGCTGAGTTTATGGCAAAGTTAAAACTTTTATCCGACTCTTCAAAGCTCTGTACTTGTCAAAAACCAATCAGGATAGTACGTTGTTCGTATTATAGGTTTAAGGTCGTTATCAGAAGGGCTCTTTAACCGCGAGTTCCAAAAATTGTGTCTATGAGAAAAAAGTATACCCTTTCGTTCCTCCTTGTATTTGCCTGCATCGCTGTTTTTGCGTGGAACATCAACGAGAAATACACTGGTCCCAAAACTTTTGAGACAGATCTGTCATGGCATCCGGATATTCTCCCGGGCTATGAGGCGCGTTATGTCAATCAGGGCGAAGCATTTGACGGTCCATGCCGTTCTACAATAATCCGCAAGAAAGCGAAAGTTCCCTCGAAAAAAGGCTTTCTTTACATCCACGGATTCAATGATTATTTCTTTCAGTCGCAGATGGGTGACCGGTTTGTCGATTCGGGCTATCATTTCTATGCCGTGGATCTCCGTCGTTACGGCCGTTCGAAAGAACCTTGGCAGTACCCTTACAACATCAGGGATCAGAAAGAGTATTTTGAGGATATTGACTCCGCAATTGTCCAGATGCGCCGAGACGGAATCACCGACATCACCCTCGGCGGTCATTCAACCGGCGGCCTGACTGTAATTCTGTATGGGGTTGACAGAGGACCCCGTGTGCCGGTGAACAGAATTGTCACCAATTCCCCATTTCTCGGCTGGAACTTCTCCCCTTTCATGCGCAAGATCGCAATCCCCGCAGTCAGTGCCATAGGTCCTCTTTTCAAGAATTCCAAAATCAAACAGGGACACTGTGACGGTTATGCCTACTCCCTCCTGAAGCAGTATGACGGAGAATGGGAATATAACACGGATTGGAAGATGATTTATTCACCTCCGGTAACATTCTCGTGGGTTCATGCGATCAACTCCGCTCAGAATGAGATCATGCGCCATCCGGACTACATGGCTGTCCCGCTTCTGGTCATGCACAGCTCCCGCAAGGTCGATGGTTGCAATTATACCTCTGAGTTCAAGACAGGCGATGCGGTGCTGAATCCATTTCAGATTGCCGAACGCGGAGCGAAGATCGGACACAGGACATACGTCTGCGCGATAGACAGCGGAATTCACGATCTTATCCTCTCCGAGCTTCCGCACAGAGAACAGGCTTATGACTGTATTTTTTCATTTATCCGTCAGAATCCTTGAGTGTGACGGTCATAAAATACATGAGTGTATCGATAAGAATTCCTGAAAGATATTATTTGCTGAATCGGGAAGATTGACTATCTTTGTATAAGAGCCCGTGGTGTGCGCGCCCGTCAGACCGCGTTTTTCTTTGACGGGCTTTTGACCCCATCTCAAAAAATTTCTCTCCAAAATATTTTGCAGGCATATACTTCGAAATATATGGAAACACAAATCAAGGATCGTCTCGGCCTCCCGGAACTCCGGGAGTGCCGGTCATTATATGAAAATCTGAAAAGCAGTCTCGGCGAATCGTTATCTCCGGCCGAAGACAATGCTCTGTCGGATATTTTCCGGAAAGGATGCGACTCTCCGGCACACGACAGCAAGGGGCTGCCGCGTCTTCTGATGACCCTCCGGACCGCTTCGGTTTTTGCCGAGCAGATTGACGCAGACCACAACATGATTATGGCCATCCTGCTTCAGGATGCCGTTGAGCTGGGACTGACAGATACAGATTCCGTCCGTAAGGTATTTGGCAAAGATGTCGGGTCGCTGCTGAACGGAATTTCAACGGTTGCACGGTTCTCCGGCAACAGTGCCGTTCATCAGGATAACTTCCGGGGTCTGCTGATCTCGCTCGCTGACGACATCCGGGTAATCATCATCATGATTGTCCGTGAACTGGTCCTGATGCGAAACATCAACCATCACCCGGACGAGGAATGGGTTTCCAATGTAGCATTCGAAGCCAACTGCCTTTACGCACAGCTTGCACATCGCCTCGGCCTGTACAAGATCAAAGGTGAGCTCGAGGACCTTTCGCTCAAATACACAAACCGCGAGATCTACACTCAGATTGCACGCAAGCTGAACGAGACCAAGCGTTCACGCGACGCATATATCGCCTCTTTCATCAAACCGCTGAGCGAGAAGCTGACAGCGGCCGGTCTGAAATTCGACATAAAGGGACGCACGAAGTCCATTTCCTCGATCTGGGCCAAGATGAGAAAGCAGAAAGTGGATATCGACCGCATCTATGACCTCTTTGCAATACGTGTCATCATCGACACGCCCCCGGAGAAGGAAAAGGCTGATTGCTGGCTGGCATATTCGATTCTCGGAGACATGTACACTCCGAATCCGAAACGCATGCGCGACTGGATCTCTATTCCGAAGAGCAACGGTTATGAGAGTCTCCACGCGACGGTTCTCGGGCCAGAGAACAAATGGGTCGAAGTGCAGTTCAGAACCCGAAGAATGGATCTCGTAGCCGAGAAAGGTCTCGCTGCCCACTGGCGTTACAAGGGTGTGAAATCCGATTCGACAGACCAGTGGATGAACAACATCCGCGATATTCTCGAAACGGCTGATTCCGGACCAATGGAACTGATGAAGGATCTCCGCAGGGACATCTATACTCAGGAAGTCTTCGCCTTCACTCCCAAGGGTGACCTGTTCAAGCTTCCGGCCGGGGCAACAGTACTCGATTTCGCATTCCAGATCCACACGAACGTCGGATCTCACTGCACTGGAGCAATCGTCAACGGCCAGCACCGCAAGATCAACTACAAGATAGAGAGCGGAGACACTGTCGAGATCGTCACATCGGCCACACAGACTCCTAAGCAGGAGTGGCTCAATATTGTGGTGAGTCCGAAGAGCCGCAACAAGATCAAGCAGAAGCTGAACGAAGAGCGGCAGCAAAGGGCTGATCTGGGCAAGGAGATTCTTGAACGCCGGGCAAAAAACAGAAAGATCGAGATCGAAGAGGCGCTGCTGATGAAACTCGTGAAGAAAGAGGGCTACAAATTTTCTTCCGAATTCTTCGCAGACATGGCCGACGGAAAAATTGATCCGGGAAAGTTCCTGACCGCATATCAGGAAGCGGCTGCTCCGGAACAGGAAGCTGTCCGTATTTCTGCCGGAGAATACCACATTGACAACCGCCCCGGAGAGGAGTCTGACGATGTGCTGGTAATCGGAGAAAAGGCTATTAACGGATTGAAATATAAGTTTGCGAAGTGCTGCAACCCGATCAACGGGGACGATGTCTTCGGATTCATCAGTGCGGACGGCGTGGTGAAGATACACAAGAAAGAGTGTCCCAACGCACACAACATCCGCGAAAGATATCCTTACAGACTGATCAAAGTCAATTGGAGCGGACGCACGGGAGATCTCATGTCAGCTACCCTCAAGATCATCGGGACCGACGATCTCGGAATCATCGCCAACATCACGAGCATTATATCGAAAGAACCGAACATGATGCTACGCAACATCTCGGTTGACAGCCATGACGGACTTTTCCAGGGATACCTTGTCGTCGGAGTGACCGATAATCAGGCTCTGAGTGTTCTGATACGGAAAATCAAGACAGTCAAGGGGGTAAAGGAAGTACTACGGAATTGATAAAAAGAATGACTTTGAAAAAAATACGCCATAGATCCATACTGACCGCCGGAGTTGCCCTGCTGCTTCTGTCGGTTTCATCCTGCCGCGACAAGAGCCGCAAGGAAGCTATCGCCGCTGAACGTGACCGCTGGGAGGCCTCCCTGAAGGATTCATTGGATCACTTTGAGAAACAGCTTGAGGAAAAGCAGCACAATCTCCCTTTGATGAGGGAAGAGGCCGGACTGATTCTCGGAGAATTCACCTATGTCGAGAACCCGCGTGAGGTCGAGGGATATTATATCCTGACATCGGCCCGGAACAATTATCCACTGACTTCGACCGGCATAACTGCCCGGCTCACGAAGGGGGAGAGTCCGGAAGTCATCGCGGCTCTGTCAGGCGGGAACTTTTCGGCAATCCGTCTGTCTGTGCCGTCGGGAGAATCCGTTGAGTCGCAAACCGTTCCGTATGATCAGGCGTTAAATTACCGTGCAGGGGGACTGAATACTGTCGCCTTTACCGGCGGAAGCGCCGATTCCCTGTTGAATTTTGCATTTTCCCACCCCGACGAGGAAATGACACTCACCTATCTCAATCCCGGAGAGGTCAGGAAAATAAAGATCGCCGCGAAAGACCGGAAAGTGCTTGAATCGACAATGCGCCTCGTCAAGTCCCGGAAGGATCTGCGGCAAGCTGAAGCCGAGATTCCGGCTTTAAGCCGAAAGATTCAGCGGTTGAAAAGCCGGGGAGCGGAATGAATCGCTGCCTCCTTCACGTTATAGATAACTCATAAACAACACAATAGTCTAATACGCCAATAGTTATGAAACTTGACAAAACGGACCTCGAACTTCTCGAGGGAAAGGGAATAACACCCGAGCGTCTCGAAGTTCAACTCGAGAATCTGAAAAACGGTTTCCCATATCTGAAGATCGAGGGACCTGCCACGCCGGGCCACGGCCTGACAGTAGCCACTCCCGAGCTCGAAGAGCATTCAATCGCGATCTGGGAGAAATATCTCAAATCGGGAGCCAAGATTATGAAGATGGTTCCGGCCTCCGGCGCCGCCTCACGGATGTTCAAGGATCTGTTCGCGTTTTATAACTCTGACGAAAAAACTCCCAAAGGGGAATTCCTCACAACCTTTTTCGACAATATCGAGGACTTCGCCTTCTTCGATCATCTCAATTTCGTCTGCATGGAGCTTTTCGGCAAGAGCGTGAACACGCTCATTGAGCAGAAAAGATACAAGGACATTCTCGAAGCATTGCTGACCAAAGAAGGATTGAACTATGGCAGCCTTCCGAAAGGCCTGCTTCAGTTCCATAAAGTGATGGGCGGTTCGCGCACCCCGTTTGAGGAGCATCTCTCGGAAGGAGCGCTTTATGCTACAGGCAAGGATGGTAAATCAATTCTCCACTTCACCGTCAGCGAAGATCATCTGCCACTGTTCCAGTCTAAACTCGAAGAGACGAAAGGACGGATGTCACATGCCAACGACGTTGACTATGAAGTGAGCTTCAGCATCCAGAAACCCTCGACCGACACAGTCGCGGCAACGAAAAACGGTGAACCGTTCCGCACGAAAGATGGTAAATTGTTCTTCCGTCCCGGCGGTCACGGAGCACTGATCGAGAACCTGAACGATCTTGATGCCGATGTGATCTTCATCAAGAACATCGACAATGTCGTTCCTGACAGTCAGAAAGATATCACTGTTCGCTGGAAGAAGATAATCGGAGGTGTGCTCGTCGCCGCCAAACAGGTTGCCGACCGCTATTGCAAGCGCCTTTCAGAAGGTGTTCCGTCGGACGAGGAGATGGACGAGATGCTCTCTTTCCTTCGCAACAAATTGTGCGTCACAGGCGACAATGCCGATTCGCTTGCACCCGAAGCAAGAGCCGAATATCTGATGTCGAAACTGAACAGGCCGATGCGCGTATGCGGAATGGTCAAGAATGAGGGAGAACCGGGCGGAGGTCCGTTCCTTGTCTACAACCCCGACGGAACCGTCTCTCCTCAGATTCTGGAATCGACACAGATCAATCCCGCGGACAAGAAGGCTGTCGAAATGCTTAAGTCCTCCACTCACTTCAATCCTGTTGATCTCGCTGTCAGCACCCGCGATTGGAAAGGTGATAAATTCAATCTGCCTGATTTTGTCGATCCGGCAACAGCCTTTATCTCCGAAAAGAGTGTTGAAGGAACAGAAATCAAGGCACTGGAATTGCCGGGCTTGTGGAACGGTGCCATGAGCGACTGGAACACCATCATGATCGAAGTCCCGGCGAAGACATTCAATCCTGTGAAGACAGTCAACGACCTGCTCCGTCCTGCCCACCGTTGAAATTTAAGACCCCGTTTCAAAAAAAATGACGGTCTTAAAGGTGCTCATGATTCATAGTTGAACACGTTTCGAACGTTGAGCATATATCGAACATGACAGATGGGGTCTTGTAGACGTCCTGTTAACCATATCATTGACAATAGATTACCGGATACTATCAATTTTAAGGAAATATTTCCCTTCAAAAATTTGGTAGTATCCGTTAAATTTCCTAATTTTGCAGTGCTTTTCGACAGGGACCTTGCGAAGCCTTTAGTGGAAACTGCCTGGAAAGCGACATGGTGAATGTAGCTCAGTTGGTTAGAGCGACGGATTGTGGTTCCGTAGGTCGTGGGTTCGAGACCCATCTTTCACCCGCCGAAATATTTGGTTAGTTTAGAAGCTGTCTAACTCCGTTAGACAGCTTCTTGCTTTATACCATTTTAAAGTTAAATAGGAATGGCCTGTAAAGTTGGGGGAGGGTCAGCCGATCGTGATGCCGGAGAAGCCGAGGAAGGCCATCGCGAGGATGCCTGCGCTGATCAGCGCGAGGGGTACACCACGCAAGGCTCGGGGAGTCTCCGTGATTTCAAGTTGTTCGCGGATGCCGGCGAATATCCAGAGTGCAAGCGTGAAGCCAAGAGCGGTCGAGAAACCATAGACAACCGCCTGAAGGATATTGAACTCTTTCTGAATCACAAGTATCGCGACTCCGAGAACGGCACAGTTCGTCGTGATAAGCGGAAGGAAGACGCCGAGGGCCTGATAAAGGGCAGGCGTGATCTTCTTCAGGACTATCTCGAGCAACTGGACAAGGAATGCGATAACGAGGATGAATACAATCGTCTGCAGGAAGGCCAGACCAAGCGGATTAAGCACATAGTACTGGAGCACCCATGCCACTGCGGTTGCGAGTGTGATCACAAAGGTGACCGCCGCGCCCATTCCGAGTGCTGACGAGGTCTTTTTAGATACGCCAAGGAAAGGACAGATTCCGAGGAACTGCGCGAAGACGATGTTGTTGATGAATATCGCCGTGACTATGATCGAGATATATGCGAGCATTGTGAATTATCTTTTACGGGTAAGCGATGAAATGACAGCTATCAGATAGCCGAGGGCGATGAATGCTCCCGGTGCGAGGACGAAGAGCAGCATTCCGTAATCTTCAGGATATATCGAGGCTCCGAACAGACGGCCTGTCCCGAGAAATTCTCTCACGGCGCCGAGAAGAGTCAAGGCGAAGAGGAAGCCGAGTCCACATCCGAGACCGTCGAGGAAAGATGCGAAGACTCCATTCTTCCCGGCGAAAGCCTCCGCACGGCCGAGGATAATGCAGTTGACGACAATCAGGGGAATGAAGATACCCAGGGTTGCGTTGAGACCGGGCATCCATGCGCTGACGGCAAGCTGGAGAATCGTTACAAAGGAGGCGATGATAACAATATAGGCAGGAATGCGCACTTTGTCCGGAATCAGGTTCTTCAGCAAGGAGATCGCCGGATTTGAGCACATCAGGACAGCTGTCGTCGCAAGGCCCATCATCAGTCCGTTCATCGCCGAGGATGTCGTTCCGAGGGTCGCGCACATTCCGAGCAACAGGACAAAAACGGGGTTACTCGGCAGGATTCCGTTATAGAATATCTTCCAATATTTCTTCATCATTCCTCAACCTCCTTTTCGCTGTTATGTTTGTGATGTCTTTTTGAAGCACCGCTTGTCGCATCCGAGTGGCCGGTGTCGCCTAGTTCGAGTCCGTTGGTCTTAGCGACATCTCTATACGCATCATAAGCATTGCGCAGAACTTCGAGAAACGCACGCGAAGAATAGGTAGCGGCAGTGATTCCGTCTATATCTCCCCCATCCTTCTTGACGGTGAAATTCGTGACCGCAGGATTCTTACCAATCACACTCCGTGCTCCGGCCGGGTCGCGGAACCACTCCTCCATCTTCGATCCCAGACCGGGAGTCTCCGCATGGCGCAGGACGCGGTAATCTACCACATCTCCCTCAGCATCGAATCCACACATGACGACGACCTCGCCCGAAAAACCGCTCATTGTCTTTCCCTCGACCGCGGCACCGTTGAAGCGGCCGTTCTCGAATGCAGGATAGACAATGAAAGGCTGGCCGTCGACAGTCAGGGAATCTGCATCCTCAACCGGATCGTTAGTAAAGGGAGGCGCGACTTTTCGGATCGCTTCGAGACGCTGTTCCGTTTCCTGAGCCGCGATCTTATCTTTCGTCAGCATGTACATTCCTCCGAGCGCGGCACCGGCGCAGACCGTAATCAGACCGAGCGAAAGAATCATATTCGGAAGCGTTGATGCAAGCTTTTTCACGCGTTACCTCCTTTCGTCCTGACAGCCCCGAAAATCCGTGGCTTTGTATATCGGTTAATCAGCGGAACGAAGCTATTCATCAGCAGTATCGCGAAAGACACACCTTCCGGATAGGCTCCGAAACGGCGTATAATGATAGTTATCACCCCGATCATGGCTCCGAAAAGGATCTGACCCGAATGGGTCATCGGTGAGGTCACATAGTCCGTGGCCATGAATACGGCACCGAGCATCAGACCGCCTGAAAGCAGATCAAGAAGAGGATTCCCTCCGAGAATCGCCGACATTGCGGCCGCACCGGCGAGAACTGACACCGGGATATGCCATGTGATCGTGCGTGTCACAAGGAGCCAGACGAGGCCGATCAGAATGGCGAATGTTCCCACTTCGCCGAGCGAACCGTTCATGTGTCCGACTGCCATGTTGAGAAGATTCGAGTTTCCCTCAAGCGCAGACATTCCTTCATGCTTCAGCTGTGAAAGATATGTGGCACCCGTCACCGCATCGACACCACTCGGGACCTCGACGGGCCATGTCGTCATGGCCGCCGGAAATGAGAGCAACAGGAAAACACGTCCCACAAGGGCCGGATTCCATATATTGCAACCGAGCCCACCGAACGACATCTTGCCGATCCCGATCGCGACGACACTACCTATCACCACCATCCACCAAGGCAAGATGCTCGGCAGGTTAAAGGCAAGAAGCAGACCGGTTATCACAGCCGAGCCGTTCATCAGCGTGTAAGCCTTGTGAAACAGGAACCTGGCGATCAGCCATTCCGTCAACAGGCAGGCCGCCAACGAGACACCGACAACCTTGAGCGCCGGGAGCCCGAATGTCCATATGGCCACTGCGAGGGCCGGCAGCAATGCGATGACAACATTCCACATCAGTTTTGAGACGTCGGTCCGGCGATGGATGTGGGGAGCGCCGGTGACAATGAGTTGCATGCTCATTTGCTTATTTTTTCAGTTCCTTTCGGATTAGAGCTTTTGCTATTCTGATATAATCGACAAGATGCCGCCATGAAGGACACACATAGCTGCAACAGCCGCACTCCAGGCAGTTCATCACTCCTTCCTCCTTTGCTTCAGGAGCCAGGCGCATCTTTCCGAGCGTCGCGATCAGATGTGGCTGGAGTCCCATGGGGCAAACCTCGACGCACCGTGCGCAACGGATGCAGTTTTCTTCCACACGCCTCAGAATATCCATTCCCGCGAGCACCGTCACGCCACCGTTCGCCTTGACTGTAGGCGCGGAGAGCACTGCTGCCGCCTGGCCCATCATCGGACCTCCGGCGAGAACTTTCACCGGGCCATCCTGAGGGAGGCCTCCGGCTTCTTCAACAAGTTTCTGAAGTGGCGTCCCGAGAGGCGCGAGGTAGTTTCCGCGTCCTGTCATTGTCTGTCCCGTGACCGTAACGATACGTCTTGTCAGCGGACGTCCGAGACATACAGCCTCGTATGCGGCGAATGCTGTCGCGACATTATCGACCACGACATGAGCATCCACGGGCAGACCGCCTGCCGGAACAATGCGTCCGGTCATAGCTTCGATCAGCTGTTTTTCACTTCCCTGGGGATATTTGGTTTTCAACGGAACAATGCTGATGTCGGCGGGGAGAGAAGAGATTGCCTCCTTCATAGCCGCTATCGCCTCGGGCTTATTGGCCTCAATCCCCACCGCTACCCTCGAAGCACCGACAGCCTTGGCCATAATGACGGCACCGGCGAGAATCTGCTCTGCCCAACCCCTCATCAGGGCATCGTCACACGTCAGATATGGCTCACATTCAGCTCCGTTGAGAAGTATCATATCGGCCCATTTACCTTCGGGGACAGACAGTTTGACCGATGTGGGGAAGGCCGCTCCTCCAAGTCCGACGAGGCCCCCTTCCCTGACCCTCGCGACAATTTCCGGAGGATCGAGTTTCATCGCCTCCTCAAAAGCATTCCTGTCGAGTTCTCTTTCCGGAAGAGGTAGCGGTTTGCCCGGTTCGTCAGGTTCAATCGCCACAGCGTCTACCCAGAAACCGGCGGCATTCCGGACGGTGTCTATCTTGCGGACGGTTCCCGAGACAGGACTGTGCACATTTGCAGACACAAAACCGCCGGCTTCGGCGATCTTCCGGCCTTCTTCGACATGATCACCGGCCTTGACAATCGGCTTAGCCGGAGCTCCGATGGACTGGCTGACCGAAAGATAGAGCATCTCCGGAACCGCCACAGACTGCACCTCGGCGCCACGCGTCAGTTTATTCGGATCCGGATGGATTCCGCCTCGGCGGAAAGTCTTCAACATTGTTCGCTTATGATTTATTGAAAGCTGTGCTGTCAGTTTTCGCTGTTAATTTTTGGTCTTTACAATCTTCGATTCCGACGGGTTATATTTGACAACCACGATCGATTTTCGGGGGCATACCTCGGCACATTCTCCACACCCCACACATTTTGAGGAATCGATATGGGCCAGGAAGGAGCTGACGGATACTGCCTCGTGCTGACATGTCCTGACACATTTGGAACAACCGATGCAGGCAACGGAGCATTCCTTCATGGCCAGAGGTGCGCGGTCCCTGTTTCCACAGGCAACCCAGACCTCATCCTGACCGGGATGGATCTCGGCAATCTCAATGACATTTCTCGGACACGCAGATACGCAACGTCCGCAGGCTGTGCACCTGTCAGGATCGACCACGGGAAGGACATGGCCCTCGGGAACCGAGAGAGCGTCGAAAGGACAGACCCGCACGCAGTCCCCACATCCGAGACAGCCATAAAGGCAATCCGTCTCGCCCATATAAAGGTTGTTGGCAAGTAGGCAGGAACGTGTTCCGGCATAATGGTTATGCACATCGCGCAACGTGCAGTCGGCCTGACATTTCATCCGGGCACGGCGTTTGACCGAAGGAGGAGGGACAGCTCCGATAATCGATCCTATCTTGCTCATGTCTTCAGAGGTGACGCCGACGCAGTTGAGTTTATCGAGATTGCCCTCCTTCACACAGGCCACCGCAAAGGCATGACATCCGCTCAGTCCGCATCCTCCACAGTTCGCACCGGGGAGCATATCCTCTATCTCGAGAATTCGAGGGTCTTCCTCAACGCTGAATTTCTTAGCGGCCCAGAAGAGCAGACATGCGGCAATGATACCGATCACTCCAAGCACTATAATTGAGGCAGTAATCATTCTTCAGGTCTCGTTTAATCTTTCTTTTTTAGGGTTGATTCATCTGCGGAAGAAACGACTCGGACAGCTGTGAACTGAAACTCCCGGGCAAGTTTTCCGCGAAAAACAAAAAGCAACAGGAAGAAAAGAAGCATCGCCCCGAATCCAAAAAGTGCGGCCAGGCCCGAGCTCCGGGTCAGCAGGAAGACAACAGTCATCGTGACAATCAGAGATAAACAAGGAATCACCGTCGCCAGCATGATCGCGCGACGGTGAATGGCTTCTGTTCCCCGGACAATGACATGGTCTCCGACTTTAAGATCAAGACCAGCCATGATTCCGACCTCCATCTCGGTTCTGTCGCCTCCTCCGGCCGGCTTGCAGAACTTTGCGGCCGCACACGAATCGCATTGCTCCGAACCGGACATGACAACACGCGCCCTCCCCTCCGAAGGGAGCGCGGTCACCGTCGCGGGATGTTCCACAATTTCATCAGAATCTGAGTTCATGGTCAGGTCTGTCGTGCAATAGCCTTATAGCCTCTTTTTTCCGACCGCAAAATTACTAATTTTTCTCTGAAACGAATCCGTAAAAAATCCTAAAATTTTTTCATCCGGAAATGTTTCTCAGCATACAACTCAAGACCCCGACGCGCAC
>CAYMTQ010000048.1:0-15036 GCA_964393395.1 uncultured Sangeribacter sp.
TCAATCACCCTCTCTTACTCTTTGGAAACGATTGGAAGCTACGCATTTGATGAATGCAAGAGTCTGACTTCGATTGTCATTCCTGATAATGTAAAGACAATAGACTATTGTGCTTTTTATGATTGTACTTCTTTAAAAAGCGTCATAATTGGAGAAAGTGTCCAGACAATGGGCTCAGGTATTTTTTCGAATGACTCCAACTTAACTGAAATATGGGTAAAGGCTGAGACACCTCCATATGTGAACGGTACTCTCGGACGTGATCTTAATTCAGATTTGATTATCTATGTTCCCGAAAATTCTCTTTCCCAATACCAAAACGCGTATGTTTGGAGAAGTCAGAAGCTCCAGCCCTACTCCCCTCATGAATTCAATGAGGAAGTTGTGTCGGGAGGCCTTCACTATAAATATGATCCGATGACTGAATCATATTTTGTGGTTGCGGAAAGTGAAGATGAATCCAAAAACTATCAAAACCTCACGACTCTTATTATCCCCAATCAAATTATTGTCGGAGGATCCGCATATCCCGTTGGCGGAATTGCTTACAATGCTTTTGCCGGAAGCAACTTGACTATCGCTAACTTAGCCCCGGCTTTCAAATCTATCCCTGCGGGTGCTTTCCGGAATTGCAAGGAGCTGAAAATTGTTAAAATTTCGGGAAGTATCGAATATATCGGTGATGAAGCTTTCGCAGGTTGCGACAATATCGTTGAAATAGAATCTTTCATTCCTGTTCCTCCGGTTCTGGGCAAAGATGTGTTCCCGGCCACCGTTTATGAGGATGCGAAACTATCTATTGTGAAAAATTCAGAGGAAGCATATAAGCAAGCCGAAGGATGGAAGAATTTCTATATGCTTCTTCATGAGTTTTATGAGTTCCAATATGGCGATCTTTTCTTCCGTGTTGACACTCTGAACCTCGAAGGTTTGGTAATCGCAGAAAGTGAAGATGGCCCGAATTACAACTTTTCATCAGATTATAATAAAGTTGTAACCATTCCGCAGACTGTTACTTATAGAGATCACGAATTCAGCATCGTTGGAATTGATGACAATGCTTTCAAAGGTGCCTCTATCTATAAACTCGTCATCCCCGAATCAATCAAGACAATTGGGGAAAACGCATTTTCAGATTCCAAAATAGATTATGTGGATGTGCCCTCTTTGGATTACTGGTATGATAAGTTAACGGAGCAAAACCGCCCGTTCCTCTCCTATCAGGGCACATTGCAGATCAATGGACATGATCTGAAATCTGTGACTATTTCCTCAGATACAGACATTCCTTTCTATACTTTTGCCGGTTGCAAGGGTATTACCTCGTTAGAGATCGGTGAGGGAATCTCTGAGTTCCACAAATATGAAGGTATGCAGGATGTAACCGATTTGGTGATTGGACCTGATGTGGTCTCGATATCCAAAGATGCGGTTGCAGATATGACTTCTCTCACCAGGATTAAAAGTGAAAGCATGTCGGCACCCCTGCTCCCGGCAAACTCGTTTGCTTCGAATGTTATCTCAAAAGCGACTCTGAGCATCCCTGCTGTCGGTGGTGTAACTTATCTGAATTCCAATGGATGGAATGAATTCGCAAAAAAATCCTTCTATAAGGTCAAGCTTGAAGAGTATCCCGAGTTTGAGTTCGGAGCGAACGACAATGGTGAACTTATCATTTATCCTGCGAATAATCAGCTTACGGGAGATGTAGTGATACCCTCATCCATCAAATCTCAGGATTCCGAGTACACAATTTCAATCGCAGGGGACTTTTATGGTAATTTCACATCTCTGACTATTCCGGCGACCTTGAAAAAAATCGGAAGTTTGGGAAATTGCTATGCACTGAAAAAAATTATCCTGCCGGGGATTTCAAATCAGAACACCAAGAATCCCATTGAACTCTTCTTTGATCTGTTCACGTTTGATAAATCCATTTACATTACCAATAGTTCCCTTTTTGATGATCACAAGTCATTGGAAGTATATATTGATAATGATCTGGTCACAAACATCAGTATACCAAACGGTTATAACCGAATTCCTTGTACATTCAAAGGCTACACTAAGCTCGAGTCGGTAACGATTCCTCGTTCGGCCTACGAAATTGAAATCGGACAAGGCGCATTCACAGGATGTACTGCCCTTTCCAAAGTCGTGTTCCCTGAAAATGGCGGTAGCATTTCAATCTCGCCCGAGGCTTTTGCGAATACCGGGTTTACAACCTTATCTATTCCTGCGAAAGTATCAAGTATAGCCAAGAAGGCTTTCGCAAACTGCCAGAACCTCTCGGAAGTTATTTTTGAGAAGGCCGATTCTAAATTATATGTCGGGGATAATGTCTTTGATTCCTGCAACCTGAAATCCCTCTATTTTGGAAGAGAGCTGTCCCTTATAAGCGGAACCTCTTCCTATCCGTTCAGCGGCACTGCTGAAGCTTTCAGCATCGTTGTAGCCGCGCCGGTTGGTGCCAATATGTTCAGGGACGCGAATGTAAGTAAAGTTACTTTCGAGAAGGGTATCACAAAGATTGGCAGCTACGCCTTCTATGGTTGCAAAGCTCTGAACAGCCTCACCATTACTTCCGACACTGAACAGATCGACGATTATGCTTTTGCAAACTGCGGTAATCTCTGGGAAGTTATATTTGAGAAAGCCGATTCTAAATTATATGTCGGGGATAATGTCTTTGATTCCTGCCCTCTGAAATCAATGTATTATGGCAGGGAAATGACAATAACAAACACCTCATCGAATTCCTATCCGTTCCTCGGCACTTCTGAAGCATTCAGCCTCGTTGTCGATGCTTCCGTTGGCGCCTACATGTTCACCAAAGCCAATATAAGTGACGTCACTTTCGAGAAGGGTATCACAAAGATTGGCAGCTCTGCCTTCTATGGCTGTAATGCGTTGGGCAGTCTTACAATCCCGTCCGACACTGAACAGATTGACAATTATGCTTTTGCAAAATGCGACAATATATCGGATATCCACTTTAGCGACGGCCAGACTGTTCTTAAAGTTGGCAAAGAAGCGTTCTCATACGGCAATATCGAGAACCTCTACCTGGGAAGAACAGTTGAGTACACAAGCGGATATGGTTCGGTATTCGCCAACAATCCTAACCTTAAGTTAGTTGAGCTTGGAAGCTATGTGACATCTATTGACGCTAATCAGTTCTCGGGCTGTCCCAACATCCATTCACTCACTATTGGAGTCGGCGTCCGGGACATTGCCCAGAATGCGTTCTCCGATGTTGAAATAGCAAAAGTAATCTGGTTGCCGAACACGCGCCCTCAGGGTTATGAGAACATTAAAGCGAAGGTCAATTATGTTTCTCAATCCTCATATGATCTTCCGAATCAGAAAGTCTACAGAAACCTAAGTTCCAAGTTCTGGGTTGACGGAATTCTCTATGTGTTCAACCGTCAGGCTTCAGACCGTACCTGTGTGGCTCTCGATTGCAAGTATGCTCCGATAATGGCCAATACCGTGGTTAATTCCGAAGTGACTTATCAAGGATTCAAGTTCAAGGTTGAGGAAATAAACGAGTACACGTTCTATCAGAATACCTATATCGAGGATGCATATATCGGTAACTCTATCATGAACGTCGGCGATTATGCCTTCTACGGATGCAACAAGCTGAAATCCATCCTTATTCCAAACTCGGTCAATATTCTCGGCGAATGGGCTTTTGCAAATTGTGAATCTCTCGAATTTGCAATTATCGGCACCGGTCTGACTGAGATTCGCACAGGTTGTTTCTCGGGAGACAAGAAGCTTCAGGAGTTTATGGTTCCTGCGGAAGTCGTTCTTATCGGGAACAAGGTATTTGACGGTTGCAAGGGGCTCAAAAGGTTCGAGGTCATGGACAGGGAGACCCAGCTTTACCTCGGATATAGCGAACAGATAATTGATACAAGTGATAATCCCGTGGCCGGCAAGCCTCTCTTTGTTGACTCAGAACTCGAAGAGGTCTATATCGGTGGTGACATAGCTTATTCAACCTCTGTCGAAGATGGTTATTCGCCATTCTATCGCAATGACTACCTAAAAAAGGTGACGATTGCTTATAAGGAGACGGAGATTTCTGACAATGAATTCTATGGATGCCGTAATCTGGAAACCGTTCATGTCGGCAATGATGTGAAGCGTGTTGGTGACTACGCTTTCTCCGGATGTTTCGAACTTCGTGAGTTCTCTTTCGGCAGCAAAGTCTCCTCAATCGGAAAAGATGCTTTTTCGGATTGTGCAAAGCTGATTAAGGTGACAAGTTACAATCCGGAACCTCCCGTATGTGGGGACCAGGCCCTTGAGGATATCCGGTTCTTTGATTGCACTCTCTATGTGCCTGCTTCAGCAGTCAATGCGTATATGGCAGCCGATCAATGGAAAAATTTCTTCCATATCGAGCCGATCACTTCGGTTACAGTACCTGTAACTTCTGTTACTCTCGATTTCTCTACCCTCGAATTGTTGCCGGGCGAACAACAGAAGCTTGAGGCCACCATTCTTCCGACAAATGCTTCCATGCCGGTATTGGAATGGGAATCTGACGATCCAAATGTTGCTATGGTATCGCAATTCGGTGGTGTCGTCGCAATTGGCTCCGGAGAATGTCATATCACGGCAACAACGACAGATGGAAGCGATATTTCCGCGACATGTTTAGTGATTATTACTGATACTGTCGGAATTGACGGGAATGAAGTTTCGATTCTCCAGGTTGTCAAGAACGGAAATACGTTGACCATAGTAGGCGCGAATGGCGACGAATGGATCCGTGTAATGGATATGACCGGAACGGTAGTTTATGACGGTCCCGAAAAAACAATTGAAGGCCTCTCCAAAGGCTTCCACATCGTAATAGTCAGAAACAACGTCTTCAAAATTCTTATATAATCCTCCTTAACCCTAACTGACCAAGAGGGTGTGTCAATTAAATTGACACACCCTCTATACTATTCACCTGAAAGGTCAATCAGACGAGGCGGACGCGGACTTCGCCGACGGGGAGGGAGCCGATCAGAAGCAAGGGGATGTGGGCACCGTCGGCTGAGATCCAGACACGGATGTCGTCGTTGCTCTTTTTGCGTCCGTCGGAGGTGAAACCGAGCTTAAGAAGCCACGCTTTGCGCCGCTTGCCTCCCTTCATTTCCACAATCTCTTCGCGTACAAACTTGATTGTCACCCGCTCGGATTTGTCTGAACCGGAAAATATCGTGACACTCTTGGGATTACCTCTTTGAAGTGACACGTAGTCAATGTTTCTCAAGTAGTAAAACACCGAAAGCATGTCAAAGACTTCTCCCGTTCCTTTCATCTGAAAACGGCTGTCTTTCACCGTCCCTTTCTTGCTCACTCTATATTTGTGACATTCAGCCGAAACCGAGTTTTCGGACCGGATGAACTCTATCTCATCGAGAGAATATGCTCCTCCTTCATGTGCTATCTTGGTGTAGTGCAACGGGAAAAACTTGTCTCCGGCCGTCACCGAGCGCAATGTGTCGCGGACACGGAAAAATTTGTCGGCCCACGGTTTTGTCTTTGCCGTCAAAAGGAGTTCCGTCCGGTTTCCGCGTGGAATAAGCGACAGAGTCGCCTCTCCCGCGTCCTTACGCACTATCCCCCATTTATACGATATCACATATTTCAATGTTTCCGCTTTCGCAACGGCCAACGTATCGACAGTCGCTCCTATCGAAGCGACAACTACCAGAATGAAGGCAAGTATGCGTATCTTGAAGGCTTTGTTTTCAGTCATATCCATAATAATTTCACGAGGTATAAGACCTCTTCAACAAGAATTGTCAACGCCGGGGTGAAGTATCTTAAGGAAATTTAATATCAGTACTTTCGGTTCCGGCTCGTTCACAGATTCAAATTCCATTTCAGGCAGAGCGTCAGTCCGAAACCGTCTCCGCGCTGAAGAAAGGCGTTTCCTATAGAAACGAAATAAAATGTAGAATAGCGTGTAGCCGTGATATTGGTCGCCTTCAGTTCGGCCGTAAAATCTCCGTGGCTTGCGCTCACGCTGGCATCGAGAAGGGCATAGAACGACTGGCGGAGATTGTTGGATTCGTTCCACCATATCGGACCGGCACCCTGCACATTTACAAGTGTAGTCACTTTGTCTATAAACCTTCCTGGCATTGCATGGCTCCAAACAGCGCCGGCCCAAAGCGTATGGGACGGTGCGTATGGAACATGCCGACCGGCATAGTCGTTCTTTCCGTCGTTGAATTTGGTGAAGCGGGCGTCCGTGAAGCCGTAGGAGGCCCGTAATGTGAATCCGCCCCCGGGCTGTCCCTCTGCCGAAAGCTCAAACCCCCTGCTTCGTGCCTTTCCGGCATTGGCCATGACGCGGCCTGTGACCGTTCCTTCGGGGAACATCGTGATCTGTTGATCCCGACATTCTATCCAGAACAATGCCACCTCCGTCCTGAGTCGTCCGTCAAAAAACCTCAGATGACCTCCGGCCTCGTAGTTCCATATTTTCTCAGGCGAATACGTGATGATCTCATCGACGCCATATTGCTCCATGATTCCAAGATGTCCCATCAGTTTCTGCTGGAGTACATCACTGAACATCTGTGTGTTATAACCTCCCGATTTATAACCTTTCGTAATTGAGGCATAGACATTGCCCAATGATGAGGGCAACCGGTAGGATACTGACAATTTCGGAAGCAGCTGACTGAATATCTGAGATAGCCGGCCTCTGTCGTCAATGTCAATCCTGATTCCGGGTCGATATGGTTTCTCTATTTCGCCTGTCGCGTCATAAATAGTATAGCTCGATGATGTCTGGCTCCTGTATCTGATTCTCGCCTGTTCCCAATCCCATCTCAAACCGAGGGTAAAATCGAATCGTCCGGTCCGGAAAACACTCTCGTGATATAAAGAGAACCCTCTGGAGGGAAGGACAAAATCGCTGTCGAGAAGAAGGTTCCGCTGATCCCAACGGATCGGATACTGGGGACTCATTGCATTGGCGTTGCCCTCAATCAGCTGAGACAATCCGTAATCGTAAAAGGTCACCGGGGCGTGCATATTGACTCTTCTCGCGAAACCGAAAGCTCCCGCAAGCCAGCTGTAGAATCCGCCGGCCGGTTTTCGTGAGGAGGCGACAAAATCTGCCGTGACGCTCCATTCGTGACGCTTCTGGGTCAGCGTGAAGTAATCTTGCGGAAGGAAATCCTGATCAAGCGTCAGATTGTCGTTGATATACTGGAAACTTCCAATGGCCGACAGATTTACGTTGCCTACATCTCCTTTCGCTGTCAGTCCGTCAATAAAGGTCAGTCGCCTGTAAAAACAGGTGTCGTTATATGAGATTTTACCTGTTTCGACAGACTGGTATGGATAGCCCCTTTGGGATGTATGTGAAAATGTGGCTGTGTTCTGGAGTGTGTGTCCCCGGCGAGATTGCCAGACTGTCTTGAGCCTTGCCCCGAAATTAGCGGTCGCTCCGGCCCGGGTTCCGTTATATGTGTTCTTGTGATAACCGTCCGAGCCGCCGCCATATAGTGTCGCGGACAGACCTACCCTATCCGATAGTTTCTTATAGAGTCCGGCATCAAATCTCCATGTGTTTCTTGTGCCGTAGAGCGCCCGCGCGCGGATGCCCTCATATTTCAATGGGGAGATTGTCGTGATGTTGATCAGGCCTCCCATCGTGTTGCGTCCGTAGAGGATGTTCTGCGGGCCTCGGATAACCTGAACCGAAGAAACGTCCGACAACTGGAAGTCAAAGTTATCCTTACACACCAGCGGGACATTGTCTATATTAAGCCCGACAACAGGTTGGTCTATTCGCGTCCCGAGCCCGCGGACATAGATCGTAGAGGTCATCGCCGACCCGTATTTTGGCATGTAGAAGTTCGGCGCCAGTCCGCTCAGCTGTTTGACATCGCTCAGGTCAAGTCTGTCTATTGTCACACTTCCGAGGGAGGTCACCGATTCGTCAGCATACGCGGGGATCAGCTGTTTGATCGCCGTCACAGCCACTCCGGGAAGATCCCGGACCGTGTCTTTCTCAACCTCCGTCACTCCGGTCCTGCCGGCCGAAAAAACAGTCAATGCTGACATTCCCAGAAGGGAAGCCAGCATGATGTGTCTTGGAGTTCTTATTTCCCGGCCACAGGAACGTATCATTTGTGTGCCGTCGTCTTTATTTTCTTTATACGCATGGTGTCGAAGCCTTTGCCGTAAACGCCATTCACTGCACCCTGGGTGATGAATGCATTCTCATCGATAGACTTGACGATTCGGAAAATATTGACCGATTCGATCTTGCGGCACCATACCATCAATATCTTCATATCCTTTTTGGTGTACCAGCCCATTCCGTCGAGCACGGTCACGCCTCTGCGTGCCTCACGGTTGATCGCATCGGCGATCTCTTCCCATTTGACTGAGAAGATGATGAACTGGGTCGCCTGTCGGTTGGAGTTGATCACCTGATCGGCAAAGTAAGCTATGACGAATGTCACAATAAAGCCGTAGACCATGATAGGCACCCTCGCTTCAAGGCGCTGTTCTATAGTGCCTTCAAACGGAAGGAAGATCGAACACATGACGATTATCGCGTCGACAAACATCATCGTGCGGCCGATCGAAACGTTGCTGACCTTCGAGACCATGGCGGCGATGATATCCGTTCCGCCCGAAGAACCGTTGTGGATGAAGATGGTGCCGACTCCGACTCCACATAGAATGCCGCCCAAGATCACGCTCATGGATATGTCGGCGATCAGAGGATGGCCGAGGCTCATGAAGAAGTTCTCCATGAATCCGATCCAGAGCGATGCGACCGTCGCTCCGAAGATTGTCCTCATCACAAATGTGCGTCCGACAATCTTGTATGCTATCGAGAGAAGGATCAGATTGCCGATGTATATCGTGACTGCGACAGAAACCTTTCCTGCTGTCGCGAAGTAGACGAGCGTGCCGACACCGGCAAGTCCGCCCATCACGACCTCATGGGGCATGATGAAGGCGGTGAAGCCTAATGCATACAGGAACAATCCGAAGATTATGAAGACATAATCCTTGAAGTTTGTCAGAAATGCCCTCTTGTCTATTTTTTTCATCTGTTTCAATTATGACTGTTTTGCATCATGAATATCAGGGCCGGAATGTCCGCTCAGATTCCTTTCGGATCATGCGGCACCGGATATCCGCGGCGCCTCATTCATTTTGCGCCACAAAATTAATACAATCATTTTACTCCTCCCAATTTTTTACTTAATTTTGCGATACGACACCGAACCGCTCCGAACACCGCGATCGGCTGATGATTTCCCCGGAGTCGCCTTCTGATTATGAAACATATCCTTACCGCTACAGCCTTATCTCTCGCTGCTATCGCTCCGGCTTCGGCAGCCCGGTTTTTCTCGACTGCTCCGGCAGAAAAGTTCATTCAGGTCGGAGTCCGGGCCGGCATCAATTCCTCGACCCAGAGCATCAACCGCAATGCTTTCCCCAACTGGACATCTTCAGGATGGGGAACCGGTTTTCAGGTCGGTGTCGAAGTACCTCTGGCGGTGTTTGATTTCCTTTCGTTTCAGCCCGGACTGTATTATCAGCTGAGATCCGGCGATTATGCCATCAGCTCTTCGCCCCAGACCGGACGTATGGGCCACTATACGATGTCCTACATCACGTTCCCGATCATGGTTCAGGTCAATTTCAATGTGAGCGATCGTCTCCGCTGGGGCGTAGAGGCCGGCCCATACTTTTCATGGAGATTCGGTTCGTCCCATTCGGATGCGTCAATCGCTCCCGTTGTCCTGCCGGAAGGTGTGGTTCCGGTAGTGGCCTCCGAACCGTCGGTCGGCAGCGGAGCCAAGCAGAAGAAGGATTATGGACTGAAGGTCGGAACTTTCTTCTTGCTGAACAGACGGTGGTATGCCGGCCTTCACTATTACGCCGGAATGACACGCGTTTATAATGACAAGGCTCTCGGCGGTTCAAACATGGAATGGTCTCTCTCTATCGGTTATAATTTCTGACCGGCAGATCTGACAACGAGATCCTGCAACCAGTCTGCGGTTTCTTCGGGGCGCAACCATCTGACGGTCGCGTCACGTTTAAGCCATGTCAGCTGTTTTTTGGCATAAACACGCGTGTTTTTCTGAATCCGGGCTATAGCCTCCTCTCTCGTCATCTTCCCGTCGAATAAGGCAAACATCTCTTTCAGGCCGACGGTGTTCAGTGAATTCAGATGACGTCTTGAATAAACACGTCGCGCCTCTTCTTCGAGGCCGGCTTCGACCATATTCATGACTCTCTGATTGATACGGTCGAAAAGTTCCTCCCGGGAATAATCTATCGCCACTTTCTCTATCGTGAAAGGACGTTCAGCTTTGCGTCCTGTCCGGAGTGTACTGAAGGGTTTTCCTGCCGTCCGGATGATCTCCACAGCATGAAAGACCCTTTTCATATTCTTCAGATCAACTTCGGCATGATATTCAGGATCGAGTATCCTCAATTCTTCGCGTAGCCATTCATCCCCTTTTTCTTGCCATTCGTTCGTCAGCGCTGACCGGATTTTTTCAGGAATTGTCGGGAGGTTGTCAATCCCGTTGCATAGCGCGTCGACATACATCATCGAGCCTCCGCATACGACTGCGGTGCCATTCTTTTTCATCAGATCCCCGGTGATTTTCAGTGCATCCTCCTCAAACAAAGCTGCACTGTAGTAGGCTTCGAGCGGAAGAAACTCGACGAGATAGTGCGGTACTGCGGCGCGCTCTTCGGGAGTGGGGACGGCAGTAACTATCGGGATTCCCTGATACATCTGGCGGCTGTCCGCCGATATGATCCCGGTCCCGAGCTTGAGAGCCGCGCGCACGGCGAGGGCCGACTTCCCGGAGGCAGTCGGCCCTGTGATTACTATCATTCGATTTTTCTTAGACTCCATCTCATTACTCAAACTCAAGAGTCTGAAGGATATGTTTTCTGTTCGCACAGATCATTCGGCTACGATACGCGCGATGTTGACAACGACGTCACGCGCTTTCTCCATAGCCTGGATCGAAACGAATTCGTAGCGTCCGTGCATGTTCTCACCGCCGGCGAAGATATTGGGACAAGGAAGACCTTTGAAGGAGAGCTGGGCTCCGTCTGTACCGCCACGGATCGGCTGCACTTTGGGCTCGACTCCGGCTTCGCGCATGGCGCGTTCGGCTGTCTCGATGATGTGGATCACCGGCTCGATCTTCTCGCGCATGTTGTAGTACTGATCCTTCATATCAAGAGTTGCAGCTCCGGCATATTTCTCATTGATACGGGCAACAGCTTCGGTCATCGCTTTCTTGCGGTCTTCGAATTTAGCGCGGTCATGATCACGGATGATATACTGAAGTGTAGTCTCCTCGACGCTGCCGTTGATTCCGACGATGTGGAAGAAGCCTTCGTATCCTTCGGTCTGGGCCGGAGTCTCGTTGGCGGGAAGATAGGAAATGAATTCCTGGGCAACGAGGATTGAATTGACCATCTTTCCTTTTGCCGTTCCGGGATGAACGTTTCTTCCTTTGATCGTTACTTTTGCGCCGGCTGCATTGAAATTTTCATATTCGAGCTCGCCGACAGCACCGCCGTCCATCGTGTAGGCGAATTCACAGCCGAAACGCTCTACGTCGAATTTGTGTGCTCCGAGACCGATCTCTTCGTCAGGATTGAACCCGACGCGGATCTTGCCATGCTTGATTTCAGGATGCTCCTGAAGATATGCGACTGCTGAAAGGATTTCCGCGATACCGGCCTTGTCGTCAGCTCCCAGAAGGGTTGTGCCGTCTGTCACGATCAGATCCTGGCCGAGATAGTTCAGCATCTCGGGAAACTCTTCGGGCGAGAGAACGATATTCTCGGCTTCGTTGAGCGTGATCGGACCACCCTGATAGTTCTTCACGATTCTGGGATTCACGCCTTTGCCACTCATGTCGGGAGCCGTATCCATGTGTGAGATGAAGCCGACAACGGGAACATTCTTGTCTGTATTGGCGGGCAGTGTGGCGTAAAGATAGCCGTTCTCGTCCAGATATACATCTTCGAGACCCATTGCCTCAACTTCTTCTTTCAGGAAGCGGGCAAACACCATCTGGCCGGGCGTGGAGGGTGTCACTCCGGTCTCTTCATTACTCTGTGTATCGAACTTTACGTAGTTCAGAAATCTTTCTGTCAGTGTCATATCTTTGATTTTCTCCGGTTTTTAAACGAGGTAATTATCTGCAAACTTAACATTTTTTTTTGAATAACGCATTATCCGATATTATGTTTCTTTCTGTTTCATTTGAGAGACTCAATTTGCAGGCTCATGAAATTTCCTTACTTTTGTATTGAAAATCCAACCTAACGAAATTGAAATGTCACGATATAATTCCAACCGACAGCACAAAAGGCAGGAGTCCTCGTCAAAAACACGATGGCTATCGGTTTTTATAGGTATAGCCTTGCTCGGAGTGGCCGTCTGGCTTATTGACAACAGGTGTTCGGGCGCCAATTCAGCCAACAGGGTCTCCGATGAAAAAGCTGAAACCAAAACCGCTCGGGCTTTTGCCCTGGATGTCGCCATTCCGGATGCTCTCCCTTCTGAAATCATAAACTATGAAGGATTTACCGTCAACTTCAACAAGGAAAACCACACTCCGAACTATTGTGTCTGGGAACTCACAAGAGACGAGGCTGACGGAAGGGTCTCCCGCAAATCCAACTTCATGACGGATTATGACGTGGAGGGATGCGCGACAACAGAGGATTATGTACGGAGCGGATATGACCGCGGACATATCGTTCCCGCCGCCGATCAGAAATGGAGCGACAAGGCGATGGAAGATTGCTTCTACATGACTAATATCTGTCCTCAGGCAAACAAGCTGAACACAGGCGCATGGAAAACTCTCGAACAATGGGAAAGAAAACTGGCCGTCAATGATTCGGTTCTCTACATTGTTGCCGGCCCGATCTACACACCTTCCGATCTTGAGCGAATCGGCAAAACCGGTGTCCGTGTTCCTTCGATGTTCTTTAAGGTCCTTGTAGCTCCCGAAGCCGATCCTCCCCGTGGAATAGCTTTCGTTTATCCTAACCGCCACTCCCCCGGCAATATGCGTGACTATTCCTGCACTATCGACAAGCTGGAGGAAATGACCGGATATGATTTCTTCCCGGACATGAGCCCGGAGCTCGAAAAACAGATCGAGAGTGTCACCTCATTCAGAGAATGGGAAATTGCCTTGAGAAAAAGATAATTAACGGCAGAAACATGGGATCATTAGATAGAGAGACAATCGCCGCTGTCGCGACCGCACCGGGAACCGGCGGTATCGCCGTGATACGTGTATCAGGACCCGAAGCATTTGACATCGTCTCGAAAATATGGCGTGGCAAGAACCTAAGCTCGTCAGCTCCCAACCGGGCAAGATATGGTGAGATTTATGACCCTGAATCCGGTCAGGCCATTGACGAAGCATTGGCGACCCCTTTCCGCTCTCCTGCCTCATTTACGGGCGAAGATACAGTTGAACTGTCTGTCCACGGCTCGCCTTGGATCCAGCGGGAGGTACTCCGTTTGCTTGTCAACGCCGGAGCACGGATCGCCGAACGAGGCGAATTCACCCGTAGGGCTTTCATGAACGGTAAACTCGATCTCGCTCAGGCCGAAGGAATCGCTGATCTGATCGCTTCGTCGAACCGCGCAGCCCACAGAATTGCTCTGACCCAGACCAAAGGAGGATACTCTCAACGGCTCGGACAGCTCCGTTCCCAACTGATAGACTTCGCATCGCTCCTTGAACTGGAACTCGACTTCTCCGAAGAAGACGTTGAATTTGCCGACCGTCAGAAGCTCATCAGTCTTGCCGACGAGACACTGTCGACCATCCGGGTCCTAACGGACAGCTACGCATCAGGCCGTGCGATAAAGGAAGGAGTACCGGTAGTGATAGCCGGAGTACCTAATGCCGGAAAATCCACCCTGCTCAACGCATTGCTATGTGATGAAAAGGCAATTGTGACAGACATACCCGGCACCACCCGCGACATAATTGAAGACACAATCGAAATTGACGGCATACTGTTCCGGCTGATAGACACAGCCGGACTCCGGGAGACACAAGACGAAGTTGAACGTATCGGAATCGAACGCACACGCGACCGGATGGAACGCGCCCACATTATCATCCGGCTCCTTGACGCTTCACAACCCCTCGCCCCCCAGCTCGCCCATCTCGCCCCTCACTGCGGCAGATCACGAAACGTCACAGCTGACGAAGAATCAGATGACATCTTCAATGAAGATGAAACAAGACTCCCCTCTGCTGACGAAAAATCACTTGCTATCGTCAATGATGATAAAACAGGACTCCCCTCTGCTGACGAAATTGTTCATGACATTTCTAATGAAAATAAAACAGTCAGATCGCCGGGCCAATCAACTGAAGAAAGATTTGCTCCGTCAGTCATTACTATAATAAATAAAATAGACCTCTGCCCTGACATCCAAAAGCTGCAGAATAACCAAGATCTGCAGAATAACCAAGACCAACTAATTAACGAAGACCAACTGAATAAAAAAAATCAGCTGAATAACCACGAAGAATTCGATAAACAAGAGGCGCTGGATAAACGGGAGGATCTGAATAAACAAGAGACACTTAATAAAAAAACCGGATATTCTGCTGATACAACTTTAAAACAGGAACTTAAGGCGATTATAGGGAAAGAAGAAGAAATTATTTACATCTCCGCAAAAACAGGAGAAGGATTAACTGAGCTCAGGAAGAGACTTACGGAATTGGCGAATCCTGACACAGAAGCCGACCTCATGGTGACCAACGCCAGGCACTACGAAAGCCTGACGCGCGCCGCCGACGCACTTCGCCGTGCGCGCACCGCACTGACGTCCGGCCTCTCGGCCGACTTCATAGCCCAAGACGTCCGCGAAGCCCAGCACCACCTCGGCGCCATCACCGGCGCCATCACCACCCCCGACCTCCTCCACACCATCTTCGCCCACTTCTGCATCGG
>CAYMTQ010000049.1:0-11714 GCA_964393395.1 uncultured Sangeribacter sp.
GCGCGCTACGTTCGGGACGTAGAGGTCGGGCGTTCGAGTCGCCTCACCCCGACTGAGAGGTCTGCTTTTCGAAGCAGGCCTCTCTTGCGTTATCATCATTCCTCTCTTGCGTTATCATCATTTTGAAAATTTGAAAAGAGGCTGTGTCAGTCGACACAGCCTCTCAAATTTTCCGGCCTGAATTCAGGCCTGTATTTTCGGACAGGAACAGAGTATTACTCCTCTTCCTTCATGTTGTGGAAGACATTCTGGACATCATCGTCGTCCTCGAACTTCTCGAGAAGCTTCTCGATAGCTTCGCGCTGCTCGGGGGTCACTTCCTTGTAATCGTTCGGAATGCGCTCGAATTCGGCGCTGACGATCTCCAGACCTGAATCCTCAAGGAATTTCTGGATGTTGGCGAACTGGTCGAAGGCGCCATATACCAGCCATTCTTCATCTTCCGCATCAAGCTCGGCATCGAGATCCATCAGCTCAAGCTCAAAGTCCTCGAGCGAGGTGTCGGGATTAGGCTTGATATGGAACACGCTCTTGTGGTCGAAAAGGAACGAAAGAGAACCCTGTGTTCCGAGCGAGCCGCCATGCTTGGTGAAATATGAGCGGACATTGGCCACTGTGCGCTGGTTGTTGTCAGTGGCAGTCTCGACAACGATTGCGATTCCGTGGGGGCCGTATCCTTCATATACGATCTCCTTGTAGTCGGAGGCATCCTTGTCGGTTGCCTTCTTGATCGCGCGGTCGATGGTATCCTTCGGCATGTTGGCCGCCTTCGCGTTGTGAATCAGCACACGCAGACGCGGGTTCATCGCGGGATCCGGACCACCGGCCTTGGCGGCTATTGTGATTTCTTTACCGATACGTGTAAATGTACGGCTCATGTTGCCCCAGCGTTTAAGCTTGCGGGCTTTTCGGAATTCAAATGCTCTTCCCATTTGTCAGTTTTCTTTATTTCTTATTTTTCTTGTTTCCTTGTTTCGGATTTGCGTCATCTCAACGGAGTTCAGCTCCGAGATTCTTTTTCAGAGAGTCGATGATTTTGGTCATCGCCGAATCAATCTGCTTGTCATTCAGAGTTTTCTCCGGATCCTGAAGCATGATCGAGACAGCATAGGACTTTTTACCTGCCGGGAGATTCTTTCCTTCATAGACATCGAAAAGCGATATTTCACCGAGCAGTTTTCCTCCGGCCTTGCGGATTGACTGAAGCACATCCTCGAAGCGGACGGAAGTATCGAGCAGCAGCGCCAGATCCCTGCGCACGGGCTGTGTCTTCGGAAGGGGAACATAGGTAACCTTTGCCTTGCGGGCAAGTTTGAAGAAGGGCTCCCACTCGATTGCCGCATACACGACCGGCTGTTCGATATCGAACATCTTCAGGGTCTTGCGGCCGAGGATTCCGATCACGCCGAGAGACGTTCCGGTTTTTGTCGAGATTTCAAGCGCGGCAGAGAAGGGTGCGTCAGCGGTCTGCCGGAAAGTGAGCATCGAGTCGGCTATGCCGGCACGGCGGAACAGCTGGCTGACAATCGCCCGGAGATCGAAGAACGTGACTTCAGCTTCCTTCACATTCCACGAAGCAGCGGTGAAGCGTCCTGTCATCCAGAGGCTGAGCATCTCGCGCTCCTTGAACGGAGCCAGAGGTGCCTCGGCAGTCGGCTTCTTCGAAGGATCGAGCGAGTAGACATTCCCGAACTCGTAAAGACGCAGATCGGTCGATTTGCGGTTGACATTGTGCGCGATGACTTCAAGTCCTCCATAAAGCAAAGTCTGACGCATCACCCCGAGATCCTGGGACAGAGGATTCATCAGCGAAACGCAGTTTTCGAGAGGCCATTTCTCGTTATCGCGATAGTATCCGACAGCGGTCAGCGAATTGTTCATTATCTCCGTGAAGCCCTGACCTGTCAGCTGATTGGAGAGCGTCTCCTTGAGGTCATGGGAATCGTCCGTCGCCGTCCGGTTCGAAAGCGTGACGTGCATCTCGCGGCCAAACTCGACGTTGTTATATCCGTAGATTCTCAGAATCTCTTCGACGACGTCGCAGGGACGGGTGACGTCGACACGATAGGTCGGCACGGTCAGATGGAGCACATCCGGATCTGCCGTCTCCGTCACTTCGAACTCGAGAGCCTTCAGGATACAGATCACGAGATCGCGCGGAAGCGACTTTCCGATCAGCGTGTCGCAATATTTAAGACTGAAATCCAGCTCGGCCCGGCGCGGAATCTCGGGACATACATCCGCCACGGCACCGCAGATCCGGCCGCCGGCCAGTTCCTTGATCAGCAGAGCGGCGAGCTGTGCGGCATAGACAGTCACATCGGGATCGGTTCCGCGTTCATAGCGGAACGAGGCGTCTGTGCTCAGGCCATGACGGCGGGCAGTGCGACGCACACGCGTAGGATTGAACCATGCGCTCTCGATGAACACATCTGTTGTCTCTTCCGTCACTCCGGAGTCGAGACCGCCGAAGACACCGGCGATACACATCGGTTCGTCTTCGTTGCATATCATCAGGTCGGCCGCTGAAAGGGTCCGTTCGACTCCGTCGAGAGTTGTGAACTTATGACCCTCATCACAGGTGCGGACAACGATCTTTTCACCTTTGACCTTCGCGAGGTCGAAACAGTGAAGAGGCTGACCGATGCCCATCAGGATGAAGTTGGTGATATCCACGATGCTGTTTATCGGACGCAGACCGACGGTCACCAGAAGATTCTGCAGCCATTCGGGCGAGGGGCCTACCTTGACATCGCGTATTGTCACTCCTGAGTAGCGCGGACATCCTTCGGGATCAAGAACCTCGATTTCGACAGCTCCCTCTCCGCAGTCCGAAGCGAAATCAGCAACTGAAGGTAGCTTCAGCCCCGAGGGCATCTCTTTTCCGGCCTCGAACGCGCGGCATATATTGTAGGCGTTCAAGTCTCTGGCCACGCCGAAATGGCTGGCCGCATCGACACGGTTCGGGGTCAGTTCGACCTCCAGACACCAGTCGCTCTCGACATTGAAATAGTCTGCGGCGTCGGTCCCGGGCGTTACATTATCCGGAAGCACCATGATCCCGTCGTGGGACTGTCCGAGGCCGATTTCGTCCTCGGCACATATCATTCCGAACGACTCGACGCCACGCATCTTGGATTTCTTGATCTTGAACTCCTTGTCACCGTCATAGAGGACTGTGCCGATCGTCGCCACGACGACGGTCTGGCCTGCGGCCACGTTTGGAGCGCCACACACGATCTGAAGCGGACCTTCGGGAGCCCCGACATCGACTGTCGTTATGTGGAGATGGTCGGAATCAGGATGTGCCTCACATGTGAGGACCTTTCCGATCTTCAGACCGCGGAGACCTCCGCGGACAGTCTCCACCTCTTCGACATTGTCACACTCGAGACCGACCGAGGTCAGGACAGCCGCCAGCTCGCGGGGCGAGAGACCGGTGTCAATGTAGCGTTTAAGCCATTTGTATGATATATTCATATTTGCGCCTTTGCAAAATAAATTCAGTCTGCGAATTTACAAAAAAATCAGTTAACTTTCTGCGGTCGGGACGTGATTATTGGATTTTATCGTTCAAGAGGGGCGTTTGCAGTCGGAAAATTTGCTTAGCACATCTGTTTTTCTTAAATTTGAAGCCGGATTTGGCACGTCTTCCCTACCTCACCCCGAAGACGCGCCCAGATATGTTATGAAAATACATCGCGAGGGTACCAACATATTGGTCCTGCTGTTCATCGTATTGGTAGCCGTCAACGCACCGGTGTGGCTCTTTCTCCCGCCGCCGGTGCTTCCCGCAATATGCTCGGGTGTCTCCCTGCTTTTCTATAGCTTCGTCTTCAATTTCTTCCGGTGTCCCAAAAGAAACTACCGCGGACCCCAGAAGGATATGGTCGTCTCTTCGGTCGACGGCCGGGTGGTCGTTATCGAACGCACTGTCGAGCCGGAATTCATCAAGGGGGAGGCAATTCAGGTCTCGGTCTTCATGTCCCCGCTGAATGTCCATGCGAACTGGTTTCCGCTCAACGGCAAGGTGACCTATGTCAAACACCACCGCGGACGCTTCCTCTCGGCCTATCTCCCGAAGAGCAGCACGGAAAACGAACGCTCCACAATCGGGATAGTTGCTGAAAACGGCCAGAAGGTCACCGTCCGGCAGGTCGCCGGAGCAATGGCCCGCAGAATCGTGACTTATGCCCAGCCGGGCGAGGATGCCCGCATTGACGAGCATCTCGGATTCATCAAATTCGGGTCGCGTGTGGACATATATCTTCCGACGGATGCCGATGTGCTCCTCTCGCTCAATCAGAAGACAAGCGGAGGCCTGACCCCGCTGGCCCGGCTCCGGGGTGCTGACGGATGGCATGAGCCGACAAATACGCAACTATAAGAATGATTAAGAAAAACATACCCAACGCAATCACCTGCATCAACGTCATAGGCGGAGTCGTAGCGGCCATCTTCGGAGCGAATCCTTTCGAGTCTGCCGGCGGACTGACCTTCTATCAATGGGCATGGATCTTCATCGCGATTTCGGCAACAGCCGATTTCTTTGACGGTTTTGTAGCCCGTCTGCTGCATGTCAAGAGCGAGCTCGGAAAACAGCTCGACTCCCTCTGCGACATGGTCAGCTTCGGTGTGGCTCCGGCGATCCTCATCTTTTCGATGCTCGCACACTGTACCCGGACTCCCGCTCCCTGGTGGATATGGGGCGCCGTGCTGATTGCTGTCGGCGGAGCACTCCGGCTTGCAAAATTCAATATCGACACCCGCCAGACAACATCATTTCTCGGACTTCCGATTCCGGCCAACGCAATCTTCTGGATCGGATATTCGGCGGCGTTAGCAAACGGTGTGCAACCTCTCGCCTCCCCGGCAGTCTTCATCCCCGTCCTGCTCGTCGAAGTCTGGCTGATGACATCGGAGATCCCTCTCCTCTCCCTGAAGTTTCAGAACTGGAAATTCCGGGACAATATTCCACGGTGGCTGCTGATAGCCGGACTTCCCGTCGCAATCATCTGCGCCGGAATCCAAGGCCTGATGTGGTTCATCATCTATTACTTCCTGCTGAGCCTTGTCTTCTCTCCGGCCCGGACAAAAGCGGCTGAATCAGACAAGCAGGAACCCTCACATTAAGTGCACGGCTTAATTAAGTGCACTGTTTATTAAGAGTACGTCTCATAAAATGAAGACAATAATCTGGTTAATAATCATCATCGGGCTGATTCTGGCCCTTCCGACAATATCCCGCAGGGTGTCCGGGTTCGTGAGACAATGGATCGCACGGGCCGTCGAACGGCGGATAAGACGGATGATGGGAATACCCCCTGAACCCGAAAAGAACCGCCGTTCATCTGCACGCTCTGCCCGGCAGAACCATACAGAGGAGACCCGCGGCCGTCAAGCCGGCCACGGTCAGCATGAGCCCCTGATCCCGAAAGAGTATGCCGTTGATGTGGAATATACCGAAATACGGGAATATTCCTCCCGGACCGAAATTCATCCGGATCCGGACGGCGTCCGCGTCGTCACGGAAAGTCAGGTGACGGATGCGGAATATGTAGTCATACGCCCTGAATCTGCTCCGGCGACAGACCGGCCTGAGGATAACGGGAAAGGATCAAAGAAACGCTTCTGGAAATGAACCGAACAGTTTCTGAAAAAACCTCGGACAGAGGCACGCTCTATATCACCGATCTCGACGGCACTCTGCTGAACGCCGAAGGACGGATTTCCGACGACACCCGGCGGATGATCAACGAGGCTGTGGAACGCGGCGTGATGTTCAGTGTCGCCACCGCCCGCACTCCGGCCACGGTCTCGACGCTTCTGAAGGACATCGACCTGCGGCTGCCGATGGTGGTGATGACAGGGGCGGCTCTCTGGGACATGAAGCAAAACCGCTATTCCGACGTCCGTTTCCACAATCCGGAGACAGCGCGGCGACTGATTGAGATATATCGCGAAGCCAAGCTCCCGACCTTTGTCTATTCGCTCGGTGAAGATCACATTATCCACATATATCACATAGGGCCCATGGATGAGCTCGCCCGCAACTTCATGGAGGAACGGATTGACAATCCTTTCAAGAGGTTCCACGTCGGACCCGACGGTTCTTCGCACACCATGCCACCGATGGACAGGATCCTACTCTTCCTGACGATGCAGCCGACCGAGGCCGCCCGCCGGGTTTATGACCGGATCCGGGAACTCGGAGATTGCCGCCCGATTTTTTATCATGACATGTATGGGGATGAGATAGCCGAACTGGAGGTATTCGCCGCCGACGCTTCGAAAGCTATCGGGGTCGGTGAGGTCGCGCGTCTCGCGGGAGCATCCCGCGTCGTCGCTTTCGGAGATAACGTCAACGATCTCCCGATGCTCCGGACCGCTGACCACAGCGTGGCCGTCGGGAACGCAGTCCCGGAGGTCAGGGAAACCGCTTCGGAGATCATCGGAACAAACACCGAAGATGCCGTCGCACGATATATCTTGTCTCACGCTTCAGGAAAGGAATAACGGATCATGGCCAGCATCTACGAACGCCAGCGCATCGGGAAATATATATTTCTCTCAGTCTCGGTCATCGCGATCGTAGTCTTTCTGCTCATCTCCAACTCACTCGTCAGGCAGCTTGCCGATCAGGAGCGTGAACGCATGAAGATCTGGGCGCGGGCAACAGAACGGCTCGCTTCGGCCGACGCTTCGGCCGACGTGGACTTTCTGCTCGAGATCATCGCCCAGAATAACTCAATTCCTGTGATGGTCATAGACTCGGAACGGAATATTCTGGACTATCGCAATTTCAAGCTTCCCGATTCCCACAAGGATAAGGAAGACGAGAACGACGAAATTTTCGACATGCTCTCTGACAATGACAGGGAGTATCTTCAGAAAAGGCTGAAGAAAGGTATCGGCGACAGGGCCCTCGAGGAACTGGCCGGAACGAATCCCCATGTGATCCGCGTGGAGGTGATGCCTGACTTCTATCAATATATATATTATGAGGATTCGATCCTTCTGCGCCGGCTGAGCCTCTATCCGTACGTTCAGCTCGGAGTCATGGCGATCCTGGCGATCATAATATGCTCGGCGGTAATCGTCAGCAAGCGGGCGGAACAGAACCGGGTCTGGGTCGGCCTCTCGAAGGAGACCGCACATCAGCTCGGAACCCCGATCTCCTCACTGATGGCATGGTCGGAATATCTGACCATGACGGGTACCGACCCCGATGTGACCAGGGAAATCGACAAGGATGTCCGGCGTCTGTCGACCATTGCCGAGCGGTTCTCGAAGATTGGCTCACATCCGGAGCTTCAGCTCGAATATCTCAACGAACGCGTCGGCTCTTCGCTGGAATACATGCGCTCGCGCATTTCGGGGAAGGTGGGTCTGCAGCTTCACCTTTCGGAAGATGATCACGGTGTCATGCTCTCGGGAGCTCTCTTCGAATGGGTCATGGAGAATCTGACCAAGAATGCGGTCGATGCCATGGAGGGAGCGGGAAGAATAGACATCACGACCGGAGCGGACAAGGACCGCGTCTGGATCGAAATCAAGGATACGGGTAAAGGCATTGCCAAGAAGAATTTCAAGAATGTCTTCAACCCGGGCTTCACGACAAAAAAACGCGGCTGGGGTCTCGGCCTCACGCTCGTCAAACGAATAATCGAGGAATATCACGGCGGAAAGATCTTTGTCAAGGAGAGCGAACCGGGCCACGGTACCACTTTCCGGATCGAGCTCCCGAAAGCGTGATGTCTCCCCGTAGTTTCAACAAAGTCAATAGCTAAAAACAATAACAAAACGATAATATCATGACTAATACGCCCGCAAAAGGAGGATGGAAGGAGTCCGGGAAATGGCTCTATTGGGTCTTGCTCGTCTTGATGCTGATTCCGTTCAAGCTCTTCACGTCCGACGAATCGACTATCAAGGCTCTCGAACAATTCTCTGCGCCTGTCGCGCTGTTCATCGGTCTGATCTTCGCTTTTGTCTTCGGGATTCCTCATCCGAAATTCAATAAGAAATTCTCGAAGCTGATGCTTCAGGCTTCTGTCGTCGGCCTCGGTTTCGGAATGAACCTCCAGAAGTCCCTCCAGTCCGGTTGGGAAGGCATGACATTCACAATCGTCTCGGTCATCGGAGTGATGGTGCTCGGAATACTTCTGGGCAAATATATGAGAATCGATGGTCGCACATCCTACCTGATCTCGGCCGGCACCGCAATCTGTGGCGGCAGCGCAATCGCCGCTGTCGGCGGTGTGATGAAAGCCAAGGAAAACGAAATGGCCGTCTCCTTGGGTGTCATCTTCATTCTCAACGCGATCGCTCTGTTCATTTTCCCACCGTTGGGAAGGTGGTTCGGGTTGACCCAGACTCAGTTCGGAACATGGGCCGCGATTGCAATCCATGACACAAGTTCGGTTGTCGGTGCCGGAGCGGCCTACGGAACGGAGGCCTGCGAACTCGCGACGCTGATCAAGTGCACACGCGCCCTGTGGATCATTCCGCTCGCGTTCTTCACAATCTGGTATTACCGTGGCCAGAGAGGGGGCGAGGGCAAGGCGAAAATCTCAATTCCTTGGTTCATCCTGCTCTTTGTCGTCGCGATGGTGATCAACACCTACACCCCTGCATCCATTGAGCCTTTCATGCGCCCGATCTATTCCGGTCTGGTTGTCGCCGCAAAACAGTGTCTCGTTGCCGTCCTGTTCGCGATCGGCGCGAGCCTCAGCCTGAATGTAATCCGACAGGTCGGCGTGAAACCTCTCGTCCAGGCCCTTACGCTCTGGATGGCGATCGGAGCCGGCTCTCTGTTCGTCATCACATATTTCGGCGTATGATCCGCTTTTTCACATTCCGGAACCATCATCTGATATCCGGGAGGTGAAAATTCCGATTAAACATTCTATCTTCTTTTCTATCTTCTTTTTTATATTTCAATCTATGGCAGCTACTTCAATGATTGTCCGGACATGCAGACCGGATTCTCTGCTTCTCGGGGTCTCAAGCGTCATCATGGGCTGGGGAGCGGCGACCGTCCACGGCAACGGAGAGGTCCTTCCGGGTATCCTGTGCCTCTTCTTCGCCATCTTCATGCAGCTCTATAACAATTGGGCCCACAGGTATTATGACATCAAGTATCAGCAAGGCGAAACGAGGGCCGACGGCTATGATCTATCGGACAACGATGTGCAGACGACCTACTCGATGATGAACGAGATATCCAAAGGCGCCCTGATTCTTGCCGGAATGGTCGGACTGGGAATCATGATGCTGGCAGGCGTATGGACGCTTGCAATCGGCATACTCGTCTTTGCCTTCGCATGGTTCAACAGCCACGGAGAGACACCCTTGCTCCGCACACCGGCCAATATCGCGATCACTTTCCTTGTCTTCGGTCCCCTTGGCGTGATCGGCACCGAAATAGTACAGTCAAGCTCAGGCCATTCATCCTTTGACGTTCTGAATTCCTCATCAACAATCGGATGGTGGTTCGATCTCGGCGGTGCCATAATTCTCTCGATTCCGGCCGGATTGATGGCAGTCAATGCTCATCTCGCCCATGGCTTCAGGAAACATGACGAGGATGTCAGCAACAACAAGAAGACCGCGACTGTGATGATCGGACGCAGGAACACGGCGATACTGTATCTGGTGAACGCAATTATCGTTCCGCTGTCGTTCGTTCTCTTCTACCTGACAGTGAAGCCGGCACCTCCGCTCTGGATGCTCATGCTCGCCCCCATTCTGGTATCCATCTTCATGATTTCAAGATACAAGCTTCTGATGGTTCCCGGCTATGACAGCACGAGAATAATTGAACGCGAAACAGCCATCGCATTTCTGCTTCTTGCGCTCTGCACATACATTCTTTGCCTCACAACGGGGACCCCGAACGATTCTCCGCTCCGGTTCTACAATTAGAGCCCATTTCAGAATCGGAGTGTAAAAAACCGCCGGGGATTTGCCAGATACGAAAAAAAACGTTTACTTTGCGGACGCAAACAGGCCCAAATGGCGGAATCGGTAGACGCGTTGGTCTCAAACACCAATGGAGCAATCCGTGCCGGTTCGATCCCGGCTTTGGGTACGCAAAAAAGCGGAAGGTCATCTGACCATCCGCTTTTTTTATGCTTCAGCGTGTCGTTATTTTGAGGTGAGGATCTGGGAGGCGTGGATCTTGGTCTTGATCTCTTTAGGGCCGATCACGCGTTTGATCACTCCGTCGGGAGAGATGATGAACGTGGTGCGATATGTGCCCATGTAGGTGCGTCCGGCAAGCTTCTTCTCTCCCCAAACCCCGAATTCCTCGACAAGCTTGTGGTCCGTATCGCTGATCAGCGGGAAGGGAAGCTCATGCTTCGCGATGAACTTCTTGTGCGATTCGGGACTGTCCACACTGACTCCGACAACCTGATAGCCTGCATCGAGAAGGTCTTGATAGGAATCACGCAGGCTGCATGCCTCGGCCGTACATCCGGGCGTGTTATCCTTCGGATAGAAGTATAACGCCACATCTTTACCACCGAAATCGCTGATTCTGATCTCTTTTCCGTCTGCATCCCGACCCAAAAGGTCATCGACACGGTCTCCTGTATTTTTCATATCCATTACTGTTTTATATTTCTGTTATCAGTTCCAATTATTTAGTTGCAATTTATCAGATTGGTTTAAATATAGACTGTCGGTTCCAATTTATGCCCTCAGAATGTTATCGTGTCCGGAGTCAGTCCGGATTCTCCTGTCGGGGGCATCGAATCTATCAGCGCCATGTCTTCGGGTGAAAGGGAGAATCCGAAGATGTCAAGATTCTCCTTCATACGTTCTTCATGAAGTGATTTGGGAATCGGAACAACACCGTTCTGCGTTGCCCAGCGCAGACATATCTGAGCGACGCTCTTGCCATATTTAAGTGCCAGCCGGTTCAGCAGCGGATCTTCGAAGACCCTCGTCCTCCCGAGCGGCGACCATCCCTCGACAACGATCCTGTTCTTGCGGCACCATTCAAGCACCTCGGGCTGCATCCAGCCCGGATGAAATTCTATCTGATTGACCATCGGCATCACCTTTGCAGTCTCAGCCAGCGCCTCAAGGTGAACGGGCATGAAGTTGCTGACCCCGATCGCTCTGACGCGCCCTGACTCAAGGAGAGTCTCGAGACCCCGCCACGTCTCGGCATTGATGTTTTTCCAGTCAGGGGCCTTTCCGGCCGATGCAGGCCAATGAATCAGATAAAGGTCAAGGTAATCAAGACCGAGATCTTCAAGACTACGGTCAAATGCCTGCAGAGCGGAGTCATAACCACGGTCCGAATTTGCAAGTTTTGTCGTCACGAACAGTTTGTCACGGCTCACTCCTGCTGACTTCAGCGCACGGCCCACAGTCCGCTCGTTGCCATATAAAGTGGCGGTATCAATCAGCCTGTAGCCGCATCGTATAGCCTCGACAACGGCCCTCTCCCCTTCCGTATCATCCGGTGCCTTATATGTTCCGAATCCTATCTGAGGCATCCGGATTCCGTTAGCTAAAGCCACGTAAGGCACCTCAAGGTCAAATTTACTGTTTATCATCTCTAATGCATCATTAACTGTTAAGAAAACATCACACAAGGCCGATAGGTTTCGGAGCGCCGGAGGTACCCGGAATTTTAAGGATCTAAACCTATTTCATGTTAAGGTTGTTAAAAAGTATATATTTAACCGAAACAATTA
>CAYMTQ010000049.1:11814-14958 GCA_964393395.1 uncultured Sangeribacter sp.
TAAACCTATTTCATGTTAAGGTTGTTAAAAAGTATATATTTAACCGAAACAATTAATTATGAAAAACACTTTCCTTGCTCTTTCAGCCGCCCTCGGAGTCGGCCTTTTCAGCTTCTCGGCTTCCGCCCAACGTGATAACCGTCAGGAATCGGACGACGTCGTGACTACTCTCATCGGTAACGCCAAACCGGGCGATGTCAAGTCAGTAATGCAACAGAATGCGCCTCAGTCTCCGAATGACAACGGTCTTCCGCGTTTCGCAATCGTCGGAAAAGACCGCCAGTTCTATCTCGGTATCGGCGCTCAGTTCCTCGGCGAAGCAATGTTCGACTTCGGCGACAATATGCCTTCAGCGCTTGATTTCACACCCTCTTCGCTGACACCCAAAACTGCCGGAAACGGCGGTGCGACACGTTTCGCATGGCAGTCCTCCTCGTTCTACATGAACTTCGTCGCTATGCCTCACACTGACAATCAGATCGGCATCTTCTTCAAAGCAAAGTTCACCGGAGGAAACAACAATATCAAGGTTTCTCATTTCTACGGTAAATATCGTGGACTGACGGCAGGTTACACCAACTCAGCCTTCACCGACGGTGCCGCCATGCCGATGACAATCGACAATGAGGGACCTAACGGCTCGGTTTCTCTCTCCGTCTTCACAGCATACTGGGCTCAGGACTTCGGCCGCGGAATTTCAGGCGCGATCGGTATTGATGCGCCGACAGCTTCGCTGACCAATAACAAGGTCACAGGAACAGTCTCACAGAGAATCCCGGCTATTCCGCTCTATCTGCAATATGCGTGGGACGGAGGCGACTCCCACATCCGTCTCTCGGGTATCTACCGCCCGATGCAGTACCGCAATTATGTAGCGGACAAGAATAAGGCCGTTCAGGGTGGCGGTATCCAGATTTCGGGAATGACCCACATCATCGGTGGTCTTTCGGCACAGTATGACGCAACATACGGTGCAGGCATCGGAACTTATCTCCAGGACGACAACGGCCTCGGACTCGATGCAGTCGCTACCGGAAAAGATGGTAAGATGAAGGCCGTGAAGAGCATGGGTCTGACAGCAGGCCTCAACTATATCTTCACCCCGAAGCTCTCGGGCAACCTGATGTACAGTCACCTGACAAACTGGCTTCCTTCGGGCGCCGTGGTTGACAAGGACACATACCGCTATGGCGATTATGTGGCTGCCAACCTGATCTACACCTTCAATAAATTCCTCTCGGCAGGCGTGGAATATGATTATGGCCACAGCAAGAACGTCGCCGGCAACGGCCTGCACGCCAACCGTATCCAGGCACAGATGGCAGTGACGTTCTAAAAAGTCCGTTTCGACAGCAGTGGCCTAAAACGGGACCGGCGATTCAATGATGTATTCCTTCCCGTCTATTGGGAAGGTAAACTCCAACCTTTGGGCATGGAGCAGAAGGCGCTCAGCTCCCCGTCCACCATCACACCCATAGAGCCGGTCTCCGGCGATCGGAAGTCCGAGACCTGACTCAGATGATAAATGCACCCGCAACTGGTGAGTACGACCGGTCTGCGGGTGTAATGTTACCCGGCTGCGCCCTTCGGAAACGCCGTTGAACTCATAATCCGTCACGGCCGGTTTGCCTCCTTCGGAATCCACTCGCTGGCGCGGTCGGTCGTTGAGATCGGGAGAGAGCGGTAGCTCTATCCTCCCCTCAGACGGGATGTTACGCAACCGATAGTCTCCTTCAGTGATGGCGATATATGTCTTCCTGACCTTTCTTGTCGCGAAAAGGCGTTGCATGATCTTGAACGGAACTGGGCCGAATGTGGCTATCAACAGTCCTGACGTATCCTGATCAAGTCTATGGGCCATTTTGACATCTTTTTCTTCTCCATATTTCTCTTCAAGCCATTTCTGAACGGAAAGTGCCTTGGATTTTCCGGGGACGGAGAGCATTCCGGACGGCTTGCTGACAATGCAGAACCAGCGGTTTTCGAACAGGATCTCAGGTTCTTGAGGTGTACCATTCCCGAATTCGGACTCCAGAGGTGGCTCGATTTGCAAACCTTGAAGCATCCACCCGAGCACGGGCAGACATTTGCCACGGCAGGCGGGATAATGGCTTCCGTGCCGGCGAACCTCTCCACCTTTGGGCTTCCCATACCAGTATTCGGCAATGGCTACAGGTTTCCAGCCTCGGATATATGCTGTCTGAAGCAGCTTCGGAGCGCAGCATTCTCCTGCCCCCGATGGGGGAACTCCCGTCGGCGTAGTTGAGAAGATATCGCTTAGACTCCGGCTTTCTCCCCGCGCATTGAGGACTCTGAAATTTGAAAAGAGCCATTTCTGCAAAGCTTCTGACTCTGTCTTCCGTCTCTCTTTCACGGCGGCGAGCCTTGTTCGGGCATTTCTGAGGTTGTCCGCTAAGGGTTGCAGCATGTTGGTCAGCCGTTGCTTCAGCCGGCGCAATTCGGCTTTTTCGAATTGGCTCTGGCGGATCATTGCGGCCTTTTCGGCTTCATCGGCAAGCCCTTTGGCTCTCCTTGCCTCACGCTCATCTCTGGACTGACGGCACTTCTCTTTGAAGCGCGCTATCTCAGTATCTGCCTTCTCCTTTTCAGCCTCATATCTTTCGGTCTCGAGCGGGAGATCATTCTTCTCAAATTGCTCGATCACTCTGTTGAGAAGTGAGATTTCGGCTTCTTTGGTCTTGAAATATCCGGCGGCCTGAAGATAGTCGAAGACAGGGCCGACGAAACCATCAAACCGGAAACCGCTGTCCCCGATCTGACCGGAAAAGGCATAGAGTGTGTGAGTCGCTCCGCTTTGGTCCTCTGCCGTCAGCACACCGAGCATCTTCCCCTCGGCGAGCTCCTGACAGAATTTTACATCTTCCGGACGTTCGCTCCTTTTGAGTTCTTCGATCCTGTCGAGCAACCGTGCGAATGCCTCCTCGCTCGCCGGATCCGGCATATAATCAAACGGATTGTTCATCACCGTGAAATTACAAAAAATCCAGCAACTAAAATAAGACCCCGTTTCAAAAAAATGGCAGTCGCACGGGCGGCTCCGGTCGAGGGATTTTCGCAAGCTGAAGAGGGAGCGATGCGGGCATCGCGACCGATGAAGCTTGGCGAAAAGCACCGGCCGGAGAC
>CAYMTQ010000050.1:0-14843 GCA_964393395.1 uncultured Sangeribacter sp.
GTGTTAAAAATGTTAATTCGCTTGGAATACAACATAGAAGCTCGCTAAGCTCCTTTACCTGCAAGGCCAAATTCGGGGCACATCTGCGACCCCTGCGTTAATATTTTTTTGGTAACGGAGCCTTATTTTTTTGTCGTGTCCTGAGGTGCGATCTGGTTCGGATCGGGTGGCAACTCTCGTGATGCGTGGGCAAAGATGAGGACAAGAATGGAGAGAGCGACGAAGGCAATTGCCGTGGAATGCAAGACGTCACCGAGTCCGACGAGAGGACTGACGACGGCTCCGAATATGTAGCCAGTCAGTCCGATCAGGGCCGATGCGTCTCCGGCATGTGAGCGCCCTTCGTTCATCGAAAGGGTGTTGCCGACCGTAAACAGCAGTCCGAGACATATCAGCATCGGAACGTTCAGCAGTTCATAAACCCAGAAGCTGTTTGTCGTGAAGTAACAGATACACTGGGTGACGGCGATCACAAGCAGTCCGCGGCCTCCGAAGACCGCGGCTTGTTTCAGAAGCTTGAACTTCAGGGCGCCGGTGGCTCCGACAGCAACGAATAGTGCGTTGATACCCATGATGATGCCGAATGTCATCTGACTGTATCCGAAATGTGTCTGGATTATAAACGGAGCTGACGAAATGTAGGCGAAGAGAACTCCGAGCGCGGTTCCTTTCAGCATCACATGTATGACGAATTTCCGGTTCTTTACAAGTGTGGCGTAGTTCACGAAGGCCTCTCCGAAACGGCCTGTGACTCTGCGCGCTTTCGGCAACGATTCTTTTAGTGCAGGAGACAGGATCAGAAGCAGCGCACTGAAACCGAACAGTATCCAGAAGATTCCGCGCCATCCTATCGAACGGGCGACAAGTCCGCCGACTACTGGTGCACTCGCCGGTGCAAATCCGTTGATCGCTCCGATCAATGCCATAACTTTCGCGAGCTGTCTGCCGGCATATAGATCGGCCGGAATAGTCCTTGCAAGAAAGTATCCGCCCGACGCCCCGATTCCCTGGACGAGTCGCCACCAGAGAAAGACATGGATTGTCGGTGAATAGACACTGGCTGCCGCTCCGATACAGAAAATTATCAAGGTTACGACCAGCACCGGTTTGCGACCGAAGCGGTCGCTGACGGGACCGAGAATAAGCTCGCCAATCCCGAGTCCGATCATTCCCATCGTGAGGCCTAACTGAACGGTTGAAACCGAGCATCCGAATGCTTTCATCATTGCCGGAAGGGTCGGCAGATACATGTCGTTTACAAACGATCCGAAGGCGCTGAGCAACGCCAGATAGATCACCAGAAAGATGAAATATCCACCCGCGGCGGTTCGTTGTGATTCGTTACTGTTCATTTGTTATTTTATATGGAATAGGGTTAAATGTTAGGTCTGTAGTGTATTGAGCCAGACTCATTGAATACAAATTTACGAAAAAATTTTATGAAATGGGCTCTGAGACTATCAGTGACCGTGAACCATCAGGATTCTACTAAGTCCCTTCCAAGATAATTGATTTCAGTTTTGAACAATAGATGAAGGAACAGGCGAGTTATATTAGTATGAAGATAGTTGTACTGGATGGTTACGGGATGAATCCCGGAGACCTGTCATGGGATGATCTGAGAAAGTTAGGTGATGTCACGGTCTATGACCGCACGGCTCCCTCTGAAGTGGTTGAACGTTCTGCCGGCGCAGAAATTCTGCTGACAAATAAAACCGTTCTTGACGGGCAGACAATCTCGTGTCTGCCGGAGCTTAAATATATCGGTGTTCTGGCCACAGGCTATAACGTGGTTGACGTGGCTGCCGCACGCGAAAGGGGAGTGGTGGTCACCAATATCCCTTCATACAGCACGGATTCCGTCGCTCAGATGGTATTCTCTCTTCTGCTGGCAATAACCAACGGTGTCGAACATTATACGTCCGACAACCGTGCGGGAAGATGGAGCCGCAATGCCGATTTCTGTTATTGGGATTCTCCTCTGACAGAATTGGCCGGAAAGACATTCGGAATTGTCGGCTTCGGACACATCGGAAGCAAGGTGGCTTCCATTGCTCTTGCCTTCGGAATGAAAGTCATGGCGCTCACTTCAAAATCGGCCGACCGTCTTCCGGATGGTGTCGGGAAAGCTGACGATTTCGAACACCTTCTTCGCGAAAGCGATGTCCTGTCGCTCCATTGTCCATTGACACCCGCAACTGAACATTTGATCAACGCCAGGACTCTGGCTCAGATGAAGTCGTCGGCAATCCTGATCAATACCGGCCGTGGCCCGCTTGTCGATGAAAAGGCGCTGGCGGATGCCTTGAACAGGGGAGAGCTCAGAGGTGCAGGCGTAGATGTCCTGTCGTGCGAGCCCCCGGAGATAGACAACCCCCTGCTTTATGCCCGCAACTGCTACACCACTCCGCATCTGGGATGGGCAACATTCGAAGCCAGGAAGAGGCTCATGTCCATAGCCGTCTCCAACATCGCCAACTTCCTCAACGGCACCCCCGTCAACGTCGTCAACTGACCGTCCCTCGCCCAAGCTTAGGCTCCGTTCTCCAAAAAATGTTAACGCAGGGGCGGCATCTTTAGGTGCCTTTCGCCCATCTCTCCGGTCACAATGCCCGCATTGCTCCCTCCGAGATAGACGAAATTCACGCGAAAATATGCCGCCCCTGCGTTAACATTTTTTTGGGGAACGGAGCCTTATCAGTCAGGAATATTCTCGATTATCTTGTAGGCCTCAAGGCTCCCAAGTCTGGCTGCTTTAGTGGTATAAGCGTTTGCTTTGGCAGAATCCGCTTTTACGCCGTCACCTTTCCGATAGAGGTCACCAAGACGTGCGTATACCAGTGCAAGTGCAGAATCCGGAAGTCTCCCGCTGACAATCAGAGGTTCATAACATTTACTTATGAACTCGCCTGAGTGATTCAGGAATTCATCGTTATAGCTCATACTTCCCAGATAGAAGAGCGACCAGTCATCTCCGTTTTCGGCTGCCTTTGTTCTTAAAGGAAGACCAACCTTGTAGCCTTTCTGATAGATGGGCTCTTTTTTCAGTTTTTCACCGTATTGGTCGTTCCAGGCATCCACAAGCGTCATTCCGTTGCGTATGAAGGCAGTATGCACATCATCGCCAAAACGCTCACCGCGTATGGGCAACATAAGGTTTGAACGAGCAAAATCGCTACCCAAATCGCCCCCGATGTAGGTCCAGAAAAACGCATCGGGCATGTCAACCTTACCAAACCATCCACGCTGAAGCGCATACCCATATTTTTGTGCTCCATCGGCATCGCCAAGAGAAGCGGCACGTTGATAGTATTCACGTGCTTTTGGACGATCCTTCTTCACTCCGTGACCTTCCTCATACATCCCACCGATCAGGGTGAGGGCGTATGGAATATGGTCCTGACCGGCTGCATTGAAATAATTCAAGGCCTTCTTATAGTCATTCTTCCCACAATAATATATCCCCAGATAATCATTTGCCTTCAATTTGCCGTTGGCCGCTGCGGTCTCAAGCAAGCGCACGCCTTCCGTTTCCTTTCCGGGGAAGAGGTATGCCGTTTTGTAAAAAGTGTAAAGATGACCGAGTTCTGCCTTGGCTGCAATATTCTTGTCTGCAACTAACTGCAGACATCGGGCAGCCAGTTCCGGACTCCATTTTTTATGATAAAGAGCCTTCTCCACCACATCTTCTGCCGATAGCTTACCTTGGACGTAAGCTGAGCGTACAGACTCATATAGAGCATCTGCCTTTTGCTTGGCTTGCTGAGAGACAGTGACATGCACTTCTTGTGGTGTGATATAATGTCTTTTAGCCTTACCGTATGCCGTCATCTTAGCCGACAGCGCGAGGGCCAAAAATGTAAGGACTACAATACGTGATTTCATACTTAGAATATTAGCTTATAGTTTATTTCGGGTAATCGGTTAAGAGCCCATTATCACTCCAAAGGTTACGACCCGACAATGTTAAAAATTTTATGGAATGGGCTTTAATATTACTACATCTTAAATCCCGAATTGTTTAACCCCCCATAATATATTCCCCTCCCCACAACATTGTAGCCGGGGCTTATTTGACAGCCGGACGTGGGTATAGCATCCGGTATTGCCCGGACTTCTTTCAATCGGATACGTGTTGTTTGAGTCGATCGGATTCATGTTGTCTGAGTCAGAAGAGATGTTCATAAGTTTTGTTTTTTAGAAATTTCGTTATCGTTCATAGCCGCTTGAATCAATTCCGTGTTCTTTTCCAGGCGTGATTTCGGTTCATAATCGCGGCTATTTGACCACGAAAATATAAACCCGCACAAACATAGTTATGTTATTTTGGTCTAATATAAAAAAGCAAAATTAAAAAATTGATTGAAAACTTCAGCAACAACTCAGCAATCTGACAACGGTCGGCAGTTGTCTTGAAATATAATATGTCTTTAAAGTCTTTATTATATAATATAGGTGTGGCAGCGGGAAACGGGTCTCCACAGACCCATGAGTGGGTCCGGCTAAACCCACTGAACGCCAAAACGGGTCCGTAGAGACCCACCTCGAAATCACAGACCGGCTCCCGTCAGACCCACACGTACTCCTCACGGGCTCCCGTCAGACCCACATGGATGTTCTCTACGGATCCCGTCAGACCCACGCGTCCTCCTCATCAGGGCTTGGAATGTGTCGAGGGTAGTTTTGCAACACCCTCAAAGCGTCCGAAACAGAGCGCCATAGGCGCGACACATTATAGGCCTCGGTGAGGAGGGCCTTTAGGTCCGACGCGACCGGGGTATATTTGCCATGTGCGTAAAGGAGCCCCTTTAGGGGTGATACATTGAACCATATAATGCAATCGTTCCGGGAGGGTCCGGAAAGCTCCGCGGGTCTCCGTAACCCCTTGCGTCCGAATTTTAAATAATTATTTGTTCCGGGAGGGTCCGCCAGCTCCGGATGAGGCTCGCCGGAGCCGAAAGAAAAATTCCGTAACTTCTTTTTCCTTTTCAGTTCTTTTCAATTTTCAGTTCTTTTCAATATGTGGGTAGGGGCCTAAGTATATGTTAGTAATACGTGCTGACATATATCCTCATTTGGCAACTAAAAGATTTGTCCCATTCATCGGTGTGCCTTTCAAACGAATGTCGGCAGTTAAATAAGTGAAGCATTTTACCAAACTCTTCAATCATAATTGGAGATACCTGAACCTCTATCGCTATTGCGGACCCTTTGGGCAAAAAGCCATCTTCATTGAAAGTATTATATCCATTTCATTGAGACCAAGTACGTCAGTCGCTGCAGTCATGTTTGTATGATGTCTAATATTATAAGGTCGGCCCAAATTTAACGTACTTTTATGCCGTATTATTGATATGACTCTACCCCACAAGAAATGTTAACGTGAGGGCTGTGGATTTTCGAGGTGGGTGGGGGTCTTAAGTGACGGTTTTACAAGGTTTTCCAATTGTGCTTTAATTCCATTGAAATCTTGATTGAGATCAAGATTACGATAATATATCATATTTCCGTCATGCCATTTCATATGACCATCAGGCTGAAAAATTTCCTGTGTCCTGGCATATAAGAGCATTCCATCGGTCTTACCCGAATGTTCTCGGTCATGATTGAGTACATAACCAAGAATTTGGAATTGATTATGACTGTGAATGGTTGGCTTGTCGAAGTTGGTCTGATGGTTTATTGAGTAATACTTAGTGTCGATGATGAGTGTCCTCTCCCCTAAAGTGAGATATATGTCTGTTTGGAGAATAGGGAGAGCCGCAGTAGTCTCCTCTTTATCAATATTCCATGTGATCTGCTTCGCACACGCATTATACTCCGGATGGTGCTTCCGATAATATTCCAATACAAACTTCTCGAAAAGACGGCACATGTGTTCGTCTGAGAATGTGTGCATCTTTAGGTTTCCTTCATCTGTTGACAACAGCATGTTGTCAATGATGAAGTAGCATAGATAAAGAAGCATCTTGTATGTCTTGGAATTTCGGTCGAAACGGAATGTGGTCCACGGAATGTTGTGCAAGTCAATTCCTTTGACGTTGGTAAAGAACGGAAGCAATTTCATCAATGATTTCTTTCGGCCACTCTTAACGTCCTGATGCTTAATCAACAACATCATTGTCGTTTTCAGAATCCGATTGAAAGCGTTGTCCTCTGAATACTCATCGAACTCACAGGCCAATCGACGTGAGCCTCGGGCGTAATTTCTGATAGTGTCGTTGATGTCAAGTTTTCCTCTGAGTGTAGTCAGTTCGTCATGACAGGGGACATACGTGCGATGCAGTCCCTGTTTGAGTTGCTCAGAGACGCCACGTGCAAGTATCTCGGCAAAGAGGTCGTGAATTTCATCGAACTCTTCGCCTGCTATCTCCTGATAATTGTTCTTTCTCAGCTCCCGAAAAGCATAAGACAACATATAGAAGATGTTTTTAATCAGTATGCCTTTGTCTTCCGTCATTTAATGATGTCGAGGAGTTTGTCTTTTTCGGATTTACATGTTTCTTTGGAGTCAAACCAGTATTCGTCGAGCATGGGACAAAGGTCATATTTGACCACTGATTCAATCCATGACTCATCAGTTTTCTTGCCACAGAAATAACTGTGGCCGATGCAGAACCCTTCGCCAAGTGAATCATCTTTGGAAATCTTGTCATTAAGAACTTTGACGGCATACACGACTTTTTGTATTCTCTCATCAGAGTGTTTGGCCATTTCCTTCTTGAATCCGTCGGTATCCAATCCCGGCTTCATCGAGTAGAAGCTGAACCTGCGGCGCAGTGCATAGTCAATCATTGCAAGGCTACGATCAGCCGTATTCATCATGCCGATGATATATAGATTTTCCGGCACAGTGAACAACTCATTGCGATAAGCCAGTTTTATCTCAGTGCCACGATAGTCTTTCTCTATCAGCATCAGCAGCTCACCGAATATTTTGCTCAGATTACCTCGGTTAATCTCGTCGATAATGAAGAAATACGGCTTTCCCTTATTGGCTTCGGCTCTTTTGCAGAAGTTGTAGAACACACCGTTCTTCAACTCAAAACCACCGTCCTCCAGCGGTTTGTAGCCCATGATAAAATCCTCGTAAGAGTAATTCTGATGGAATTGTACCATTTCAATTCGAGATGAGTCCTTTTCTCCCATCAAAGCGTATGCGATACGTTTTGCCGAGAAAGTCTTGCCCACGCCCGGTGCTCCTTGAAGAATCACGTTCTGTTTCAGTTTTAGCCATGCCGTAAGTTCATCGAACGCTTCGGATGTCATAAAGACCTCATCAAGGAAATCTGATTTGGTGTATTTCTCGAGGTCAGCGGGGTTATGAATCGGATTGTTCTCCGGTTCAGGGTTCTCTTGACGTATAAGATTGAGAAGTACATCATACTCATCTTGAGTCAATTTGAAGAATGAACCGTTTCGATTCTTAATGAACTCCATATCCGACAGTTCCGGTTTGTCCTTGAAGTCAAACCATGAAACCGGGGCTATCAGTTCTTCAGTTTTTACGTATGAAATTGTATCCCCGTCGCTTGCTTTGGCGACTTTCGCAAAAGCCACAATCTTTTTTACAGGATATGCTTCGTAGCCGATGACAATATCACCTTCACGGGCTTGTTCAAAGTTGATTGGAACACGACGACGGTTGCCGTTCTCATTTTTAACGGTATAATCGACTTTTTCACCGACTTTCAAGTCAGAAAAACTCCAATATTTAGGACTGGCCACAAGCCACCAATAACGAGTCTTCCTGTTATTGGGAGCCGGTTCGGCCACAATGTCATCGGTCCGAGCATCTAAGTCGGCAGCTTCCTCTTTCTCTTTCAAGTCCTTTTTGGGCTGGTGCATAGCAATCATAGGAGTATAGTATCTGCTTATCCAAAAGCCGAAATCAAATGTAAGAGTCGCAAGGCCATCGGGTTTGAAATACTTCTCCGGTTCATTGTCTATTAACTGATTATAAACTTCTTGCAATTCATTATTACCTGCAATAGCTTCTTGTAAGCGGCCATACATTTCATTGCCCTTGATAACTTCTGCCGGAAGCCCGGTTGCCTTAGGTGCGTTGTCAAAACCAATCTTCTTGGCCACCTCATTATACTCGCTCCACTTGTAGATATAGTATTTGCCGGGATAGCGGAACCATAGATAAACACTGATAGCATTAGTGCTTTGATAGTGATTCTTACCTTCGCCAAAGACAAACTCCTTGTCGGCTGTTGCGATGAAGTCGCTTATCCTTGATTCCAAAGGAAGGTCTTCATTATAGAGATTCCGGAACATCTCTCTGGCTACCTCCGGCTTTTGCTGTGCAATTTCAATCAATGCGCTTTTGGGGAACGCATGGCTTGTGTCAAGTAGATTTTTGTGCTGTGCCAAGGCTCTGGCAAGCATATCTGCAAAATCCGGAGCGTCAATGTTCCAGTTTTCATGAAAAATCTTCAGTGCTTTCCACTTATATTCCTCTTGTTCCCATTTTGAAGTAAAACCAGCGGTATATTTCGACAGAGCATCTTCAATAATATACTCACGTAGAGCATTGACCAATTCCGGATGCAATGTCCATTGAAAAACACCTTCTGAACCCTTGACATATCTGCTTTCACTCATCAGCACCGGCCAGAATTTGGTGTTGCCTTTGCCATCCTTAATATTGAAGTCTCCAAGTTTCTTGACTATTGCCTCTCCCAAAGATGACACTGCTGCATTGTAAGTATTGATGTTTCCTCCATACTTATCCACGCACTGTTTACAAGTTGCTCTATGGTTAGGCATATAGTAGAAACATAGAATAGCACGTAGCCATCCAGGCTTGACTAAGTCCTTATCGTGAAGAATGTTGAGCCATTGTCCCTTGGTGATAGGGACCTCGCATGTGAGTTTCCCTTTTTCTTCTTTGAGTAATATCGTGTCTGACGTCATTATTAAATGGGAGTTGTTTGAGTAGATAATCTGCACTTTATCGATTTCCATGCTTCCATGTTTGCAATCGATAAGAACTTATCGACCATCAGATAGACGTAGAACAAAATCGGCCTCCGACCATAACTGTCATGATAATAAGATACATGGCTGTTCATATCCATTGTGTAAGCCTTCAATTCGCTCTAAAGCTCGTCTGCAGTTCTATCTAAATACTTCCTATTCTATTTTACAAATTTACCATAATATAAAGTTAAAAGCAAACCAATTGGTGTCCATGCGGTGTTTTAACCGATGTTTTTGTGGTATAACAATCGGGCTTTTTCCGGTTTTCACCCTACCAAAGACGGCTTTTAAGGTTTAGGATTAACGGCCTTTAACCTTAATATGTAAACTATTCTTCTTCGTAATAATATGAATAGTCAATGCCTTTCATGAACATCTCACGGTCATTGATCTTATCAGTCAGAGCAACATTTATCAGTGCTTTAATATGTGAGGAATCGGTAACGCTCTCTCGCATAGCGGTGAGATATTCGTTCTTGTCTATCTGGCTCCAATCAACGCAAAGCTTCAATGAGTGACGTAGCATTAGGTCAAGCCAGATGCGCGTGCTGCGGCCATTACCTTCCATAAACGGATGCACCACATTCATCTCAACATATTTGTCAACTATCTCGTCAAGCGTAGTTTCCGGCATATTCTCAATGGTCGGTATTATGGTAGGAAAATGAAGACAGTTGGCAAAAGTAAATCCTCCCTTGGATATATTCTTTGCCCTTATCTGCCCGGCGAACTCATATAATCCGCCAAATAGGTAGGCATGGATCTGCTGCAAACACTTAATACTTCCCGGTTCAAGAGAGTTGAGCAGACCGCTTTCAAATAGGGTGTAGGCTTTCTTACGACTTTGACCATCAATCGTGTTATCGCTATATGTGAACCAATCAAGAAACTTGCTCGCCTTATTATTGGGGTAATGCTTTGCGAGTGTTATAATGTCTTCTGCCGATAAAGCATCACTATTATATTGCTTACCATCAGCAGCCACTATTTTCAGTTTGTGAGTGCCACTCACGAACTGAATATTCTCTGTCTTGAACTTCCTTTTCAGCCAACGCCAATAGTTGCCGGCTTTGGTATAGTCCGGTTCATCGTTTATGGCACGCACAACATCGGTTGCCGAGAACCACCAGCAGTTGTTCTCGTCGTCCCATACCGCTCTAACCTCACGGTCATTGAAAAAACGAATAGACTTCTTGCTCATGCTTCAGGCTGTATGTTGTTTATAATCCATGTTGCGTGATTCTTAGCTCCTATTCATTCAATATGAGTTTTCCTGACAACTTAAATGTCGTTTCCAAAACGTCATTTTGGCGTTTAGTGGATTAAGTGTCTATAATTCTTTCATACCTAAGCTTTTGAAGTATTCATAGGTAGAATCGTAGAATGAAGGCAGACGTGTTTGGTCTTCAGGGAATCCTTCCGGAGTCATCCGTCCGTTGCCTTCTGGAACACAGATTACCATACCTTGGCGTGCTCGAGTGAGGAGCACGCGGTATGCATTGAGCATGTATTTCTCTGTCTCCGGATTCTTTTCATGTATCCACCGTGTTGAACGGTAAAATTTCCAGAACGTCCATTTGCCATTATTATAGCGCATGTCGGCATCCCATAGCACACATGCGTAGTCTACTTCAAGGCCTTGGACCTGAATTTCTGTTGCAGCTTCTTCAAGATAGTTTGAAGATCGTACATCAGTTTTGTCTTCGAGAAACCAATGCACAGCATTATCTTCATCTTGTGGTAATACGTGAACTGCTAAAGGCTTGAAGCGGGCTGAAACTTTGGATATTAGAATGCCCGTTTGTTGTGTTCCTCTCGCTTTCTGCCTAAGCCATGCGCGGGCTTTATCCATATTGCGAGTAAGCATGATTGGATAGCCATGGCTGACAACGTTCTGATATAATTCTTTTGCGTCCGGATTAAACGAGAGCAGAGAATGAACGAATGCCGATAATCTTTCGGCCCTGAAGGATCGAAGGCTCACTCCCAAATGCAGCCTGTTGGAATATTCAACATTAGTATTATTCTTCAGCAATTCATTTACTTTGCCCTCGGCATACTCCGGTTCTGTCAATTTATCAGAAATGTAGACTTTCCAATGTGGAAATCGTTCGTTGAGCGCAGATATCCATTCAGATATCCCTGCTTCACCGGTATTAATTTCCTGACCTCCTCCAATGAGGCATAGGATCGTAGCCCAATCTTCTCGCTGATCAAGTGACCAAATCAGGAATGCGGCCTCTGACATTGGGAAATTTTCCACTTTGAGTTTATTGCCGTATGTCCCTCCGCGTTTCAGGTAATCGGCAATTCGCTTATGAGTCCACGCTCTCTGAGCTTCGTCAAATATAGCAACGTGTTCTACTTCACCATATCCGCTTTGCTGCAGTTTTACTGCTTTCTTCGGATCAATTTCAAGTTTTCCGTCCACCACAGGATTTTTTATCTTAGCGAGCATATTATCTCTATATCTGTGGATGATTTGGATGAACTTGCTAACTTCTCGGCGAGAATCGGAGATCTTTTTATCCTCTCCTTTAGCTTTCGATTTCTTGTAGTTGTCGCGTGCAAGTGCTTCGGTTAAAACAGCAACCAATGGACCGTTACCTGAAAGATATACTGCTCCATCATCTTCATTAAAAGTCCCGTCTTCTTGATAAGACTGTTTGACTGCTACATCAAGGCCAACTAAAGTCTTACCTGCGCCGGGAACACCGGTAACAAAGCAGATGCTCTTCTCTCCTTTTCTCTTTGAACGGTTGATTACATCAAGAATGAAAGCAATGGTTGAATCAGTTGTAACTTTGTCTGCCTCATGACGAGTGATTTCCTCAACCGAATGATTTTCATATAGAGACCGAGCTGCTTCAATTATAGTTGGTGTAGGAGTATACGGGCTAATGATCCAATTCTCAATTGTTCCGGGTTTGGTTGCCCCCGAATGTTGTAACACTTCTTTTATAAGATTCTGTAGTCCGTCAGCACCCGTAATAAGAGGATTAAAAATAGAGTCGTGATAGACAGAGGGTCTAAATGAACATGATGATGATTTGTGCTTAGTCGGAATTAATATTGGAACGATAATGCGATCGTGGCTGTAACGATGGAAGTTTTTCAAGTCAAGGGCATAATCCATCACTTGCTCTACATCGGATTGTAAAGCATCCTTTTGTCCGACCTTGAATTCGAGGCAAAATATAATTCCACGGAGTAGCAAGACCACATCTATACGTTTGCCAAGACGCGGAATATCATATTCGAAAATTATCTCCGCTTCCTCATCTTTCCACGGCATAAGAACTTTCTGTAAAAGTTTAATTTCTCCAATCCACGCCTCATCAGTCGTAGTCAAGGCCTGTCCGTGAAACGCATCGTGAATGCGTCCTAAGATGGAATAGGGATCGGATTCAATAAATGATTTGAAGTCCGATTTATATAGGCATCGATTTGATCTTTTAACCGCCATTAGAAATTTGGATATACTATTATATGCAAAGTTACGAAAATTTCTCAGACTACAATGGAATATGCTGATAAACATAAGCTAAGCCCCGACAAGAGGGGGATTTCTTGTCGGGGCGAGGGGTTGAGTGGGGATTAGTAGAGGCGGATGCAGGTTATGTCGGCGGTTTTGACTGCGTTGGGGAGATCGTCAATATCCTTTGAGAAGGCGATGGCGAGGTGTTGGATTTGGTGCATTATGCCGAGTTTCATCAAGAATCTGGTGAAACACCCGAGATGCTCGATGAGGAAGTCATTGCCTTTGTTGGTGGTGACGTAGCATAGGAGTAGCACATTATCTGGTAGGTTTAGCATTCCTCCGGTACTTGTCAGTGCAGCGACTGCAGTTGGTTCTTTGATCTTGGGGTTTGAGAATTTGGTTCGTTGATTTCGGACATTTTGATAAATAAAAATACCCATTAAAAGAGGCGTTTCGGGTTTGTTATTATCTAATTATATGTTTTCCCGTCTTTTATCTATTTTCGGATGTTGTATGTAAGTCATAAGGGTTAAATATGTTGATAATCAACTTAGTGTGATTTATTAATTACTCTGACGTGCAATATTTTTACAACATATTCCGCTTAAATCATTCCAAAGGGTTGAAATCGAGAAAAAATCAGCCTTATTTGCCGATGCAGACTGCATAAAAAGCTAACAAACAGCGAATTGACGCCTTATAATGTACAAATCGCTCACTTCTTAACTTGCTTATTTTCAATGCATTTGTTGAAATTGGAGGCTTGCAAGTATAAATATCTTATTTTCAGGATTTTCGTATGACGTATTTGTACCAGTAGGTTCGGGTTTCCGATAACAAAAATATAAAAATCCCACAATCGGCAAAAATAGGAAACCTTAAAATCCGCATTTAAAGAGATATGTAAATTTTTTCACCACGGTTATGGTTGCAGCGGTGATAGACGGATATTTTCACTTCTTGATAATTTCATCAAAAAAGAACGGAAGCTTCACATATGAAATCTCTTGTTATTTAATAAAAGGCTGTATTCTATTATGTCATAAATTACATATCGAGTGCGTAATGCGCGAACTTATTTAGGAATCCTGGGTTTATCTCTACTCTAATTTGAATTGTAAAACACGGTACAATCCATAAGTAACATAGTTTTTTATTCAAGATCCATAAGATTAAGATTAATTAAATAAATTGCTACGCTGGGTTTAACACTTTTTACAATATTGAATGCTTTCACAACGGAATTAGCTAGCCATCTTTCGCTTCCCTCTGGAGGTTGAGAATTTAAGTCTAAGTGGTCAATATAATCGGACGCCATCATATATGCACAATCACCACAATATATAAAGGCAAAGTGTATGGCAAAGAAGTATCTTATAGCAATACTGGCATTTTTGAGCATTACACTTCGTATATCATCTCTTGCTTTGAGGATGTTTGCATCATTCGCCATTAGTGTAAAAAATAGTTATTATGCATGTTGTTATTGCAAAGATCTCTTAGCTTTTTATACAAAGCCTTACTATCCTTTAAATTAAAAAGTTTTGTTAATTCCGGTTCAGATTTGGATATTTTATCGTAAACAATCTTAGTCTTTTTTTCATCAAAAAGACGACCTTCTGAATCAATCCATTTTGTCACTTCATTATTTTCTATACTTTGAAGAGAATATTGCGTTAGCACTTTTTCATTTAATTCTTTTGTTAATAATCTTAGGTAAATGTCTAAAATTATTGTGTCACAATACTTCCTAATAAGTGCAATGGCGTCATTACACCTCCCATTACGTAATAGGGTATAAATGGATTCTATGGTTCCTGCTAGTGATCCGAAAACATATGTGCTTGTTGAGAATACCTTGGAGTTTGAAATAATACCCACATATTCCACTGGGGTATAGTTACTCCTAGAGAGAGTTTCATAAAAACTCATTATGTCTATTAGATTCTCGAAGATGGGGTGTTTATCATAATCATTCCCAAAATTTCGTTGGTGGGTTTCTCCTGCGAAAAACATATTAATATATTTGTAAAATTGAATTTATATAGGACTTAATTAGTAGGTTCTTGATAAGGGAATTAGAAACTGAACCTAGCCTTCCTATTATCGGTGTAACGTTTAGCAAGTGGTATGATGTCTGGTGTAGATAGAGCATCACTATTATATTGCTTACCATCAGCAGCCACTATTTTCAGTTTGTGAGTGCCACTCACGAACTGAATATTCTCTGTCTTGAACTTCCTTTTCAGCCAACGCCAATAGTTGCCGGCTTTGGTATAGTCCGGTTCATCGTTTATGGCACGCACAACATCAGTTGCAGAGAACCACCAGCAGTTGTTCTCGTCGTCCCAAACCGCTCTTACTTCACGGTCGT
>CAYMTQ010000051.1:0-14576 GCA_964393395.1 uncultured Sangeribacter sp.
AAACCGCCTCGGTAGAACTGCTTGACAATACAATTACCAAAGCAGTAATTCGGGAGAGTATAGTTGATGGGAATACGAGTTACGAAGTGACAACAGTATCTCCGGAGGGATTCATGAGCTCTATTATAGCCGAGATTAACCTTCCAATATCCATTACAACAATTGGAGAGAAAGCTTTCTACGGTTGTCATCAACTTACAGAAGTTACTATTCCCGAGAATGTTACTTCTATCGGTATAAATGCTTTCTATAATTGCCGAAGACTGAAAAAAGTTAATTGGAATGCAGTGGATTGCAATAATAACCAAGAAGATTGGAAACTATTCTCCAATTTTATTACAGAATTAGTATTCGGAGAAAATGTAAAGGTCGTGCCACCTAAAGCATTTCTTAACTATACAAATCTGACTTCTATTACTTTTAATGGTTCGGAGTTGACGGCTATAGGGGAAATGGCATTTACGGGATGTTCCGGGATTTCTGAACTTGAGTTTCCAAATTCACTTAAAATAATATATCATCATGCTTTCGAGAATTGTCAGTCCCTGAAAGAAATTACAATTCCTGAAAGCGTGGAGCTTATTCAATATCAAGCTTTTTTTAAGTGTCCCAACTTAAAAAAGATAATATACAATGCGCGCGCTTTCGGTGGCGAAATTACTGTTGGACAACCTTCACAATACAGTACGCCTTTCTATTTTACTAACCAAGGCAATGTTCCAATTGAACACATATACTTTGGTTCAACTGTAAGAGAAGTACCGGACTATCTCTTTAAAAAATTAACCGAACTAAAGACTGTAAGGTTGAATGATGGACTGACCAAGATTGGAAAGGGTGCATTCAGCTACTGTGGAAAATTAGAAAATCTGGTCATTCCGTCATCAGTTAAACTAATAGATGAACTCGCATTTGCATATTCAACATCTCTAACAAATATCCATATACCGAAATCGGTATTTACATTAGGTGGTTCCGCATTTTTAGGATCCACCGATCTGGAAAACATAAAGATAGAATCTGCCATTGTCGGATCCAGTGCCTTTGAAAATTGTGGAAATCTGAGACAAGTATGTCTTAATTCAGATGATCTACAGACTAAAGCATTTGCAGGATGCTCTAAGATTCATACTATCTATTCATTAAGTGAGTTTCCCCCCATTGCAGAAAACAATACTTTCTACAAATATGATGGTGTTACAGTCTACGTGCCTTTCGGTTCTCTGAGTGAATATAAGAATGATGAAATTTGGAAAAATTTCTCTGACATACGTGAATCAGACTTCAAGGATCTTGACAAACTTCTGTGGGGCGATAATTACCAGCCGGGTTCAGAATCGGAGTCGATTAATGTTGATGGGATTATCTACTTGCCCAATCGCGATGCACGGACAGTGGCGGTAAATGGGTTTGATGGAGATATTAGGAATTTGGTAATACCGGGGAATATCAATTCAGACGGTATTGAATATGCTGTTAAATCCGTAAATAATGAGGCCTTTAGGGGTGCCTCAATCACGACCCTTAAGATTGAGGATGGAGTGGAGTATATTGGAAGAAATGCTTTTAAGGATTGTTCTTCCTTAACTGATGTTTCCCTGCCCGCTTCTCTGATAAAGATTGGAGATGATGCCTTCAATACAAAGAATGAAATTGACAAAGTGTGTATTGCAAATGTCAATAAATGGGCTCAAATTGATTTTGAATGTCTTGATATAAGCTTCGGATCGAATCCGATAGCTAATTCAAACAATTTGTTTATAGGAGATTCAGAGACCCCAGCAAACCATCTTGTTATTGAGAATGTGAAGCATATTTCACCATTATCTTTCGTAGGAGCATCCAAACTGAAGACAGTGAAGGTTACGGGAAGTGAGACAATCGGTGAATATGCCTTCGCAAATCTATATGAACTTGAATCACTCTGTATTGAGACAACATCAATAGCTGAAGGTAACTTTGAGTCGGGAAATTTAAGGGATGTTTATTCTCTTACCGCTGCTCCCCCAAATATAGAGCATGAATGGGTGTTTGAAGAGGATTTATCCGAAGCTACACTTTACGTTCCGAAAGGATGTGTCGCTGCTTACAGAGATGCATATAAATGGCAGGATTTCGGACAGATTGTTGAATCCGATTTCAATAATCTCGATGATATCTTCAATCCGAGTGATGATCCCGAGGAACCGGAGGTATTGGAACAAATTTGGGTTGGTGAATTGTGTTACTCACTCTATCCCGGAACTCGCACTGCCACAGTGACCGGATCTTATTCGCAGAATGACACCATTTCTGTGCCGGCATTCATCTCGTTCAATGATACTGAGTATACTGTTACCGAAATCGGAGATTTCGCATTCAAATTAAATTCATATAGGAATATCACCATTCCTGAAACGATCACTAAAATTGGATACGCCTCCTTTAATGCGTGCATATATCTGGAATCATTCATAATTCCGGATTCAGTGACTGAGATAGGTCAAAGCTCATTCCTAACCTGTATGGCCCTAAAGTCGGTCCATATAGGCCAAGGTGTCACTGAAATTGGAGACTCTGCCTTTGGTTCCTGTATTAGTTTGGAATCACTTGAAATTCCGGACTCCGTCACTGAGATAGGTGAGGGTGCTTTCAGTTCATGTGAAAATCTCAAGACCGTATATATCGGAAAAGGTATTGAAAATCTGCCTGATGGGCTGTTTAACGGTTGTGGCTTCGAGTCCATAGATCTGCCAGATAATATAAAGACAATTGGAAACTATACTTTCAAATCTTGCCAGCTTGTATCTGTCAATACCAATGCTGTGACAGAAATCGGTTGGGGAGCATTCTGGGAGTGTCCCTCATTGAAGGAAGTAACTGTCGGTTCTGCCATGAAATCCATTCCGGGATATACTTTCGATCAATGTCCTGCTCTTGAGAAAGTCAACTTCAATGCGATCAATTGCGCGGATATTGAGCAAGGTCCTTTCCCGACTTCTATCAGTGAGATTGTATTCGGGGAAAAAGTTGATAGGATCCCTGCCAATCTATGCTATGGATGTTCTAACCTCACCAAAGTTACCATCCCCGATAATGTGAAAGAAATCGGTGAATACGCTTTCTATTCCTGCGACCAACTTAAGGAATTGACAATCGGAACAGGAGTAGAACGGATCGGTAATTCTGCTTTCGATGGATGCAGTAATATTGCGACCGTCAACTTCAATGCGATCAATTGCGCGGATTTCGAGACGTACCCATTACCGACTTCTATCAGTGAGATCGTATTCGGGGAAAAGGTTGAGAGGATCCCTGCCAATCTATGCTATGGTTGTTCTAACCTCACAAAACTTACCATCCCCGATAATGTGACTGAGATCGGTAAGTATGCTTTCTATTATTGCGATCAGCTTAAGGAATTGACAATCGGTAAGGGCGTGGAGCGAATAGAGTATACTGCTTTCGATGGATGCGGTAATATCACGACTCTCAAATTCAATGCCGTGGATTGTGATGATCTCCTGAGCTATGGTGATGATGGTGAGGGATATTCTCATGGTTTCTATCCGAATGTTACGGAGGCGCATATAGGAGAAGAGGTCCGGAGAATACCTGCGGCTCTACTTGCATTGAACGAGAATCTGTCAGAGATAGAGATTCCAGCCTCGGTCGAAGAGATCGGCATGTCAGCATTCTATGACTGTAAAGGCCTAACGAATGTGGTGCTGAATGATATTGAGAATTGGGCACAGGTTGATCTTGATAATGCTTACAGTAATCCGATTGTCTATTCTCTGACCTTTACCCTGAAAGATGAAGACAATCCTGTTCAGCATCTCGACCTCAGGAATATTGACGAGGTGAAGATAGGAACATTCTATAATGCGCGTAACCTGAAGACCGTCCGGATCAGGGATATTGAATCCGTAGGTATGGATGCATTTGCCGGATGCAACGGACTTACAGATATATGTATCGAAGTGAAGCATCTCGACGATGACGCATTCTGGGTTTTCAATAAGAACCTGAATGTCTACTCTCTGACTCAGATGCCTCCTGCGTATGATCAATCGCCTTTCTATTTGTTCTATGAAGATCTCACCCTTCACGATGTGACTCTCTATGTGCCCATAGGTTGTAAAGAAGTCTATGGCGCGGATCCGTTCTGGGGACAGCTGAATATCATCGAGTCTGAAATGACCGATCTTGATAAGATCTTCGATCCGGATTATTTCGTTTTAAATGTCGGTTCGATTATGAATTCGGATGAGGCAATGTTCTTTACGCTTGATGGCATTCGTGTGGATGGAGAACGACTTGCTCCGGGCACATATATCAGGATTCTCAACGGAAAAACAACCAAAATACTCGTGAAATAACGGATTCCCTACTCAACCCGCCCTCTCTCCTCACTTCCGTAATCCGTTATATGAATCAGAGGCGTTGTGTCGCGCGACACAACGCCTCTGTCTGTGTTCGGCAGGGTAGGTAAGCGGTCAGCGGCGGTTGCCGCGTCGCTATTGACGACGACAGTTTTGCATGCCGGTGGATTGCCCGATTTCAGGTGTATATGCCAAATCTTTATATGCTGATATTACTGTTGCGATACTGCACACCTCATATAAAACTCTGAACTTCTGTTTTCCTTTTCAGTTCCTAATCTGTCTTTTTCGCAGAAAGGGGGGTGTTGCAAAGCTACCCTCATTACTTCTGAACAGAGCGCTGTAGGCGCGGCACATTGTAGGCCTCGGTAAGGAGGGCCTTCCGACCTTGTTTAATACAATCGTTCCGGGAGGGTCCCGAAAGCTCCGTGAGTCTCCGTAACCCATTGCGTCCAATTTTGAATAAAATAATTGTTCCGCGAGGATCCGCCTGCTCCGACTCAGGCTCGCCAGAGCCAACAAAAAAGTCCGTAACTTGTTTTTCCTTTTCAGTTCTTTCCGATATGGAGTTGGAAATTGAAAATGATGACTCGTCAACAGAAAAATGGGCGTTCTGCCCATATAATTTGAGCCTTGCTAAGTTTTTTTCGGACACCATTATAAAAGTATTGGCAATTTATCGCAATTTAAGATAAATTGCGATAAATTGGCAACGGTAAAGGCAAATGTCTATTATACTTTTCCTATCAGTATCTCAAAACTTGAACTACGGATATATCCCTTAGTCCTTCCGTTGAGAGCAATCTCAGAAAGATATTCCTGTTCAGTCAACTTTTTAAGGTCCGATTTAGCAGTACCCGGACTGACACCAAAGCGGTTAATGATATCTACCGATGTGATGACTTCATCCGGATTTGCTATAAACCTATTGAGTATTTCAGCCTGTCGGAGTGTGATATTCCCCAAGTGCAACAGTCTTTCAGACTTTTTCTTTTCTTTTTGTTTTCTTACGAGATAACTTCTTAGTTCATCGAATGACTTTGTCAACACATTAAGATGATACTGGATAAAATAGCCGATATCATTAGTGTCATGCTCTGCATGGAGGTAGGCTTTTTCATAGGCTTTCTTCGAACCCTTGATGATTCTGGAAATAGAAAGATACTGCACGAGCCAATAATCATTGCGCATCAGGTACCAATAGAATAGTGCTCTCGCTGTCCGTCCATTTCCATCAGCAAAAGGATGATAATATCCAATAAGAAAATGTATTATGATTCCACGGATAATAGGATGGATAAATAAGGCTGGATCTCGGTCATTAAAAAATGAACACAATTCTTCTATGAATTTGGGCAGACAGTTTGCTTCAGGTGGAGTATGCACAGTCTCCCCCGTGATTCCATCTCCAACAACTATATTTTCTTCTTGCGTTCGGAACCTACCGGCTGCATCTTCTATGTCCAGGGCACCATCTGTCATCATCGTATGGATCTGCATGATTAGCGAAGGCGTCAGATCATCCTTTGAATGGTCTCTTATAAAATTAATTGTATTGAAATTGTTTAAGATCATTCTTTGGCTTTTGTCTTTTGGACTGACTTTCTTACGAAGCATTTCTTTGGCTGCTTCTCTGGTAGTAGCCGCCCCTTCCATCTGACTGGATGCAATTGCTTCTTCCATAATAGAACTGACCAGATAAAGCTCTTGCGTAGTCCGGTCTTCCGGAAAAATACCGGATGCCCCCCAGGAGCCTCCAAAATTCATATCAAATTCATGACATTTGCGTTGCATAGAATTTGATAACGAAAAATGAATCTGCTCAAATCCCTTTATTTTCACATCTGAACCAGCACGAACATGTTTGACTAACGTCCAGAGTTCATTAGGCGAGAGTTCAAGCGGTTGAGCTCTGTATTTGACATCGCTCCAATAGAGATATTCATCGTTGATTTTTACCAATGATTTGAGAATATCTTCATTTGTCAGGAAATTGTTAAGGGTCTTATAGTCTATTTCGGCAGATATTTGGGGAGGATTTTCAATCATGAGACTTAAAATTTGTGCTAATATAACAATTTATCGCAAATTTTGCAAATTTGCGATAAATGTAATTTTAAGTGTATTGTGAATTACTGATTATTAAAGTATTATGTTGATGAAGTAAGCTTATCCCCTGACTTTGTTGTGGCCGAATTCGGCAGGGTAGGTAAGCGGTCAGCGGCGGTTGCCGGTGCGGTTGTTGCGACGGTCCGTGAAGCCGGTGCCGGAACCGAAGGGGTCGTCGTCGATGTCGTCTTCCTCGTCTTCGTCGTCAGTCTTCTTCTTCCGGTTCCTGCGGTCCGCCTCAGGCTTATTCTTCTTCACTGCCTCGGGCTTCTGAAGATCGACCGGTGTCGCCCAGATGTCCCATTCCTGATTATAGTCCCAATTCTTCTTTATGTTCAGTACTTTGGGATAGTAGAAAGCTTCGTCCGGCGCAGTTCCCGATATGAAATCACCCGGTGTCCAGACTCCGTCGCCGTTCCAGTCAAGAGTGACGCGGGCATAATACTTGCCCGGTTCAAGAAAACGGAAAACCGCGTTACCGTTGCTGACGGCGGTTTTGCGGACCGGTGTGTCGCTCGTGTTCAGCATCTCGACAAACGCCGGGATACTGTCCGGAAGCCCGGAGAGCCGGAATGTGAACGTCGCGTAGTCCTCGATCGGCTTCGTGACGAATTCATTCGAAATGGCATTCATCACGTCACCATATAGCGACACTGCCGCCGCGGAATCAGCCAACAGCCTGTAACTCTTCCCCGATTCCCACGGATAGTTGAAGATCACCTTTCTCGGATTGAGCGAGTCCGTCCGCACAAACTTCAACGGGACCGCCGTCGGATGCCAGACAGTGTCGGTCTTCTGCTCGAGACGGAAAGAGGCAGTGTCGAGCCGTGCCAACGGCTTGTCAAACACAACCGTCATGGGTTTATATACCTCCTGAACCGATCCATTCCCCTCGATTGTCCACGAGAGTACGGGAGTCTTGACCGTTTCCACGGAATCGGAGCTCTCTTTCTTTTTCTCCTTTTCCTTCCGTTTAGGTGCCTTCGGTCGCTTCAGGATGAAATTGAGCGAATCTGTCGCCGGAGCCATAATCGAGGCTGAATCCGGCTTGAGATAGGTCACCGCCGCTCTTATCGTGTCGATTGTTGCGAGTTTCGGAGGCAACCAATAGGTTATCGTGTCGTTCGTCGCGCTCCGCTCCGCGATGATTCCGCGGCTATCGTGGCGGAACGCCGGGATCTCAAAACCGGGAAGTGAATCGGCCGCAGTATTGAAGAGGAGGGTTATGCGGGCCGAATCCGGACGCTCATACTTTACGAGATACTGAGTCTTCTTCCCCGAATTGAAACTGCGGAGGAGAAGCGTGTTCGGCAGGAAAACGGTGCGCTCACGCTCCACTATCGTATCCACTTCTCCCGTCTTCAGATTGAGTATCGTGTCCGAAACAACAGTCCTCTCAGCCGACGGTACAACAAACTGGCCGTAGAAGGCGAGATCCTCCTCCGGATTGGCATATTTCAGGTCATTGTCATTGTCCTTCAGGGCAACGACACGATACTTCCCCGACGGCAATCCGCGGACAATGAAACGCCCCCTGTCGTCAGTCTTGGCCAGATACTGGATCTTGCGCTTCATGAAGGCCGAGTCAGAGAGATCAGAATATAGGCCGACAAGCATCTGCTGGGCCGGTTCGAGATCCTGAGCCCCGAGAACCATTCCGGCGACACGCAATGTGTCGATCGCAGGCCCGGTCGAGAATGTATAGGTAAAGCCGTTCAGCTTGTTTCCCTCATTGTTATCCTCGATCGAAGTCCCGAAATCTATTGTGTAGGTCGTGTTCGGCTCCAGAGAGTCCGGAAGCTGGATAGTCACCCTCCGTCCGTTTGACGAAACGCGCGGAACGCTCTTCCCCGGAGGAGACATGACGACATTCGTATAGGCATCCTTGACATTGACGATCTCGTCGAAGTCAAGAGTGATGCGTTCGCGGTCCACATCGGTCGACCACGGTGCCGGCGAGGCATGTACGAGACGCGGCGGATCTTCGTCGCGGGCGCCACCGCCCGGGTTGCCGATCGAGGCGCAGGCGGCGATCACAAGACAGAGTATAACCGATATTGCGGGGAGAATCTTTTTCATTATCCGGAAGAAATCTTTTTTCTTGTCAATGCAAAAGTAACCTAAATCTGTGAGTTGGCCAATCCTTCAAAATCATTTTTCAGCCTCAAATTTCAGTTTGTTTCAATAAAATGCACTATATTTGCAAGTTGAAAATCAGCAACCGATGCCCCGGAAGGTCTCGGCTGCCGAAGTGTCTTATAACTAACCAACATTGTATCAATAAGAAAACAACAATAAACTAACATCTACAAAATGCAGAACAAAGGGTTTATTAGCACCATTGCCGTCCTTTTGATCCTCATTTGCGGATTCTACATCTCCTTCTCGTTCGTGACATCACACTATGAGAAGAAGGCTCAGGAATATGCCGCGATGATGGCCAAGACCGAGGATGTCACCAATGATGTCTACAAACAGAGTCTCAAACAGTTCAACGACTCGATTGACAAAGAGAAAGTTTATCTCTGGTACACGGGCGCTCAGGTCCGCCAGATGGAGATCGGCCTCGGTCTCGACCTCAAGGGCGGTATGAACGTGGTGCTTCAGATCTCGGTTCCCGACATTCTCCGCCAGTATGCGGCCGGAGAACCTCAGCTTAAGGAGATCAATGCGGCCATCGCAAAAGCCGAAGCCGCCGGTGCGAAACCTGCCGACAAGAACTTCATCCAGCGCGTCGCCTCATATTTCCAGCCCGGAACAATGGCTTCGCTGTTCACTCGCGAAGGCGAGGCCCTCTCGGCTATCAAGGCGAACGCCTCGAATGCCGAAGTGACCGAAGCGCTCGAAAAGCAGGTAGACTCCCAGATCGACGCCGCTTTCAATATCTTCCGCACACGTATCGACCAGTTCGGCGTTGTCTCCCCCAATATCCAGAAACTTCAGGACAAGAACGGCCAGGTGCTCCTCGAGCTCCCCGGCGTGAAGGAACCCGAACGTGTGACCGAACTCCTCAAGTCTTCGGCAAACCTCGAGTTCTTCGAAGTCTACAACTATAACGAGATCGCCAACGACCTTGCTACCGCCGCTTCGGCCTATGCCGCCCAGGACACCGTGGCCCACACAAACCTGATCGCCCTCCTCGGCGGCCAGATGCGTGCCGGCTCGCCCGTGATCGGCATTGTCCCCGCCGCAAGCCGTCCCATGGTCGACTCGATCATCAACTCGCCCGTCGTGAAGTCCAAACTTCCCGCAGACTTCACTGCCGTCTGGGAGGTCAAAGCTACCGAATATCCCGTTCTCGACGCCCAGGGCAACCAGAAGATGAAAGCCAACGGCGAACCCCAGACAACTCCCTACTGGCAGCTGATCGCCCTCAAGGGCCAGCCCGTTCTCGAAGGTGACGCCGTCACTTCGGCCGACGCCGATTTCGACAACATGCGCGGAAACACTGTCAACATGCGCATGTCTGACCGCGGCGCCGCACAGTGGGCGACTATCACCCGCAACAACATCGGACGTCCGATCGCTATCGTCCTCGATGATCATGTTTACTCTTTCCCCAACGTAAACAACGAGATCACAGGCGGAAACTCAGAGATCACCGGCAACTTCACTCCCGAAGAGGCCAACGACCTCGCCAATGTCCTCAAGTCCGGCAAGATGTCGGCAAAGGTAGAGGTAGTCTCCAACAACGTGATCGGCCCCTCTCTCGGTGCTGAGGCAATCCAGCAGGGCTTCATCTCATTCGTTGTCGCCCTCGTCCTCCTGATGATCTTCATGATCATCATCTATGGTGTGATCCCCGGTCTCGTCGCCAACGTAGGCCTGATCCTCAACCTCTTCTTCACTCTCGGTATCCTCGCTTCGCTCCAGGCCGTCCTGACACTCTCCGGTATCGCCGGTATCGTGCTCGCCCTCGGTATGGCTGTCGACGCAAACGTGCTTATCTTCGAACGCACCAAGGAGGAACTAAAGGCCGGAAAGAAACTGCGCCAGGCAATCTCCGAAGGTTACAGCAACGCATTCTCCGCTATCTTCGACTCGAACCTCACTTCGGTCATCACCGGTATCATCCTTCTGATCTTCGGTTCCGGTCCGATCAAGGGCTTCGCGACCACACTGATCATCGGTCTTGTCTGCTCGTTCTTCACCGCAGTCTTCCTCACACGCATCGCCTTTGACATCATCACCCGCAACGGCCGCTGCGCGAACATGACATTCGACACTCCGATCAGCCGCAACTTCCTGACCAATACCCACATCAACTTCCTCGGCAAGGCACGCGCCGCAAGCGTTGTCTGGATCACGCTGATCGTCATCTCGATCGCATCGCTCGCCATCCGCGGAATGAACCAGGGTATCGACTTCTCCGGAGGCCGCAACTATGTCGTTCAGTTCGAAAAGGACGTTAACCCCGAGGCAATCCAGCAGAAGCTTCTCAAACAGCTGCAGGAAGCAGCCGACGACAAGACCGTTTCTGTCGGCGTCATCTCTATCGACAACCCGACTAAGGTCCGCCTCTCCACAAACTACAAGATCGACACTGAATCTCCCAACATCGAAAAAGAGATCGCCGGTCTTCTCTATGCCGGACTTCAGGACGAGCTGACAGGCCCCGACGGAAAGGTAATGGACGAGAATGCATTTGCTATCGCCGACGAAAGCCACGGTATCATCTCAATCCAGAAAGTCGGACCTTCAGTGGCCGACGACATGCGCCGTGACGCATACTGGGCCGTCGGAATCGCAGTTGTCTGCATGTTCCTCTACATCCTTCTCCGCTTCCGCAACATCGCCTTCTCTGTCGGCGCCGTGTGTGCGGTGGCCCTGACTGCCTTCCTGATCATCGGCTTCTACTCCGTATGCTGGGGCTTCCTCCCCTTCTCTATGGAGATTGACCAGTCATTCATCGCAGCCATCCTGACCATCATCGGTTATCAGATCAACGATACCGTGGTTGTCTTCGACCGTGTCCGCGAGATGATGAAGGTCTATCCGGCCGAGGACCGCTTCAAGACATTCAACCGTTCGCTGAACACGACACTGAGCCGTACGGTGATGACATCGTTCTCGACTCTGCTCGTGCTCCTCTGCATCTTCTTCCTCGGCGGTGACACGATCCGTTCGTTCACATTCGCCATGATCTTCGGTGTGATTGTCGGCACATTCTGCTCGCTCTTCTGCGCAGCTCCCGTCGCTTACTCGATCATCAAGAGAAACACGAAGAAACAGCAGGCTGTAGTCAACGGCAAGACTGTCCTCGAAGGAAACCGTCGTTTCAAATAAATATCCCCGCCAAGCCGTCCTCCCTTCCGTGGGAGGACGTGACAGGCCTGAAAACAGATAAGGCGGTGTGTCGCTCCGGCAACACACCGTCTCTTCTCTTTCCCGCCCACAATAGACAAAGGCCTCGCGACATCACATCGCGGGGCCCTCAATCTAATTGAAAGTACTATGATAAAACTTTAACAAGGCTCCCCTTGGTTTGGTTGCATATTATGTCGAACGACACACAAAATGACAAAATAAACTGCACACGCGACACGAAAACGCCACCAAATGCCACACGAAACGACAGACGCGACACGAAAACGCCATCAAACGCCTCACGAAACGACAGACACGAAACGACAGACACGACACACTAACGTCGCACTCAGACGCCACTAAACGGCATACGAAACAAAAATACGTGCGGGCCGGAACCCGCACGCATTTTTTTTGTATCAGGCCCGGCGATTCGGAAATCACCGGAGCCGAAGTATCAGTTTCAGAGGATAACCTTCACGGCCTTGCCGTTCACTACCTTGATGTAGAGACCCTTCACGGGATTCTCGACCTTAAGGCCGTCGATCGTGTAGTATTCGGCAGCTGCATTCTCTGTCTCGATTGTCTCGACAGCTGTGATGTTGCCGACCTTGATCTCGTATGTGCCGGGGGCGCTTGCATATGCGCTCATCTCGCGGCCTACTGTGAAGAGGTTCCAGGGGAGCTCGAGAGTATAGATGCCGGGTGTGGTGATCTCATTATTGAGCTGTACGCGGAGTTCCACGTTCTTGCCGTCAGTGCCACCCTCGAATTTGGTCACAGTCACGTGGCCGTCGGGGTTGGGATTGCCATCTGCATCCTCGTCATACGAGTCTGTGAGTACCAGTGCAACAACTTCACCTGCTGCGTTCTTGATCTCGGGGAACGCTGCGGCGTAGGAGAGACCGATTTCCTGGTCATTCACGATTGAGAAGTCGATATAGCTGAGAACGTCTGCCTCGAGCGGGCTGACGATCACCTTCGGACATTTTGCGTAACCGTCATAAGATACAACGACTGCCGATCTTGCTTCCTCGCCTTCGTTCCATACGAGGGTACCCTCGCTGGGCTCATCGGGATACTGTGTGGGATGAATGCGGAGACCGTTTTCATCAACGCCTGCGATATGCGGAGCGATCTGGCCCGGGCCGGCCGCATTGTTGATGTCAGAGTTCTGGAATGTGATTGTCCAGACAGTCTTGTCGTCGTTCGCCTTCATGCTTGCAAATTCAGACCAGCCTGCGTTGCCGAGGCCGAATCCGCTGTTGCCCTCGCCTGCGATCAGAGTCACGGGTGCGGAGAAGGTGACTACCATCTTTTCGCCGATCTCGAATTCAGAGCCCGGTTCGGGTTCGATTGAGAGGATCGAGACGTCGCTGAATCTGTAGGGCTCGGTCTTGCCTGTGAAGACAGCCGAGAAGAATCTTCCGGCCTTAACAGGGGGATAGAGCGAATAGCAAGGCTCGAACATCACTACATAATCGTGGCCCTCATAGAGCTTGTAGCCTTCGATGCTGTAGATTTCCTTTGTGAAGACATTGCCGTTCTTCGATTCAACTGAGTTGGTGAAAATGGCATTGGCTGTTGTGTACATATCGGGTGTCAGACCGGTAACGTCGAAAAGGCTATACCATACGCCCTCGATGTCCTCGGGATTGACCTCGATTACGATATCGATACCTTCGGGAAGGATGTTGTCAAGAACAACTCCCTCTTCCATGATGTTGACGCCGCCGATCGAAGCGGCAACGATCTTCACCTCGTCGCCTCCTACTTCGCTCTTGCCACCCTTCCAGGTGTATGTAGCGCTCCATGTGCGGTTGGTCTCACCGTCTGCATAGCTGCAGAATCCGGCCGGGATCACGAACACATACTCACCGTTGTTGAAATTATTTGCACCTTCAAACAGGATATTGGTCTGTTTGATGGCTGCCATTAACGTGACCTCAGTGGCCTTGATCTCGACACCGTCATAGATGACATAAGGAAGGACGTCGGAATTGATTGTTACATCCTGTGGCCATTCAACGTAGAATTCCCAGTCGATGAACGAGGAATCGATCTCGGTTCCGGCGTTGGGATAAATGCTCTGCGGCACGAAGCCGGTGGGCTCTTCATAGCCTTCTCCGACAGAGAAGCTGATTGTCGTCGCGCGGTTCTCGAGAACGTGATCGCCCGTGTCCCAGTCTGAAGTGAAGAAGTATCCTTCCGGAATCACGATTGTGTAGTCTCCTTCAACAGGTGCTTTGTCAAAAGCGAGCACATAATAGTTGTTCCAGTTTTCGTCCTGTGCGGTGCGGAAGTAAACATCCGTGTACTTCAGGCCGACTGCGTCGTTCACAACAGCGGAATTGCCTTTGTAGTACTCGCTCATGTAGTATGACGTGCAATCGGGGATGGCTCCGTCAAGAGTAGGATGGATCTCGATGTTCTCCACATCATTGAGAGCGATCGGATCCGGCTTGATGGTGTAGTTGAGATCAGTCAGATCCACAGCATACGCCGATGTTCCGGCCATGACAGCTGTCACGGTCAGCGCATGCTTCAGAAAGTTAGAAATTCTCATAGGTTAATAATTAAAAAAATGGATAAGTGAATGTCAGAATAGTCTGCACCCCCATACAACTTCATTGCCTGCTATATGGGGTCGAAGCCGAGGTCAACGTAACGTTCTTCATGGTATGCTTTCTATCGGTGGTTGAAGGAGAGCAATCCGGTCAGTCGTCACCGAGCGCCAAGCTTTTTTGTGAATTCGCACGAAATTACAAAAATTATTTCGTGTATTCCAAATTTCAA
>CAYMTQ010000052.1:0-14195 GCA_964393395.1 uncultured Sangeribacter sp.
GCCCGACCTCTACGTCCCGAACGTAGCGCGCTAACCAACTGTGCTACACCCCGATAGCTATCGGGTCTCTCAGTGCTTGAAGCTTTAAGCGACCCTTAGCGACGACAAAATTACAAAAAAATTCTTCAAACACCAAATGAAGATGACTTTTTTGGTGAAATTCGGGATTATTGTCCGTTCCTGAAAACGGTTGAACCGTTTTATCGATTGGCTTTCTGAGCCTGTTCGATCATCTGGCGGTTGGCGGTGATATATATTTCGACACGGCGGTTCTGTGCACGACCCTGTGGAGTTGCGTTTGAGGCAACGGGGTCATTCCAGCCGCGACCGATGGCTTTCAGTCTGCCGGCACCGACACCGAGCTGCTCGAGATATGAGACAACACTCTGGGCACGTTCAAGCGACAAAGTCTGGTTGAGCTGTTCCGAACCGGTATTGTCGGTGAAGCCGATGACTGTGACATCCGTGTCGGGGAACTGCTTCAGATTGTAGGCAACACGGCTCAGTGTAGCTTCGGCAGCTGCCGAGAGAGTGTAAGAGCCGGTCGGGAAGAGGACCGCGTCACCCATCACGAGCTTGATTGCGTCGAGGTTATTGGAGTCCTTGACCATTTCCACGCGAATGTCGTCAATGGCCTTCGCATTGGCATTGATCGCATCAGTGTTGCTGTTGACCTGAGACTTAACCTGAGCCAATTCCTTTTCAAGAGCGGCTTTCTGCTTGTCCATCGCATTGCCGACGAGGGCACCGGTTCCGGCACCGAGAGCCGCTCCTACAAGAGCGCCGATCCATGTTCCGCGGCCACCTCCGATGAGTGCGCCGACTCCGGCGCCGACTGCTGCGCCTCCGAGACCACCGGCCGATGCGCCCTGGCCTGTGTCAGACATATTGTTCCATGTATTCTTGATCGCCGAGCAACCGGTTCCGGTCAGAAGTGTTCCGGCGCATACTGTGGCGAGAATGGCTTTCTGTAATCCGCTTCGTGTGTTCATAGTACTTTCAATTTTATGTTATAAACTCTTAACACCGGTTGTCGGCTAAAGGTTGTGTGGAGAACTTGATTTGGTGCTTAGGGGAAAGTTGGTTAACTTTGCGAAAAAGAACAAAACTAATACCTGAAATAATATGTATCAGTATCAGTTAACTTTCGGGGAGGCCGTCAGCCGCGCCTTCCAGAACTATTGCAATTTTTCGGGCCGTTCGTCGCGCTCGGAATATTGGTGGTGGGTCCTCTTCACTTTCATCGTCGGCGTGGTTGTCAGCATCGCGTTCTGCTGGAACGACACAGCGGAGAGTTTCGCGAGCGGTGTCACTTCACTTTTCTTCTTCCTGCCGTCGTTCGGACTGCTTTTCCGTCGTCTTCATGACACAGGACGTTCCGGCTGGTGGTGGCTTCTGAACTTTATCCCCCTCGTGGGTAGCATCATTCTGATCGTATGGTGCTGTCAGGACAGCCAGCGCGGTGACAATCAGTATGGTCCCGAACCCAACCTCCGTTCCTGATGAATTGGAAAGCCCGTTGGCCTGAAGATATCAACGGGAAGAAATTCCCGATGTTTCCCAGAATGATAGCCACTTCGCTCGGAGTCGGCTATCTTCCTGTCGCGCCCGGAACCTGGGGCGCATTGCTCGGCATCATCCTCTGGCTTCCGCTTTATCTTTGGACTTCGCCGACGGTCGATTTCTGGCTCACGGCGGCCGCTGTGGTGATTGTTGGAATCGCCGGTACGTGGGCGAGCAACGAATCTGAGAAATACTGGGGTAAAGATCCGGTCGTGGCCTGTGTCGACGAAACTGTCGGCCAGTGGGTCTCGCTGCTCCCGCTTTGTCTGGGAGTGACGGTGATTCCGTGGTGGGAGATTATTGTTTCGCTCGCCCTGTTCCGCCTGTTCGACATTTTCAAGCCGCTCGGAATCCGCCGTCTCGAGAATCTCCCGGGAGGCTGGGGAATGATGGCTGATGATATAGCCGCAGGTCTGCTGACAGCCATCCTGCTGCTTCTTCTCAATCTAATCATCTTATGACAGAACCGCAAGAGACAGAACCGCAAGCCGACAGTCCCCGGAATCCGGAGGAGCATCCCCATCATGGACTCGAGAGCATGAAGGCTCTCGGGGAGAAGGCTCTGAATAGCAACGGGCTGTTCTTCACTTTCCTGAGGTCTACGGTGAGCTCGCAGGCTGCATCGTGGATCGACATGGGAATGTCGTTCGTGCTCTTCTCGCTTTTCAAACTGACGCCGTGGGTGGCTACTGCCCTCGGAGCCATATTCGGAGGTGTCCTGAACTGCATCATAAACTATAAGTTCACTTTTCATGCCCAGGGGTGTCCCTGGAAGGCAGTGATCGTCAAATACTGCATTATCTGGGTCGGCTCTCTGTTGCTCAATTCATTCGGAACGCAGTTTCTGTATCACCTGTTCCGGTCCTGGCCCTTCCTGACGGAGCTCGGTTTCAAGCCCGACGGATTTTTCGCCTCGGCCCGTCTTCTCGCGTCGCTGGCCGTATCGCTCGGATGGAATTTCGTCTTCCAGAGAATATTTGTTTACCGGCAGACAGGTTTCGACAGGTATGCAATCAGATTTGTCGACTTTGTGACCGGCCCCTTCAACAGCGGCAAGTGACCATGGAACACGTCATATAATATATAATGTCAAATGAGTGTAAAGGAAAAGGCGAAATCGTCGCGTGATTCCCTCCAGCAGGGAATCTATTGTGTGATCAATCCGTTCGTGCGATTCATGATACGGATCGGAGTGACACCGAACATGGTGACCACGATCGGCTTCTTAGGCAATGTAGCGGCGGCGGCCGTTCTGGTTTATGCCGGATGGCTTGCAGGCAATCAGGGGAGCATAGACTACGGACTCCTGACGCTCGCCGGCTGTCTGATCATCGGATTTTCTATCTTCGACATGCTTGATGGTCAGGTTGCCCGTCTCGGCAACATGACGAGTGTGTTCGGTGCGATGTATGACTCAGTGCTCGACCGTTATTGCGAGCTGTTCACCCTCGGGGGCGCCGCCTACTATTTCATGCAGATCGGTAATCTCGCCGGAGCCCTGATTACATTTCTCGCGCTTGTCGGCAGCATCATGGTCAGCTATGTCAGAGCCCGTGCCGAAGGCCTCGGAATCGAGTGCAAGATCGGGTTCATGCAGCGTCCTGAACGCGTCGTTGTCCTGACGCTCGGTGTCCTCATCACAGGTATCGTCGGACAGTGTGCAGTGAATCCCGGCGTTTGGCCGAACTGGATACTCTTCGGCGCCGTCACCGTGATCGCCATTTTCGCCAATCTGACGGCATGTGCGAGAATCGCCCACTGCCGCCGAAAACTCGAAGAAAAGAAATAATGAGCAGCAGTGAGAAATTGAGAAAGAACGGTGTGACGGGCCGCGAGATGTGGAGCTGCCTGATCGCCCTCGCGGTCTGGATGCTTGTGACGACACTGTTTGTCGGTCTCAGACCCGAGCACGTCGTGATGGGGGTGCTTCTTGCCGGTCTGTTTTTTGCATCGCCATTCACGCGGCGTCTTGCGGTCGCGCTTCTTCCCTTTGTTGTCTTTGCAGTTTCATACGACTGGATGAACCTGCTTCCGAACTATGAGGTAAATTCCGTCGACACCGAAGGGCTATATAATACCGAAAAATCGCTTTTCGGAATCGAGACGGTTTCCGGAGTGCTCACCCCGAATGAATTTTTTGCGCTCCACAATTGCCGGCTGATGGATTTCATGGCAGGACTCTTCTACCTGTGCTGGGTTCCACTTCCCGTCTTTTTCGGACTGTGGCTTTATTTCACCGGAAAACGCGGCCCATATCTTCATTTCGCGCTGGTCTTCCTGTTCGTCAATCTGATAGGTTTTGCAGGATATTACATTCATCCGGCAGCTCCGCCGTGGTATGTGGCCATGCACGGGTTCGAGGCTGTTCCCGGAACTCCGGGTTCTGTAGCCGGACTCGGCAGATTTGACGAAATGACGGGGCTTTCGATATTTCATGGTCTTTATGAACGGAACGCTAATGTCTTCGCGGCCGTCCCTTCGCTTCATTCAGCTTATACGCTCGTCGCCTTCATCTATGCGGTCCGTGCCCGTTCGTCGGTCGCGTGGCGTGTGATCCTGGGATTCGTGACTCTCGGAATCTGGTTCACGGCCGTTTATTCCTCACACCATTATGTGATAGATGTCCTGTGCGGAATCGGGTGTGCGCTCCTCGGGTTCGTCCTGTTTGAGTATGTGCTGATGAAGATACCGGCCTTTGCCGAATGGGTCAGAAAATATGTTGACTATATCACTCCGAAAGAATGACTGATAAAATGGAATCTGTAAATGAGAGGAGCTCTGTTGCGGTTCCGCGCGAGAGTGCCGATCCTGCGATAGCCCATCCCGGAGTGCGTCCGGATGTGATCAACTATGACGATGTCGTCGAGATGATCCCGAAACTGAAAGGCCACAAGCGTCTGGTCAACCGGGTGCTTCATCTCCTGAAAATGGATGAAGTCAACCGTGTTCATGGGAAATGGTGTTTCACGCAGGGAGCTGAATTTGCGTCACATCTGATAAATGATGATTTCAAGATCAATCTGATCGTGGATAACGAAGAGATTCTCGACCGTTTTCCGGAGGGTTCCTTCATCACGGTGAGCAATCATCCGTTCGGCTCAATCGATGGAATAATGCTGATCTACATCATGACCCGTCACCGGCCGCAGTTCAAGGTTATGGTCAACATGTTCCTGAACCGTCTGTCGGCCATGCGTCCCAATTTCATAGCCGTCGATGCGATGGCGTCGGATGATGAGGCGAAGCGGCATGTGTCCGTCAACGGAATCCGGGCGGCCTTGCGCCAGATCCGTTCCGGGGAGCCGATGGGCTTTTTCCCGGCCGGAGCCATGAGCAAGACTGACCGCACAGGTTTTCTGGTTGACCGCCCCTGGCAGGAATCAGTTCTTCAGATCATTGCAAAGGCAAAGGTGCCGGTGATCCCGGTCTATTTCCATGGTAACAATTCATGGTTCTTCAACCTGATGGGACATGTCTGCTGGCAGCTGAGGACAGCGATGCTTCCCCGCGAGCTGTTCAAGAAAAGGGGGAAGACACTGCGTGTGACGATCGGTGAACCCGTGATGCCCGAAGAACAGCTGAAGTTCAAAGGTGATGCGGATGCTTTGGGTGCATATCTGCGCGAACGCACATACGCTCTGAGGGACTGAACGGGAATTTGAATCCTTCCGGGGTCTTATTTCTTATGGGAGACGGACCTGGGTGTAAAGAGGTTTCCGATCTTGTAGACGAGGTCGACAGTTGTCAGGACCATCGGGGAAATGATCGGAATCTTGGGGGAGAGGAAGGTCCGGAAGTGGCTCTTCCGGGCGGTAGTGAAGAGTCGGAGGTGTCCAGGGTGGCACGAAACGTCTATGCGCTCCGGCATCGTATCCGGTTCTCCGTCGAGATGGACGGGACCGGTTTTCTTCCTTATTATGGTCACGTCGCTGGTGCGGATGGTGGTGCTCTTCGCCGTCTTGCCGATCAGGCCGACGAGGACATCGAGTCCGACGAGGGCACGGTTGATCATGTTGCCCGTGTGAATGATCGTGACGTCGAGCAGACCATCTTTGATCGAAGCTTCCGGAGCAATGTAGGCGTTGTTGCCATATTGGGACGCGTTGCAGACAGCGATCAGAAGCGCCTTGTCCGTCAGGATATGGCCATTGATCAGGATCTTATATTCCTCGCCCCTGTATGTCGGAAACTCGTCGAGCAGACTGAGGACATATTGTTTCAGACCCCGCTTGGGAAGCTTGTTGAATTTTTCGGTTACGATAGCGTCAATTCCGACACCGAAAGTGCAGAAGAAAGGTTTGGCGTTTGCAGTTCCGTAATCACAGTCAAGTATTCTGTCCTCCTCGATCACCTTCAATGCCCCTTTAAGATTGAGCGGGACCTGAAGATGGCGTGCCAGGCCGTTGCCGGATCCCATCGGGACAATTGCCAGAGCAGTCCTGGAGCCGACCAATCCGGATGCCGCCTCATTTACGGTTCCGTCCCCTCCGCACACCACAACACCATAGAAATTCTTGTCGGCGGCTTCACGCGCCCACTTCATCGCATCGCCCCCGGCAGTCGTGTTGCGCAGTTCGACCACATAACCGAGCCTTCTGAGTTCCTTGCATATCATAGGCCCGACACCCTCCTTCGACCTTGTGCCGGAGATCGGGTTTACGATGACCATCATTCGCTTGATTTCCTTGATGTTGCTCATGCTTTAGAATAAAGGACGATGTTTTGTTCGGATCAGAACCCGTTTCATGAAAAATTAATTCCGTACGGGCTCTTAGAGCGTAAAGTTAGTAAATAGTTGCGAAATCAGAAAAAATGATATATCTTTGCATCCGCAAAACCCGGAAGGAAACGGAGGGATGTCTCGGGAAAACTTGAGGCGTCGAGGATGTTTCCGGAAGGAAGGTGGATAAATTTGGCTGCTTGCAACCACCCGAAAAAATGCTAAAACTGCTCCCGGTGTGCTCCGCCCCCCGTTACCGTTCCGGACGAACGACAAAGGCGGAGTGAAAACACAACGGCGAAAGACACGGCATTGGGTGGCCCACCGGCCTCAATGCTTTTTTTTATGTCCTTACTGACGGGACTGTCTCCGGATGCGTCCGGATATGTCCCGATAAAAACGAGAAAGTTAGACAGATATGAGTTATCTTTTTACTTCGGAATCTGTTTCCGAGGGTCATCCCGACAAGGTGTGTGACCAGATAAGCGATTCGCTTCTCGATGAATTTCTTGCGCGTGACCCTAAGTCGCGTGTCGCGATCGAATCATTGTGTACGACCGGCCAGGTTGTGATCGCCGGAGAAGTCACGAGCGATTCCTATATCGATATTCACGGTGTTGTCCGCAAACTGCTGACAGACATCGGTTATAACCGCGGAGCATATCGTTTTGACGGCGATTCATGCGGAATTCTCTCCACGATCCATGAACAGAGCGGAGACATAGGCCGCGGTGTCGACTCCGACAGCAACAAAGAGCAGGGAGCCGGCGACCAGGGCATGATGTTCGGCTATGCGGTCAACGAAACCGAAAACCTGATGCCCCTGACGCTTGATCTGGCGCATCTCATCATGCGCGAGCTCGCCGATATCCGCCGCGAGGGCAAGGAAATGACCTACTACCGCAAGGGTAAGCTGACGACATATCTCAGACCCGACGCGAAGAGTCAGGTGACAGTCCAGTATTCGGACGACGGCAAGCCTGAAAAGGTCCACACGATTGTCGTTTCAACACAGCACGATGACTTTGTCGAGCCGATGGACGATTCTGAAGCCGCACGCAAATCGGCTGACGAGGAGATGCTTGAGATTATCCGCCGTGATGTTAAGGAAGTGCTCCTTCCGCGAGTGAAGGCGAAACTGAGCCCCGAACAGCAGGCGCTGCTTGATATAGACAACATCATTCTTCATGTCAACCCGACCGGGAAATTCGTGCTCGGAGGTCCTCACGCAGACACAGGTCTGACCGGCAGAAAGATTATCGTCGATACCTATGGCGGCCGTGGTGCTCACGGCGGCGGTGCCTTCTCCGGCAAGGATCCCTCAAAGGTGGACCGCTCCGCAGCCTACGCATGCCGTCATATCGCCAAAAACCTGGTGGCGGCCGGAGTCGCCGACGAGGTGCTTGTCGAGGTCGCCTACGCTATCGGCGAGGCAGAGCCTGTCAGCGTGTTCGTCAACACCTACGGAACATCAAAGACAGGGCTCACCGATTCTGAGATAGCGGCCAAAGTGCGCGAGATCTTCCCCCTGACTCCCAAAGCGATCGAAGAGCGTCTGAAACTGCGCGAGCCGATCTATCGCGAGACGGCTGCCTACGGCCACATGGGCCGTCAGCCTCAGGTCGTGACGAAGACCTTCCGGTCCCGGTATGACGGAAAACCGCTGACCAAGGAGGTCGAGCTCTTCACATGGGAAAAGACAGACTACGTTGACAAGGTCCGCGAGGCTTTCGGTCTCTGAGAGACGAAAATTCCGGACCGGGAGACGGTCCGGCACCTGATGCCGACAGGCACGACAGAGTCTGAAAAAGTCAAAAAAATCCTCAACTGTTCAGAAACACAGCCTGAATAGTTGGGGATTTCCCATAAAAGTATTACCTTTGCGTGATTGAAACACCACTCACGCCATCGTCTGCTTCCGGAGAGGGAGGGACAGTGGCGTCGGAATACGTCTGCTGAGGGCAGTTTCCGGGGTGTGGCTCATGAAACGAAACAATAATCAACAACAGCTATAAAATGGCAACATTAGAGAAAATCAGAAGCAAGTCTGTGTTCCTGATCGTGATCATCGGTCTGGCGCTGCTTGCGTTTATCGTAGGCGATGCGCTGACCAACAGCCGCAACCTCTTCGGTGACCACACGACTGTCGCCAAAGTAGGAAACGTAAAGATTGACATCACTCAGTATCAGGCGAAGCGCGAGGAGCTGAACCGCCGTCTCGAGGAGGCGCGCCGTCAGAATCCCCAGCAGTATGCCAATTTCGACACTCAGGTTCTTTCGCAGATGGCTGTCGAGGAACTTGTGACAAACCAGCTTCTTGATAACGGAGCCAAACGTCTCGGCCTTCAGACAAGCGGCGACCAGTTGAGATTCTACGTTCTCGAAAATCCCGTAAACACTGAGGATCTTCAGAATATCATCCGTCAGCTTCAGAGCGCCGGAATCAGTGTCAGCACTCCGGCTCAGGCCTATGAGGTTATCTTCAAGCCTACAGCCAACGGACTGACAGAGGCTCAGGCCGAGCCCTTCAAGCGCGCATGGCTCGCTATGGAGCAGAAGACTGCCCAGATGGTGAAGCGCAATACATACGCTCAGCTGATCAGCAGATCTGTCCGTGCGAACGACCTCGACCGCAAGGCTCTCTACAATGATGTTGTCGAGACCCGCAATGTCAGCCTCGCTTACCGCCCCTACGGCCAGCTTGACGAGAAGAAATATCCTGTCAGCGACGCTGAGATCGCTGAGGCTTATAACAAGCAGAAGAACCGCTTCCGCGTGAATGAGCCGACTAAGGAGGCTCAGGTGATCGCCGTCTCCATCCGCCCTTCGGAGACAGACAAGGCTGAAGCCGCAGCTCTGGCAGCTAAGACAGCAGCCGCACTTCGCGACAGCGCCGCTACTCTTCCTGCCCAGATCCGCAAGGAGGGTGTGGTTCTCACCCGCCACCAGCTCCGTGCGGCCGATCTTCCGGCCGGTGCGGTCAAGAATTATGTCCTCAACGCTCCCAAGGATTCTGTTAGTGTAGTGACTGAGAATCTTGCAGGCTTCACTGTTGTCCGCATGGGTAACCGCCGTCTGGAGACTGACTCAATCCAGCTGAACATCGTCAACGTGGCCGGCACGACACTTCCCGCGAAGGTTCTCGCACGTCTGAACGGCGGTCTCGCTGTTGACAGCATCGCTTCCGCATTCTCTCCCGACAGCGTGATGGTTCAGTCCGAACTCTGGATTCCTCTCTTCACCGCCGACGGCGCTACAAACGCTATCGAGCCCGCGATGATGGATTCGCTCAACAATGCAGGGGGCCGTTACACAATCCTCACTACCACACCCCAGGGCTCGATGATCGGTAAGATCGTCAAGAAGAACGCTCCCGTCGAGGTTTATGAGTATGAGGAGGCAACTTACGCTCTGAATCCCAGCACGCGCACCGTCGCCGAGGCCCGCAATAAACTCGATAAGTTCCTTGCCGCAAACAATACTCCCGAGAAGTTTGAGGCGAATGCACAGAAAGAGGGCTACATGGTTATGCCGGTTGCCCTGACTGCCTCAGTTCCCGCTATTCCGTCATATCAGGGTTACTGGCCCGACAGCCGCAAGGTTGCCCGCTGGATCCTCATCGACGGCAAGCCCGGCGAGGTCAGCGGTATATTCGAGAATAAGGATGCCGCGGCTCCGATGCTCTATGCAGCCGCTGTCCAGGCCTCTTATGATGACTATGTCCCTGTGACCAACAAGGAGGTCAAGGAGATGCTGACCCAGGAGGTCCGCCGTCAGAAAGCCGGCAAGGCTCTCGTGGCTCAGTATGGCAAGAATGCCAAGAATGTGGCTGACGTTGCCCGCAACATGGGTGTTGAGCCCACCGATTACGAGTCCTTCCGCTTCGGCCGCAACGGTATCCTCGTTCCCGGTGAGGCAATGGGCCGCATCAACGGTACTCCCGCTGACAAGAAACTCTATGTCATCAGCGATGACAACGGCGTCTACGGCTATGTCGTGACCGGCACTTCGAAGCAGGATTTCCCCTATAACGCACAGAGCTACGACCGTCAGTATGAGCAGATCATCTCGCCTGACTTCCCCGCAATGCTCCGCGGCGCGAAGAAGGTCGTGAACAATACTTATAAGTTCGAGGCAGGCGAATAATCGCCGTTGTCGGATTCCAATCGGATAAAGTCCCGCTCTCCGTCCCAGGAGGACGGGACTTTAACTCTTAATAAATGAAACTATGGCGGAGGAACAAAACAAGAAACCGCTGATCGGAAAAACGCTGTCCGAGCTCGAAGAGGTGACGGCCAAGGGTGGAATGCCCCGTTTTGTCGCCAAGCAGCTCGCTCAGTGGCTATATGAAAAGAAAGTGACCTCATTTGCCGAAATGGCCAATATCTCGAAGAAGAATCAGGAGTGGCTCTCGCGGGAATATTGTGTCGGCAGAGTGCGTCCGGACATGAGCCGGAAGTCTTCGGACGGAACAGTGAAATATCTTTTCCAGATTGCACCGGGAAAGGCTTTCGAGAGCGTGTATATACCCGACAAGGATCGCGCCACGCTTTGTGTGTCCTCGCAGGTAGGGTGCAAGATGAACTGCTATTTCTGCGCGACCGGAAAGCTCGGATTCAAGATGAATCTGACGGCGGCTCAGATAATGAACCAGATCCTCTCGATTCCCCCGGCTCTAGAGAAAGGCCAGGCTCCGATGAATGAGCTGACGAATGTTGTCTTCATGGGAATGGGTGAGCCTCTCGATAATCTGAAGGAGGTCATGAAAGCGATCGAGATCATGACGGCTCCGTGGGGAATGGGCTGGAGCCCGAAGCGGATAACGGTCTCGACGGTCGGAAAGCTTCCTGAACTGAAGGATCTTCTTGAAAAGACAAAGGTTCATGTTGCGCTGAGCGTACATTCCGCAGATATACAGCAGCGGGAGTCGATGATGCCGGCCCAGAAGGCATGGCCGCTCTCTTCGGTGATGAAGATGCTGTCCGGCTATGACTTCAGCGGTCAGCGGAGATTGTCGCTCGAATATATCATGTGGCGCGGGGTCAATGACGATGTCGCCCATGCACGGATGCTCGCCAAACTTATCGGTGATCTGCCGGCGCGTGTGAATCTGATCCGGTTCCATGCGATTCCCGGTGTCGATCTGAAGCCATGTAGTGAAGAGCGGATGATCATGTTCCGGAATGTCCTGAATGAAAACGGAATCACGGCGACGATACGCGCCTCGAGAGGCGAAGATATAGATGCCGCCTGCGGAATGCTCGCGGCAAAGAAGAATAATACTAACGACAACAAATCATAAAGCTGTGGCTGAAAATAATCGACATAAACCCAAGATCGCGATAACTCACGGAGACTTCAACGGAATCGGCTATGAGGTTCTTCTGAAAGCTGTCGGTGAGGAGGGGATGACTGAAATCTGTACGCCGGTGATCTTCGGCAGTGCGGAGCTGGCCAATATCATCCTCAGGGATCTGAAGATCGAGGGTGTGCGGATCAATGTAATCAAATCTGCCTCCGATGCACAGCAGGGCCGGATCAATCTCGTCGACGTCTGTGGCGAAGGGCTTCAGCTGACACCGGGACATCCTTCTCCGGAAGCCGGAATCGCAGCTGCCGATGCACTCGAAGCCGCTTGCTTGGCACTCGAGGCCGGGGAGGTCGACGCGCTGGTGACTGCACCTATAAACAAGAAGACGGTTTATAATCAGGAAACATTCCCCTATCCGGGCCATACGGAGTATCTCGAAGCGAGGATCGGCAACGGCCGGAAAGCGACAATGATCCTCTTTGATGACAATGTCAGAGTCGCTCTGGTGACCACTCACAAACCGTTGAGGGAAGTTCCCGACTCAATCACCAAAGAGGCTGTGATGGAGAAGATACAGGCTCTGGATGCGACATTGCGCGAGGATTTCGGAATGGAGCGACCGAGGATTGCGGTTTTCTCGCTGAATCCCCACAACGGAGACAACGGACTGTTGGGAACGGAAGAGATCGATGCTATAGAGCCGGCTATCGCCGAATCGGTAAAGAACGGAATCCTGGCCTTTGGCCCGTATGCGGCCGACGGATTCTTCGGGAACGGCACCTTCCACAATTTTGACGGAATAGTGGCGATGTATCACGATCAGGGTCTCGCCCCCTTCAAGGCCCTTGCCGGAGAATACGGTGTCAACTATACGGCCGGTCTTCCATACGTGAGGACTTCGCCGGATCACGGTTCGGGATATGATGTAGCCGGCAAAGGTGTGGCGGATCCGACATCAATGCGCCAGGCGATATATAAGGCTATAGACATCGTCAGGACGCGCCGGCGTCACGAACGCATGGCGGCCAATCCTCTGCCGAAGTACAAGAATGACCGTCCGCCGAAGCGCGATGTGGATGCTTCGACAATTGCCGAGCAGCCGTCCTGAAAAGGAGCTTAGTTGCTGATATTGGGAAGATTTTGGTATTGTTAACAATAATTAACAATTCAAGAATCTCAATTTCTCGGGAATTTTTTGGTCAATTGAAGTTTCGTTTATACTTTTACGCATCTTTTTGGCGTTTTCCGTCCTTTGCGTGGGCCGGAGTGACCCAACTGGATTTCTGAAACCTGAAAAACATCAAAATACACAGAATACTGAAATGGCAAACAAAGCAGCTAAACCCAACGGTAAGCTGGGTGTCATGGTTGTCGGCCTCGGTGCAGTAACGACAACCTTCATGACAGGTGTGCTCATGGCTCGTAAAGGCCTCGCTAAACCTATCGGCTCGATGACACAGTATGACAAGATACGTGTCGGTCGTGGCGAAGATAAGAAATATCTCCATTATAAAGACATCGTGCCGCTCGCGGATCTGAACGATATCGAGTTCGCCGCGTGGGATGTATATCCCGCAAATGCCTATGAGTCTGCGCTGAATGCGGAGGTGCTCAAGGAGAAGGATATCGAACCGGTGAAGGATGAGCTGGTGAAGATCGTGCCGATGAAGGCAGCTTTCGATCACGACTACGCAAAACGTCTCGACGGTGATAACATCATGAAGGACAAGACCCGCTGGGAGATGGTCGAACAGCTTCGTGAGGATATCCGTAACTTCAAGAAGGAAACCGGCGTTGAGCGCGTTGTAGTTCTCTGGGCCGCTTCGACAGAGGTTTATGTCCCGGTAGACGACGAGGTTCACGGTTCACTCGAGGCTCTTGAGGCTGCGATGAAGGCAGACGACAAGAAGCGTATCGCTCCCTCGATGTGTTATGCCTATGCGGCCCTTAAGGAAGGTGCTCCCTTCATCATGGGTGCGCCGAACACAACGGTTGATATTCCGGCAATGTGGGAGCTCGCCGAGCAGACCAAGATGCCTATCGCCGGCAAGGACTTCAAGACCGGTCAGACTCTCGTGAAATCAGGTTTCGCTCCTATCATCGGAACCCGTTGTCTCGGCCTTTCCGGATGGTTCTCTACCAATATTCTCGGAAACCGCGACGGTCTCGTGCTTGATGAGCCCGCCAACTTCAGAACAAAAGAGGTTTCCAAGCTCTCTACTCTCGAGTCTATCCTCGTGCCCGAGAATCAGCCCGACCTTTATGGCCATGGCAATGATGAGGACACTCAGTACTATCACAAGGTTCGCATCAATTACTATCCTCCTCGCAATGACAACAAGGAGGGATGGGACAACATCGATATCTTCGGCTGGATGGGATATCCGATGCAGATCAAGATCAACTTCCTCTGCCGTGATTCGATCCTCGCCGCTCCTCTTTGTCTCGACCTCGTGCTCCTGAGCGACCTCGCAGCCCGTGCTGGCCGTTATGGCATCCAGCGCTTCCTGAGCTTCTTCCTCAAGAGCCCGATGCACGATTACACGAAGGATGAAGTGCCCGTAAACCACCTCTTCCAGCAGTATGTGATGCTGAAGAACG
>CAYMTQ010000053.1:0-14021 GCA_964393395.1 uncultured Sangeribacter sp.
CTTTGAGGGGGTAGTGGCAGAAATGCCGTGTGAGTTCGAGTCTCATTTCGGACACATGAGGATCTCCCCTACTGATGAGATCCTTAAATGCGAAAATAGCTCAGTTGGTAGAGCACAACCTTGCCAAGGTTGGGGTCGCGGGTTCGAGTCCCGTTTTTCGCTCCGTGAGTCAGACACACCCACGAATCCATGTCCGGATGGCGGAATTGGTAGACGCGCTACTTTGAGGGGGTAGTGGCAGAAATGCCGTGTGAGTTCGAGTCTCATTTCGGACACCAATGTTCTTCGTTGACTGTTTTGTGACCTTCGGTCATGAAACAGTCTTTTTTTATACCTTGAGCAAGTCGGTCTTATTTATTCCCCGGACACACCGCTCTCCTCGTTCCGAAAACAACCCGATGAACTTAGTATTCCCGGTCAAGCGAGCTTTCCTGCTTCTCAGTCAGATCCCTTTTCTTCTTTTCTCCCAAGTCACTTTTGCTGCGTCTATGTCAAGTAAGCCTTCCTGTTTATCGGTCTGAAAAAAGTGACGCGATCCGGAGATTAACGTCACTGTATTATAGCACTTTTTCAATTATTCTTTTTCATTTCTTTCCGCTGTAAAGGAACTGGCGGAAGAGACTGTGGCGGCTGATGCCGGGTTTGGAATCCATAACCTCACGCTTAAGCACGTCGGTTTCCTCGCGTGTCGCACTCTCTTGCGGATTGGAGAGATGCCGGATTCCGAGAAGCACCATCACCATCGCCACGAGAAGCACTATCATCACGATGACCTTGAGGATTATGAATATCACTGATTGTATCATACCTCTCTAACATACCCCTCCCCCATTTTGTTCACCATATTTTTCCCTTTAACACAGTAATCATTCTTTCCTGTGTCCGGTTTATTCCTGTGTCCAGCTTATATGATTATAAGACTTATTAGTCATACACCCGTTGTCAGATCGAGATACATTCATCAAAAAAAATTCAGCGGAACGCCATACCGGGCATCCCGCTGAATCTATTTCTTATCTATTTCAATCAATCGGTCAATTCCAATTGTCAAACAACCAAATGATTCCGATTGACAATATTGTCTTTCTATATACTCATCACTCAAAGTCCCAGACTCCGACGATCTGGCGAAGCATTGAGTCGCCTTCGGTCCGCAGGTCTGTCAGCATCGAGTCGCCTGCGATATTGATCGAACGAAGCGTCGGACAGAAGCTGACATCAAGCGTCACGAGCTGATTGTTGGCCACATTCACTCTCTGCAGCTGATACTGATTGGAGAGATCCAGATAGGTCAGATCATTCCAGGCAAGATCAACAAATCCGAGATTGTTGCAATCCTTGACTGAGAAAGTCGTCAGGTCATTATAGGGGGCGTAAACCTCATCGAGCGAGGGGCAATTATTGATCGCCATCTCGGCCATGTGGTTATCTGATGCGAAAATCGTGAACAGCGACGGAAGATTCTGGAGATAGAATTTTGAAATCTTGTTTGAGGTCACGTTCAGATTTTCAAGACGCGTAAGACCTGAGAGTTCGATTGTCGTCAGATCATTGTATCCTGCGTAAAGATTCTTCAGAGCCTGACAATCGTTGACAGCAAGTTCTTCGAGCCGGTTGGAAGTCACATTCAGATTCTCGAGAAGTGTCAGATTCGAAACATCGAGACCCACAAGGAAATTAGACGCGATGTTGAGTTTCTTCAGCAAAGGAATGCCACCCAGGTCAATCGTGGTCAGACGGTTACGGTTGAGGTTCAGATTCTGAAGCTGTGAATTCTTCTCCACAGTCACCTGAGGCAGAAGATTATGGCTTGCGTTCAGATCCGTCAGAACCGGATTCGATTCGATGACAAGACCGGTCAGGGCGTTTCGTGAAACATCTATCTTTGTCAAGGCCGGAAATGCCGAAAGGTTCAGAGAACCGGCGAGATCTTTACCGGACCAGCTGATTTCGGTCACATGTCCGTTTTCTATCTTAAGACCTTCTACAGACGAAAGATTTTTGCCGTCATATTTCAGGGCCGCGCCGTTTGAAGCAGCGTGGCGCGCAGGCTGCGAGAGGAAAGTCTGAAGCGCTTTCGACTCACTTTTAGACAGATTCTGGCTCCATGCCGCGGAAAAAGTAAGAAGCGCGGCCAGCAGCAACATGGTTTTCTTCATAGTACAAACTCAATTTGGGGTTACTTTGATATTTTAACACTTCTGAAGCTGAAAATGTTTTTCCGAGCCCGGCTCTATGAGAATGCTATTGCCCGTTTTCAGATTTATTGTTACATTTGTAGTTTGGAAAGACAGATTACATGAACAAAATAATTATAGCCGATGCCGGATCGACAAAAATCGACTGGATGCTTGTGGATACGGAAAAAGAGGCTGACACACTCCGTCACACCGGATCCGGACTGAACGCCGCGCTCGCTTCAGACGAAGAGATGTCCCGAATTTTCGGGGAAGCAGGCCGAAAAGATGGATGGAATGATGACAGTGTCTCGAAGGTGATATATTATGGTGCCGGATGTATCGGTGGTGAGACGAACTCCAGGGTTGGTCTCAGGCTTTCCTCGATATGGCCCGGTGCCGAAATCACAGTCGAGTCGGATCTCCTCGGAGCCGCAAGGGCTCTCCACGGGCGCGAGGAGGGAATCGCCTGCATTCTCGGAACGGGAAGCAATTCCGGACTGTATGACGGTAAAACTATCGTCAACAACGTCCCCTCGCTCGGATATATCCTCGGTGACGAAGGCAGCGGAACGGCTCTCGGGAAACGGTTGATCGCCGATGTCTTCAAAGGTGAGTTGCCGGCTCTCGTTCGCGAGAAGTTTCTCGAATCCCTCGGAATGACGCTACCTGAAATAATCGACAAGGTCTACAGACAGCCGAATCCGAACAGATTCCTTGCTTCCGTGGTACCCTTCATCCGTGAAAACCTCTGGAACCCTTATCTCTATGCTCTCGTCCTGAAAGAAATGACGGCTTTCCTGAAACGAAACGTCGCGAAATATGAGAATGCAAGACGGCGTCCGCTCGGATTTGTCGGTTCCATAGCCTGGCACTTCAAGGATCAGCTGACCGATGCCGCCGATGCCTGCGGATTCACGCTCAGCAAAATCATCAAATCACCGGCCGAGGCCCTCGCAACATTCCACAGCGAGGACAAAGACCCGAGGCTATGAATGGCCGGGGACACACGTTCACCTACCGAAGCACGTTCAACTTCTGAAGCATGTTCTACCACTGATGAAAAAAATATTTCTAACATCCGCTATCTTGTGTCTGGCAGGATCGTTCGGTTTTACGGCTCCGGCAGCCGCACAGAATGCCCAGCATGAGATCGTCGTTGTCGAACCACTTTTCGATTATCCCTCTCCTCCGGAAGAAATGCAGAATCTCCGGGACAGGAGCGACTATGTGATGGCTCATTTCTGGGATAAGCTCGATGTGAAGAACAAGACAGCAGTCGATCAGAATGCCCTGAATCATGCTTTCGAGACCTACTCTGTCGCAATGCAATGGGCTGACGCCGGTGAAGTCACCAGATCAACCGACGCATTGATAAAGCGCATAGAGAAGAATCCGGTTCTTCTCCTTCAGATGGCCCGAGCCGCTGAAGAAGCGCTCTACGGACCGAGGGCGTCGATGTGGATCGACGATGTCTACATCAGATATGCCGGGGCAGTGGTCAGAAACAAGAAGATTGACTCAAACCGGAAGATGAGATATGAACGTCAGATTTCATCACTCGAAAACTCGATGACCGGGAAAAAAGCTCCTGAGTTCTCCTTCACCAGGCCCGACGGACGATCCGGTAAATACTTTCCGATGGCGACTCCGACAGTTCTGTATTTCGGCGATCCCGACTGTTTCGACTGCAGGATGGGAAAACTGAAGTTAGACACGGATCTGGAGTTTTCAGAGCTGGTCAATGAAGGAAAACTCAACGTGGTCTATATTGTTCCGGATCCCGAGGATGGATGGGAAGCAAAGGTCGCAGATTACAATCCGAAGTGGGCCGTCGGCTCAGCCCGGGATATCGACACGCTCTATGACCTCCGTCTGACTCCATCTATTTTCATCATTGACTCCAAAGGAACGATCCGCTTCAAGAATATTACCCCTGAAGAGGCAGTCAAACAAGCTGTTATTATCACAAATGAAACTGATTGACAAAATAAAGAGCCTGTATGTCTTTATCACAGGCCATAGCTACACAAATCTCGGACGACTTTTCCTCAGACTTTTTGTCGGCGTGATGATGCTCTCTTTCTGCGTCAGGCAGATCGCTCATTTCTATGACCAGCACAATGTCTTCCCGAGCGTGCTCGGAATGGGTCCCGAGACATCGCTTATCGTGATGACAGCAATCGAGGGAATCTGCTCAATCTTCATCATGGCCGGTTTCCTGACACGAATGATGATCCTTCCCCCATTTGTCGCGATGCTCATTGCCGAGATCTATCTGCTGAAAGATCATGTCCATGAGGCACCATACCTTCTGACGTGGCAGCAGGAAGGGTATCTGCCGGTGATGTTCATGGCCATATTCTTCTTCCTCCTCCTTGTCGGGCCGGGAAAGATCTCCGTCGACTATTTCCTTTCACTTCATATCCTCCACTCCTCGGACAAGAACGAGGAAGAGCTCGAGGAAGTCTGATAATCCTGTCTGAAATCTGATAATTCCATCTGAAAAAGAATGAAGATCGCAGTACTTGTTTCCGGAGGTGTCGACAGCGCTGTTGTCGTTGACCGCCTTTTCAAGGAGGGGCATGAGCTCCATCTGTTCTATATCCGGATCGGGATGGACAATGGCGAAGGTGACTGCTCTGCCGAAGAGGATATAGAGCTGTGCACCCTGATCGCCAGGAAATACGGACTTCCCCTGAAAATTGTGTCCCTTCACGAGGAATATTGGGAGTATGTGATGGATTATACGCTGAAGACCGTGGAGAAAGGCCTGACCCCGCATCCCGACATGATGTGCAACAAGCTGATCAAGTTCGGTTTCTTTGAAGAACGCTGGGGTCATGAATTTGACAAAGTCGCCACAGGCCATTATGCGTCTATCGAGGAAAAGGATGGAAAACTGTATCTCGCGACTGCAGCCGACCCGGTCAAGGACCAGACCGATTTTCTCGCCCAGATATCATACAGCCAGCTGAGCCATCTGATGTTTCCGCTCGGTAATATTCCGAAAGAGGATGTCCGGAAGGCCGCTGTCGAAGCTAAACTTCCAAATGCGGGAAGAAAGGATTCGCAGGGAATATGTTTTCTCGGGAAAATCAACTATAACGACTTCATTGAGCGTCATCTCGGAACGCGTCCCGGAGCGATAATCGATATCGCGACCGGTCAGAAGATCGGAACGCATAAAGGATATTGGTTCCACACGATCGGTCAGCGGAAAGGTCTCGGGCTGAGCGGTGGTCCGTGGTATGTCGTGCGTAAGAATGTACGCGACAACGTGGTCTATGTTTCCCGCGGTTACGATACGCGAGAGCAATACGGAAGATTGATTCCCGTCCAGGAGATGAACTGGATTACGGAAGATTTGTTTGAAAATGACAGAGAGGGTGTCTTCCGTATCAGCTTCAAGACTCGACATACGCCGGAATTCACCGATGGCGTCATCCGTAAGACTGATGACAACTCTTTCTTGATTGAATCCGACTCAGATGTCCAGGGAATAGCTCCCGGACAGTTTGCCATTGTCTATTCGCCGGACAGGCGGCTGTGTCTCGGGTCGGGAATGATAACTCTGGGCGAAAAGAAAAATCCACGGAAGAAGAAATCCGGAAGCTCGCAAAACGACAAAGATTGATAACTATATATGGAGAACAGAGAGAGACTGAGGGTGATCGGCATCACCTATAATCAGATTGAATCCGGCGTTTATGCACTCATCCTTCAGGAAGATGCCGGAACAGTCAGAATTCCGATTATAATCGGCTATCCCGAAGCGCAGTCTATTGAATGTAAATTGCAGGATATTTCGACCCCGCGGCCTCTGACGCATGACATAATGGCCAAAATGCTCGAGGAATTCAACATGAAGCTGGTCGAAGTCGAGATCCGCAAACTGCCGAACGGAGTGTTCGCCGCAGACCTCACCATCGAGGATGCGCTCGGAAACAGAAAGACTCTCGACTCCAGATCATCGGATGCTGTCGCTCTCGCACTGAGATGTGACGCGCCGATCTACACCTCCAGACGTGTGATCGAGGAAGCAGGATTCACCAATGAGAATCAGAAACAGAAAAATCAGCCCGAACGTGAGCGGAGAACACCGCGTCCTTCGTCAGACGGCGACCGCCTCAGACGGATGAGCGACAGCGAGCTCAAAAGGGCTATGGAGCAGGCCGTAGAAAAGGAAGATTATGAAAGCGCGGCCCGAATAAAGGCTGAATTGGACCGCAGAAAGATCGGTTGAAAGGTAAAAAAGAATTTTCGATTGTATTTTTTCAAGATTTTATGTGATGTTCCGCATTTTTTTGTATTTTTGCAGAGCATTAACAATCAATCCACCCGATTTGCATTGGAAGATTACTTCCAAGCGATATTTCTCTCATATTCAGTGTTAAAGAATATCTGATCTTCTGAATGCGGATCCGTGGTGAAAAACAAGCCTATCTATAACCCCCGAAAATGAAAAACAGAAAGAAAAGAGTTGATCTAATCATCGATCTGATCACAAACCGTTGCATCTCCAGTCAGGAACAGCTTTCACACCTTCTTCAGAAAGAAGGATTCAACGTCACTCAGGCAACCCTTTCGCGCGACCTGAAGCTCCTGAAAACCACAAAAGTGCCGACAGACAACGGCGGCTACATGTACATTCTCCCGGATCAGAACCACGTGCACGATCAGCTTCTCGCCGCAGGTCAGACCCGTTCTCACGGTGCTCATGTTCTCGGCTTCAGCTCAATCGAATTCTCAGGCAACATGTGCGTGATCAAGAGCCGTAATGGATACGCTACAGGTCTCGCTTATGACATCGACCTGCTTAAGAGCCCCGAGATCCTCGGCACAGTAGCCGGCTCCAACACAATCTTCATCGTGATCCGCGAGGGAGTGACACACCGTCAGGCAATGACATCCCTGTCCCGCGTCCTCCCTATCGATCAGGCGATGATCGATGAGAGATTCCCGGAGTAAACAGCCTCCGTCGTCTCCGGCGACAGATGCCATTTCCGTACTTTTCCGGAAGGACAGCTGTCTATCGGAGAATATGTCCTTAAAAATTTGTCTTTATGATAAAAGTCGGGATCGTCGGTGCTGATTCCCCAATGGCCGGTGAACTCATCAGAATTTTGGTTAACCATCCTGACGTAGACCTTGTGACCGCACATGCTCCGGCATTGCGCGGTCGCAGTGTCGCGTCCGTACATCACGGACTGACCGGAGAGCTGGACCTCGATTTCTCCGAGACCATCGACCCGTCGGACCTCGATGTCATCTTCATTGACTCCCATTCCGAAACAGCTGAATATTTCCGCGCATTAGCATCTTCCGGATCTGCGGCAGATGAATTTCCGGAGCTCCGGATCATCGACATGTCCCACGCTCCCACGCTTGATTTCGAAGCTTTGGGGATGGTCTACGGATTGCCGGAGATTAACCGGAAGGCCATTGTCAGAGGAGCGAAACGCGCGGTCGTTCCCCGTTCTATAGCCGGGGTTTCGGTCATCAGTCTCTTTCCGCTTGCATCCCACCTTCTGCTGAATGAGAAGGTGAAAATCCGCGTTGAATGTCCTGACGACATTGCAACAGATGAAAAGCTCGGGCGTGCGCTCTCCGAGACAATCCATATACTAAAGAAAATCCAGAATAGCCATAAAGGTGAGATAACGCTTGAACACTCGCCTTCGTCCCACTCGGCCAGAGCGATGAGACTCGTCATCGAGACGCCCTGTGGCGTTCATCCCGATGAACTGAAACGGATTTATGAGGAGAGTTATGATGATCATAACTTCACTTATATTTCCGGGCGTCCGATGTCTCCTGAGGAGGTGGAAGGGACTGATAAATGTATCATCTCTCTTTCCGAACCGGAAGACGGTCATCTCGTGATCGAGACTGTGGCCGATTGCCGGATGAGAGGCGGAGCCGGAGATGCCGTTCACATCATGAACCTGATGTTCGGACTGCATGAGAAGACAGGTCTTTATCTGAAGGCCCATAAGTATTAATTCTTTGCTAAACATATCAAGCAGATAAGGATGAGCCTGAACAAAGTGTTGCTGATGGGAAACGTCGGAGCGGATCCGGAGATACGTTATCCTGAAAAAGATTTTCCCGTTGCTTATCTCCCAATGGCCACAAATGTCCGGAGAGGAAAGACAGGTGTCGAAATCACTGAATGGCATCGTCTCGTCGTTCCCGGCGAAAACGCGCTCTTTTTTGAACGTTATGTCAGAAAAGGGTCGAGACTCTTCATCGAAGGGTATCTGAAGACAAGGGAATATACCGACAAGATGCAGATCACCAGGCGCATCACAGAAATAATCGTCGAACAGTTCGAACTTCTTGGACGTTCGGTCTGAACTCAGGGCCGATCACACAAGAAATCACGCAAATCGAAAAGAACCAAATGAGAAAATGGCGTATAGAAGACTCCTCCGAACTGTATAATGTCGGTGGTTGGGGTCTCAAATATTTTTCAATCAACGACAAAGGTCATGTCCAGGTCACACCTCGTGAAGGGTGCATGCCGATCGATATCAAGGAGGTGCTGGACGATCTGCGTCTGAGAGACGTGACCCCTCCCCTTCTCCTCCGCTTTCCGGATATTCTCGACGACAGGATCCGGAAAATCTCAAGCTGCTTCGCGAAAGCCGCCGAACAATATGAGTTCCATGGAGAAAGCTTCATCGTCTATCCCATCAAGGTCAATCAGATGCGTCCTGTCGTGGAAGAGATAGTCAGCCACGGCAATAAATACAATATCGGACTCGAAGCCGGCTCGAAACCGGAACTCCATGCCGTTCTCGCGGTCAACACTTCGGAAGACTCGATGATCATCTGCAATGGCTATAAGGATGAAAATTATGTCGAGCTTGCTCTGCTCGCCCAGAAAATGGGACGACGCATCTATATTGTCGTCGAAAAGCTCAATGAACTGAAGCTCATCGCAAATGTCGCCAGACGTCTGAAGATCGAGCCCAATATCGGAATCCGCATCAAGCTTTCATCTTCAGGTAGCGGAAAGTGGGAGGAATCGGGTGGCGACGTCAGCAAATTCGGCCTCAACTCAAGCGAACTTCTCGATGCATTGTCGTTCTTGGAAAAGAACAAGATGATGTCGTCGCTGAAGCTCATTCATTTCCACATTGGAAGCCAGATCACGAAAATACGTAGGATCAAGACCGCTTTGAGAGAAGCGATGCAGTTCTATGTCCAGCTTCAGAAATCGGGCTTCAACCTGAAATTCGTCGACATAGGCGGCGGTCTCGGAGTCGATTATGACGGAACACGCTCGTCAAGAGGCGAGAGTTCGATGAACTATTCGATTCAGGAATATGTGAACGATGCCGTTTCGGCCCTTGTGGACGTCTGTGTGAAGAATGATCTTCCACACCCCAATATAATCACTGAGAGCGGCAGATCGCTGACCGCACATCATTCAGTGCTGATCATCGAGACTCTCGAGACGACACAGCTCCCTCTCTGGGGAGATTCGGAAGAACTTCCGGAAGACGCCCACGAGCTCGCACGGGAACTATACACAATCTGGGACAAGATAAATCCGTCAAGAGTCTTCGAGGACTGGCACGACGCGCTTCAGATCCGCGAGGAGGCTCTCGAGCTCTTCAGTCTCGGCCTGCTCGATCTGAGAACAAGAGCCCAGGTCGAGAAGCTGTTCTGGTCTGTCGCACGTGACGTGCATGATATCACCAGCTCCATGAAGCACCCGCCGGAGGAGCTCCGGAAAGTCGGAAGGATGCTTCCCGAAAAATATTTCTGCAACTTTTCTCTCTTCCAGTCCCTGCCGGACAGCTGGGCAATCGACCAGATGTTCCCTATCATGCCGGTTGACCGTCTCGATGAGAAACCTGGAAGAGTATGCACAATTCAGGACATAACATGCGACTCGGACGGTAAAATCGATCATTTCGTGTCCCCTCAGGGTACATCCCATTCGCTGCCTGTCCACTCGCTGAAGGCCAACGAACCTTATTATCTCGGAGTGTTCCTCGTCGGAGCTTATCAGGAGATTCTCGGCGACCTTCATAATCTTTTCGGCGATACAAGCGCTGTCCACATCGCTGTCGGAAAGGACGGCCATGTGATCGAACAGATTATTGACGGCGAACCTGTGGCCGACGTGCTGGATTACGTCGAATATAATCCCAAGAAGCTCGTCAGAAATCTGGAGACATGGGTAACGGCCTCGATGAAAGCCGGAAAGATCAGTGCCGACGAGGGACGCCAGTTCCTCAACAATTACCGTTCGGGGCTCTACGGGATCACCTATCTCGAGAGGGACTGACCGGATGATGGCCCGACGCTCAAAAGCTGAAGAACGGGCAATCAAAATAATTGGAGATCGCATGGCCCAGATAATTCAGAACATCACCGAAGCACTCGCGCCGGCGCCTGAAAAAATAACTCTCATTGAGCCGAGGATCTCGGCTGAGCAGATCGCACCGCCGGTGCGTTACTTCATCCGGCTGGCCTATCGTGGTGCCCCTTTTCACGGGTGGCAGTCGCAGCCGAACGCTATCTCGGTTCAGGAGACCCTCGAAAAGGCATTGTCGACTGTGCTCCGGCGGGAAATTCGGATCACGGGAGCAGGACGCACTGACACAGGCGTGAACGCGGCCGAGATGTATGCTCATTTCGACTTCCCCGGAAACATTCCGGACAAGGACAAACTGTTGCGGTCAATCAACCTCATGGTCGGGCGCGACATCGCCGTTTATGATCTAATTCCTGTCCATCCGGATGCACACGCACGTTTTGACGCCACTTCGAGGACGTATAAGTATTTCGTCAATCTGGCGAAAAATCCATTCAACTATCCTTTGAGCTGGCTTGCGTCGGGTCCCCTCGATGTCGGGAAAATGAACCGTGCGGCCGAAATTCTCCTTGAAACGGAAGATTTCACATCTTTCTCCAAGCTTCACACCGACACGAAGACTAACTTCTGCCGGGTCTCTCACGCCCGGTGGACAACCGAAGGTGAACAGCTCGTCTTCACCATCACGGCCGACCGGTTTCTCAGAAATATGGTGCGCGCCATTGTCGGCACGCTCGTAGATGTCGGACGTGGGAAAATGTCTATTGAAGAATTTCGGGAAGTCATTGACAAAAAAGACCGGTGCGCCGCTTCAACTTCAATGCCGGGCGAAGCGTTGTTTCTGTGGAAAGTGACATATCCGTTTCTCCCCTGACAGTCTACATTAAACAGTTGGGAGAACCGGAAATAATCGTCCTTTATTCAATACCTTAGAGCTAATCCCTTGTTACAGAACCTTTTGACAACGATACGAACATGAACACAGCCGGGCAGGAAATCAAACGTCTTCGGGACTATATCAATCTTCACAACCACAAGTATTATGTCCTCAACGAGCCTGAAATATCGGACAAGGATTTCGATATGGCCCTCAAGGAACTTGAAAGGTTGGAAAAGGAGAATCCCGAATTTGCCGATCCTCTCTCTCCGACACAGCGCGTCGGATCGGATCTCACGAAGGGATTCGAACACGTTGTTCATGAGCGTCCGATGATGTCGCTGTCTAACACCTATTCGATCGAAGAGGTGGATGAATGGTTCGATCGTGTGCGAAAAGGTCTCGACGGCGAGAAATTTGATGTAGTCGGAGAAATGAAATTCGACGGAACCTCAATTTCGCTGACATACGAAAACGGCCGCCTCGTCCGCGCCGTCACCCGCGGAGATGGTACTCAGGGAGACGATGTGACGGCCAATGTCAAGACAATCCGCAGCATTCCCCTCGTTCTCAGACCCGGCGACTGGCCGGAGAAATTTGAGATCCGGGGCGAAATCCTCATGCCGTGGAAAGTTTTCGAGGAGCTTAATGCCGAGAGGGCATATAATGAGGAACCGCTGTTCGCCAATCCGCGAAACGCCGCCTCAGGCACTCTGAAGACACAAGACCCTCGCGAAGTTGCCAGAAGACGTCTCGATGCCCGGTTCTATTATCTTCTTAGCGATGATCTACCTTTTGACAATCATTATGACAACATGCTCGCCGCCCGCAAATGGGGATTCAAGGTATCGCAGGCCATGCAGCTGCTGCATTCGCTCGAAGAAGTTGACGAATATATAAATTATTGGGATGAACACCGCAGGGAACTTCCTGTGGCTACAGACGGTCTTGTCTTCAAAGTCAATTCTTTGAGACAACAGCTGAATCTTGGCTACACGGCCAAATCTCCACGCTGGGCCATAGCCTATAAATTCAATCCCGAGAACGCCTGCACACGCCTCCGCTTCGTCTCTTTCGAAACAGGACGTATGGGTATCGTGACACCGGTTGCCAACCTCGAGCCCGTATTGCTTTCCGGCACGATAGTCAAGCGCGCATCGCTCCACAATGATGACATTATCCGCGAATTGGGAATACATCAGGGAGACTGGCTCTATGTGGAAAAGGGTGGTGAAATAATTCCAAAGATCACAGGGGTGGACACTTCGCGACGTGAGAAAGATGCCCAGCCGATAGAATTTGTCACTGAATGTCCGGAATGCGGGACCAAGCTCGTCCGCGAACCCGGAGAAGCAGCCTGGCGCTGCCCGAACCGATATGGTTGTCGTCCCCAGATCACAGGGCGCATTGAACATTTTGCCGCACGCCGGATGATGAACATCGACGGAATTGGTGAAGAGACTGCCGAACTGCTCTTTGCCTGCGGACTCGTCGGGAATATCGCTGATATATATAACCTTGACGCTGAGAAGCTTTCACGCCTCGAACGTATCGGTGAAAAGAGTGCAGCCAACATCATGGCCGGCATCGAGGAATCCAAAAAAGTTCCCTTTGAACGGGTGATTTATGCCCTCTCGATTCCGAATGTCGGTGAGACGACGTCAAAACGCCTCGCCAAGGGAGTCAAGAGCATGGAACGGATGCGCGCCATGACTGTCGAAGAGCTCACCGCCATTCCGGATGTAGGACCCGTTATAGCGCAGGGAATTTACGATTATCTGCATGACCCGGTAAATGAACGCATAATTGACCGGCTGACTGATGCCGGACTGCAGATGTCTCTCTCGGAAGAAAAACTCGTTCCGGGTGGCAACATCCTCGACGGCAAGACAATCGTGATTTCCGGAACTTTCTCGCACCATAGCCGTGACGAATACAAGGACATTATCGAACGCGAAGGTGGAAAGAACGCGGGAAGCATCTCGAAGAAAACAACTTTTGTACTCGCCGGTGAGAATATGGGTCCGGCGAAGTTAGAGAAATGCAAAGCCCTCGGCATTCCTATCCTCTCGGAAGATGAATTCCTGAATATGCTCGCAGGTTCAACAGATAACCGGGAGACTACAGAGAAACCTGAGTCTGCATAAAAACCTGAGTCTGCCGAGAAACCGGCCTATGCTGAGGAATAGGTTACGACGGGAAAACCGAAGTTATCTGAACAGGACGGCATTGGATACGAGAAAAAAATTCGGAAGAATTTTTGGTAATATCGGAAATATGCCTTAAATTCGCGGTGTAATCGGAAGACATCGGCCGATCACACCATCAAACGGGGCATTAGCTCATCTGGCTAGAGCGTTTGACTGGCAGTCAAGAGGTGACCAGTTCGAGTCTGGTATGCTCCACACCAAACAAGCGGATTCAGCGCACATCGCCGAATCCGCTTGTTTTATAATTTCATAAATTTTAAAGGAGGGAACAACTCATCTATCGACAAGATCGATAAGGATGTGAACGAAAGGAGGGATTAGAAGTTGATACGGAGAGACTACAGGCAGTGAAGGTTAGGAGACGTTAACATGGAGATGGGATGAAAGGTCTTGGCAAAATGCTGATTTTTTTGTAACTTCGC
>CAYMTQ010000054.1:0-13590 GCA_964393395.1 uncultured Sangeribacter sp.
CATGTCCGATTTGTTAGTCAACATGTTACATTTCTGACATTGCACGCAATGTCCCCACAATTCGACGATCCCGTCATTTTGACACACCCTCACCCTAAGAGCCCATTTCATAAAATTTTTAACATTTTATGAAATGGGCTCTAAACATAGATTACTTACCGAGGAACGGAACGCGGAGAGCGTGAATCGTGCCATCGTCCGTCACGGCAGTGACTATCATCACGCCCGAGGAAACACCTTCGACAGTGAACTCAGGCGAGACACCTTCAGGGTTGTTCCATTCAGCAAGGAGCCGACCGGCAGTGTCGTGAATCATCAGTTTCCTGAGGCGGGTGAACGGTCCGCTGACAGTCATTCTGTCTCTGACGGGTACGGGACGGATAATGAAGTTCTCCGTCTCATATCCGGTTTCATTAAGGCCGACAAGCTGTTTGCCTCGCTGAAGCCATGAGACGCTCTTTCCACCCTCGCCTGCGTAACCCTGTTCATCGCGCAGAGCCGAAGCATCGACCGTGAAGACATAGAATCCTTCATATTGAGTTGCTTCGCTGAGATCAACCGAATAGACATCGGCCGCGAGAGGACTGATTCCGACATCGGTCAGATCAAGCGGACTTCCGGCACAAGTGAGCCTCAGGGCTTCGGTCGTGAAGCTATTCTTCTCCGGAGCTTTGCTGAAGCTGACCGTCACAGCGGACACCGGATCGATCGGGCCGTCAGCATCCGACGGAATACCACTGATCGAGGAAACCTCAAGAACGACCTCCGGACGCGGTTCAAACGTCAGGACGTAAGTCTCGGGACTCGCAGTGTTTGCAGCGACATGAAGCAGGGCCTCATGCACCGGAGAGCGGCCGTCGCGCATCGTCATTGCCGTCTGCCAGAAGTTGTCGGCGGGGATCTCCTCCCCGTCGCTCAGCCTCCGGACAGAACTCAGACGGAGTCTGCCTCCGGTCGGATCTTCGATCTTGCCATAAACCCAGCCGGCAGTTTCCGGTGTCACATGCACCTCACATTCGAGCTGACCGGTCATCAACGCGGAAACCTCTGCGCCGGCCAAAGGCTGAGCATCGGAACCATCACTGAAATAGACAGTGTCAGGCAGATCATCCGAATCGACCACATCATTGACAAGGAAGAGCCGGCGCCCGGCGTCGGGACCCGATATTCCACGGATCATTTCGTGTATCCCGACATTTCCGAGAAGGCTGAGATCAGGATTGTCATAAGATGTGACGTGGACCGCGCTGACATCATATTCGGTGAAATGACCTGTCAGGGAGGCCTCAAACCACCACTGTGCATACGAGGCGCCGCCTGCAGGAATATCACCGAAATCAGTCGGTATGCTCTCCCCGAGAGAAAGATGGCGTTCCGAACCATTCAGCTGTGATGATGAGAATTTAGTATCAAGAAGCACTCCTTTCTCGTTCTCCACAATTTCGGGCTGACGGGTCACGAACCTCACGTTCCGGGCATCACCGGCACCGGTGTTGTGAATCACCAGTGCAAATTCAGCACCCTCCGAGGGCTCGACCACATCCGGAGTCAAGGGGTCGTCGGAATAGACATCGCGCTGGAGGAAATAGGTCAGGTCGAGCACGGGAGACGGGTTGACCGTCAGGCTCACCGGCTGAAGCTGACGTGTGACCTCAAACGAGTTGAAGGGATCGATATATGTCACCGAACCTCCGAATGTCCAGACAACCGGTTCATCGGGCGCGGCATAACGTGTCGGAATGAACAGCACCTGAAGACGTCCGTTCTCTCCGGCACCTAACTCCCAGCCTGCCGTCAGGTCCAGATCGCCCGCGAATCCCGTTAGGCTCTCGGGAGTCATCTGGAATTCGTGTGCAGTCGCTTCAACTCCGTCGGGGCCTGTCACCGTCAGGTTCAGGCGCACATCGCGCATCGGGATCTCCGTGTGACCGTTGAATACATCCAGAGTTCCGCGGAAAGCCTCACGCGTCATAGCCATAGACTGGGAGAACCGCAGTCCGACCGATGCACAGACGGAGTTGTCCTTCATGTTGCTGAACTCATTGGTATAGTCCTCATAGGCTTTATCAAAGCGCCGTGCGGCATTCTCAAATCCGGCAGCCTCGGCGGCATCTTCGACTGCGGCGAACTGCTCAAGATATTTTTCTATCTCCTCGCCATACAGAGCCTCGACATCGATGATTCCGAGACGGCGGTCGAGATACTCCCTCGCCTGAGCAAAGGAGACGGATTCAGGCTTGATTCGGGCCAGTTCCTCGTCCGTGACGACAGTTCCCTCTTCGAGACCTGAGACATATTCCATGAAAATCTGCTTGTCGGGAGTCAGATCAAACGTCCAGACGGGATCTCCGGCAATCAGGGAATAGACCTTTGTCAGCGCATCCCAGCCGAGACTGAACTCCTTCGCTTCATTATAGAAAGTCTCCTGCCAGCTGTGGCGGAACTTCGGATCAGTCTCCGCGAACAGAGAATCCGATTCATCAGATCCGTCACCCGGGGCCTTTCTGCGGACAGATGAGCCGCCACCGTCCTCACACGGTTTGGAGACTTCATAGATCATGGCGACGAGAGTATAATAATTGCCGCCATTCTTATATTTCATGTCGAGACCGGTCGTCAGCATGTCGTTGGAGACTTTCTCGATGACGACGCGGATCTTGTGGCCGTTTGCGCGATACCACTTGACAACCGAGCTCAATGCCTCCCAGAATTTGCCGATCGGACCTCCGGCGAGGCCGACGAGGCTGTCGATGAGGTTGTCAGCCTTCTCGGCGTCACATTTGTTGCAGATCGAGAAATTCTGTTCACCGCCGACTTCCTGCTTATTGGTCGATGCGCCGGATGAGGACGGAGCCGCTGTCCCGGGAGGAACAGGTCCTCCGAGATTCGCCCCCCAGGCAATGTTGCCCATCAGGTTGCTCACCGCAGAATAGACACCGGCCATCGTGGCGGCAGTAGCGCACATCTTCATGGCCATGCTCTCAGCTCCCCCATTCTTGCGTATCTTTTCTCCGCAGATAACTTCATAAGTTTCCGAGACGTGGGTCATGCAGCCTTGATATGACTTATACATGTCTTCGGCGGCAGACCTCCTTTTACCGGACACATTCTGCGGAGCGGACGAATCGGCTATCCTCGTGACGCGGACAGGTATATTGACAGTCTGGTGGGGAGCGAGATCAAACGGTTCCTTATAGTCAAGAAGCTCGAAACTCCATTCGGGATTGTCTTTCTCGAAGACGGGAGCCGTATTGAAGGCCGTCATCAGACCCTCGTTCACCATCTGGATATTGATGATCTTTGCGTCTCCTACCTCCATGTCGTCACCGTCAAAGCGCTTCGGTACGATAAGACGGACAACGGGAGCGGGAACATTCAGCTCATAACGCACATTGGTCTCGATCATGTACTCGTCTTCGATCTCGGTCGGAACGACAGAGTAGCTGATCGTGATCGGGTTGAACGAGATATTGGCTGTCACTGTCTCGGATTTTCCGGGTTTGAGAAGCACCATTCCGCTCCAATCCTCGTGGCTTTCGGCAGAAACTTCCACACGATAGTAACCGGCAGGGAGCTCGGCGGAATAGACACCGTCCTCACCTGTCCGTCCTTCGGAAACGACACGTCCGTTGCCGGGGAACAGCACCTTCACCTCAGCGCCGGCAACGCGAGGAGCCTCGGCTGTATTATAGGTATATTCATCACATGCCTCAACATTCAGCCATGCAGGTTCGTCCGACACGGGAGTCACCTTGTAGCCGACAGTGAAGCCGGATCCATTCTCACATTCAACAGCCATCTGACCGCTTACATAATGATTGAGCGCCATATCCTCGGCGGGAGTGAGCAGCAGCATGAATGTCGTCTCCTCTCCCGGCGCGAGCGACGGAAGCTGTGAGGGACCCGACATCTTCATCCATTCCGGAAGCACGACATGAATCCTGCCTGAAGCTCCGGCGCCACGGTTGGCAACCGTTACGGGATATTCCAGAGTCTTTCCCTCGGCGAGTTCAGTCTCGATGAAGGATGTTTCGGAATAAAGGACACCTTTAGGCGACCGGCAATACCAGTAGACCGGCACATTGAGCCGGGCACCTTCGGCAGACGTAACCGCGACTGTGAAAGTCTCCCATGAGGAGCCTTCCGTCACACGGTTGCTCTTCATCCGGAGCGCCAGCGATGCCTCTTCGTAAGCATCGAGACCTTCGGGAACCGTCACTTCGGCATCGAGACCTTCCGGAAGATCCTTGAGCTCGGCTTTCAGACCAGTGAGCGGGAGTCCACCGGTATTGCGCACAGCAATCTGAAGGGTCTCTGCCTGTCCCGTGATCGCCTCACAGGTCAGGTAGCCCTCTTCTGATCGACGTATATCGGGAATATCGAAGGAAGCCATCTCCTCTTTGAGACCCTCACCGGGATAACATGCACCGACGCTGAAATGTCCTCCGAGCGAAGCGTAGGGTGTATATTGCGTTTCGAACGAACCGTCTTCAGAGGTGACGGCTGTCAAAACGTTTCTGACGCCACTGTTGATCACGTACACCTCAACCTCCTCGTTCCCTTTCACATCGCCTTCGAGACGACCCGAAACAGTCACTGTCTCTCCCTGAGCGATGATACCGCGGTCTACCGTGACACCGGCCTTATAGGGAGAAGTCAAAGATACCGTCAGATGACTTGAATGATTATCACTGGTGTCGAGTTCCTTGAATGAGCCATCCTGATTGACGACGGCATAGATCTGACAACGTCCGACTGTAGCCGGCAATGTCAGGGTACGTGTGAACTCAATCTCGTTTCCGGGCTCAAGAGGTTCCTGAAGCCAGATTCTGGTTGCCTGTTCTTCGTTTACGTAGACCGTTATGCATGTCTGCTCGGGCAGGGGACGTACACCCACGCTGGCAAGCGTCAGCGTGACATCGACATCACTTCCTGCAGTCACTTCTTCTGCTGACAGGGAGATCGCCGGAATCCGTGCATCGGGAAGTGTACGGTCCGTGATATTCAGCCACAGTGATGCAGGTGCGAAGTCTTCAGCACGTGCTGTGAGCGTAACTATGCGGTTATCTCCATCGACATCATTGGCAGGTGCGGTCACCCGGACATTCACCGTGCGCTGACCTTCGGGAATGATGACCGACGCAGGGATTTCGAGTGCTCCGGCGGGATCACACCCGAGAGTCACTTCGAGAGCCTTATCCATTCCTGCATTCCGGCTCACTGTGATTTCAATTCCCTCCGGAGAACCCTCGGCCACAGTCGATTGAGTGGCTGTCAACGTCAGGGAGGGGCCGTCGTTGTCTATTATGCGCACAATGGAGCTGACCGAACCGGCACGTCCTCCGGCTGCGGTACATCCGCATGCCGAGAGATATACGGCTGCCGTGATCTCCACATCCCTGTCTCCGTCGACTATATCGTTGTCATAGACCCCGGCCGTGAACTCGACAGATTTCACACCTGCCTCCATTGTCAGCCTGTCAATCGGGAACATAACATCTCCGGGGCGATCGGATGTCAGCCAGAGCGTCACTTTCCTGTCGATATTTGTCGTGCGGCTCACGACTCCCCGGATCGCTGCAGGACCGGCATTCTCATTGACTTCGGAAGGAGTCAGCTGAAGTTCGAGAGCGGGAATATCATTATCTATTACAGTCAGATATTCGGTTCCGGGCACGAAGCCCTCTGCCGACGCCTGAATCAGCACGTCCTGATTTCCTTCGATCGTCTTGTCGTCCTGTATCGCGAATTCTACAGCAGCCGATGTCGTGCCGGCTCCTATGATAACGGATTCAGGGAGTTCGAGCCTTTGCGAAGCGGGAGCGGTGAGATAGATCTCTTTGTCTTCATCAAAGGGGAAAGGTATCGTGAGGGTTAGTTTCACTTTCTGTCCCTCCTCTGCTTCATCGGGATCGAGAGTGACCGTGATTCCGGGAAGTCTGCTGTCGGTGATATTCACCGGCACCTCGACAGGATCATAGCCATTGCCCCCGGTACGGAGCGATATAGTCTTGACCGGATCGGGTTCTCCGTTGTCGCTCAGGGTAATCTGGAATGATGCCGAAGACTGGCCTTTCGGAATAACGACTTCCGAAGGAACTGAAAGACGCGGATCGGACGAAGTCATTGTCAGGGAGAATGTCTCGCTCTCCGCCCAGCTTCCTGAACGGGACAATTGTCCCCGGATATTCGCATCCTTGCCTTCCGTCAGCGTTTCCGGCACACTCAGGATCAGAAGTTTTCCGAGCGTCAGAGGATAGCCGCTTCCGACCGTCGTGTTGTTGGCCCTCAGCTGTTCGATTTCATCGCTTGCGAGATAGGGAGTCACTGTAACACCCGGATTCAGCTTTCCGCTGAGGCCCGGAAGACGGGGAACGGTTATTGTGGCGGTGCGACCTGCCTGCTCGCCGATTCCGAGTCCGTTGTTGTCCTGATAGACTGTTCCGAGAACGACTCTGTTGCCTGCCTCATCTGTCAGGAAAAGCGATTCGCTCCAGCCTCCGACGGCGGCGACTGTGCCTCCGTTGATCACAGTCCAGCGTAATGTTACTGCATCGCCGGGCATCACATCGGCTACATCTGCCTCGACATCGCGGATCTGAAAGTCGGGACTGTCGGGAAGAGTCTCGGGCTTCGGGATGATCTTGACCGATCCGTCAGCCACGGTCACGGCATCCTGCGAGCCGTCTGTCTTGAAAATTACGCCATGTGAAAGCACGACCTCATAAACCGTTCCGGGTTCGGCATCTGCCGGCACGCTCACGGGGATTCTCAGCAACGCACCGTTGGCACCTGCGAATGCCTCTTCTCCACGCATCTGAATACGCCATTCACCTGCTTTGTCGAGGGGTAGAACCGACAGTGTGTGTCCCTCCGCACGTGTCGCCGGGAGAACAGACTCCATGTCGAATTTCAATTCAGCCGGGAGACTGAGGTCAATGTTGATTCCATTGACATAGCTGACGTTTTCGAGATTGACAGTGAAAAGAGCCGATCCTCCGGGAAGCACGACTTCGCGTCCGCCGTAGATGATATTGCGGACGGGAGCGGGAGATTCCGGCTCAGCCGGACTGTTCGGCGAGTAACGGAAACATGCAGTCAATGTCATCGGACGGTCAGGCATCAGGTACGTGAAGTCTCTCGTTGTCGAGACCACGACACCCTTATCGTTCTTCCACGCTTCAAAGACATATCCGGTCCTTGGATAGGCTCTTATGCTAACAGCTTCGTTTTTAGTGTATCCGTCTGTGTTCAGATAACTGAACGAGCAAGCGTCCGCCGGAGTGCACACCAGCGACAGCCTGTATCTCGGACTGGTTGGTGTAGGCTCGTCGGGATTCTGAGGCTGATAGCGGAAATGCGCCTCGACTTTATTGGGCCCGTCAGTGACGGTGTGATAATAATTGCGTGATGTCTCCGGAACAGCTTCTCCGTTGACTGTCCACCCGGTCAGGACGAAGTCTGTGTAGTTTGAAGCGGTAAGCCTGACGCTTGTCCCCACGGCATATTTTCCGCCTCCGGAGACACTGCCACCGTTCGAGGGAACGGATCGGGACTCCACGACAGCATATTTCTGGGGCGTTGTCGGCTCCGTCGGATTTTTGGGAGTATAGACGAACACAGCCGTGACCCTCATGTCATGCTCCGGCATAACTATCTGAAGTCTGCTGTTTCCGGAAACCGTATTTCCTTCTTCATCCCTCCACTCCTTGAAGACATAGTCCGTCCCCGGATAGGCATAAACCGAAGCCGCCTGTCCGGCCTTTATTTTCTGGGTGCCGGGCGAGACCGAGCCCCCTTCCGAAGGAGAGGCGGCAGCGGTCAGCGTATAGCTCAGACCGGCCTCAGGCTCGGGAGGATTGTCCGGATTGAATTGAGCCTCCGCTACCCCCGCGACAAGCAGGAGAAGCATCAGACTCAGGAATCTGATAACTTTCATTTTGGAAAATCATTGGATTATTTAACCAGACATTTCTGACTTTCGCCGGAGGTGACAACGATATAGATTCCGGCAGGGAGATCGATCCTGAGGTCACCCTCTCCACGTGCGATCAGACGTCCGTCGGCCGCATAAACCGCAACCGGTCCGTCTGCACCGTTGGTCTGAAGGAATCCCTCTCCGGTCGAAATTGAGAAGGAGACGCCCGCTGTATTGCTGATTCCTGAGATTGTATCTTTCTCAAGGCGTGCCAGATAGCACGATGTAACCTCTCCGTTGCCGGGAAGTTCAATTTCCATTGAATCTCCCGATTCGAGGAGCGTCTGTCTTCCGGTTTCGAGATCAAGGATACGGATGCGTCCGTCTGCGCGTGTGACTGAGAGGATATATGTGCCCGCGACGGGAGCCTTCATCATGAGCGCCATATCACGGTTTTCTTCATCCTTCTCGTTGATCGCAAGAGGATTGCCTTCGCTGTCGAGAGTATAGAGTTCGAGAGACGGCTTTGTCTCGGAGAAGAACTTGGCCGCATCGCGTCCGATCTCATAGTCTGCTGTGGCCTCGGGATTTATGACTATTCTTGTCCTGTCCTGATCGCCGTTTCCGGTAATGACAAGATCATACAGTTCACGTTCCTGTTCGCCCACACCCTTTGCTTTTGCAGGCTGGGAAACACCGGCAGTCGTGAAACACCGCCCGTTTCCGGGGAGCGTCACTTCTCCATCCTCTGCATGCTGGATGAAGAAACCCTGTCCGGGAGCGAGGACAACATGGTCATCTATCATTGAGTAGGCGTTATATTTCTCATAGTTCGCATCCCAGATAAGCACGGGGACAGAGAGATCAGACATAGTCAGGTCAAAATACGAGGGCCAGGGATTGCCGAGGAAGTTCCACCCGGCATTGGCCGCATTATCGGCTATGTGGGCTACAGGGCTCAAGGTCCGGTCGGTGTTGGCAGTCAGCTGTGCGAGCTGAGACTGATTCAGTTCCGCTCTGATTGTTCCGGCCTTGTTGCTTCTGACGATATAGCCTTTACCTGCCTTGAGGAGAGCATCATCGGCCACATCTTTCCAGCTCTGGCCGGTACCGTTGGCGGCACGTGCCTCTCCGTCATATTCCCGGATCACGAAATCGCCCGAAGCGGAATGAGTGAGCTTTGATCTTTCGATATCAGCGGGAAAGCTGACGAATATCCAGCGGTTTGACGGGACCGCAAGGTTGAAACAGCCGGTTTCGGGCTCGACAGAGGGTGAGGAATTGATCAGCTGACCGAATTTCCAGTTTTCCGGATTCCACTCTTCCAGGTTATATCTGACATCGAGTCCGAGCATTTTGAACGCGGCAGTTCCGCCGATTGTCATTTTCGCACCCTCTTCAAGTTTGAAATAGGCGCTGTTCTCGGGACGCCGGTTGTTTGAGAACGACAGTTCTCCTTTGAGCGGCAGCACAGAATAGCTGGCGCCTCCCCCGATGCTGCCAAAACCCATCCAGTAGTTGTCAAGCTTATAGTTGACCACTGCGAATTCCGGCACGATGAGGGTGATCTGGCCCCGGTTGACGTTCTGGAAAAGATCATAATTGCCTGCCGGCGGTACGGGGACGGGACATTCAACACGATTCAGGGCATAGCAGCTTGCAAAAAGGGGTGAACTCCGCTCGGTAAGTGTCACCGGGAGAATAACTTCTTCAAGACGATTGCAATTATTGAATACATAAGTATCAAGCACTGCCATCGCCGGGATCTCGATTTTCTTTATTCCGCATCCCGAGAACGCTGAACGGCCTATCGCCGTCAGGTTATCCGGCAGAACGAGATCTGTCAGAGAGCTTGTATAGTAAAAAGCCTCACGTTCAATGCGCGAAAGAGTTTCCGGGAGTTTTACCTCTTTGAGCGCGGAACAGCTCGCGAAAGCTGATTCCCCGATATAGACAACTCCTTCTGCCAATTCCGCCTTCACAAGAGCGGAGCATCCGCTGAACATATAGTTTGCAGGATTGGCCTTGGCTTCGAGGATAACCTCTTTCAGCTGACGGCAATTATAGAAACAATAGGGGCCGTAATAGGTGACACCGGAAGGTACGGTTACTTTCTCGAGAGATGTCGAAGCGAAAGCGTATTCTCCGATATAAGTCAGATCTTCAGGCAAGATGACACTCTTGAGAGACGTGCGGTTATAGAACATCTGGTTCGGAATCATACCGAGAGATGCTCCGGAGAGATCGAGATGTTCGATTGATGTCAGATTTGAAAGTGTCGTGGCGTCGGCAGTATTGAGCTGGCCTGTAACACGGAGGGCCTTGACATCACCGAGGGTGGATACCTTATACAGTATCTCCACTCCGAGAGAACCGGGAGTCTCCACATTGACATCAAGCCAGTCGATCTGTTCGCCGGTGTTATCATCCTCAGCTGCCGGCTGGGCGATATCGGCGAGCGGGGCCGGTGTTGTTTTCTCTATCGGCGTTGAGACATCGCTCATCAGGGCACGGGCCGCAGGAACCGCACCGATGCAGGCTCCGGCAATCGCTCCGGCCATGGAAAGACGGATAATCTTATTCATGAACAAGTTAATTGAATGAAGTTAGGATTATATTCCAAGCTATGCTGCTTGAATTTGTTGACACTGGAATATGGAAAAACAGAAGTCAGGGGTTTAAATTATGACGAGCCCTCAGACAAACCGGTTGTCTGAGGGCTTCCGTTTGAAAAATATCGTGTGTTGGATTACTCAGCTGCGGGTGCTTCGGGAGCTGCAGTTTCAGCTGCGGGAGCAGCCTCTGCCGCTTCAGCTTTCTTCTTGCCGCCACGACGTGTGCGACGTGTCTTGGAAGCTTTCTTGTCACCGGCCTCGAGCATGTTCTCGTTGAAGTCAACGAGCTCGATCATTGCCATCTCAGCGTTGTCGCCGAGACGGTGTCCTGTCTTCAGGATACGGGTGTAACCGCCGGGACGGTCAGCCACTTTCTCCGCAACGACACCGAAGAGTTCCTTGACTGCCTCCTTGTTCTGGAGGTAGCTGAAGACGAGACGGCGGTTAGCCATGTCGTCCTTCTTGGCACGTGTGATCAGGGGCTCGGCGAACATACGGAGCGCCTTGGCCTTCGCCAGAGTGGTGAAGATTCTCTTATGTTCGATAAGAGAGATCGTAAGGTTGGTCAGCAGCGCGTCGCGATGACCCTTCTTACGGCTGAGATGATTGAATTTCTTATTATGTCTCATCGTGAGTTTTAGTCTTTATCTAATTTATACTTTGAAATGTCCATCCCGAAAGACAGATTGTTCGAGGCCAGGAGATCATCAAGCTCCGTGAGCGACTTGCGGCCGAAGTTGCGGAACTTCAGCAGGTCGTTCTTCTGGAAGCCGACGAGTTCTCCGAGAGTCTCGACCTCTGCGCTCTTCAGACAGTTGAGAGCGCGGACCGAAAGACCCATGTCGACAAGCTTGGTCTTCAGAAGCTGGCGCATGTGAAGCACCTCTTCATCGAAGTCCTCCTCATGATCCTCGGCGGGAGTCTCGAGAGAGATCTTCTCGTCAGAGAAAAGCATGAAGTGCTGGATCAGGATCTTTGCAGCCTCCTTGAGGGCGTCCTGGGGAAGTATAGAGCCATCGGTGGTCACTTCGAGAATCAGTTTCTCGTAGTCGGTCTTCTGCTCGACACGGAAATTCTCGACCGCATATTTCACATTCTTGATCGGGGTGTAGATCGAGTCGATAGCTATCACCTCGGGATCGGGATTGACCGCACGGATCATTTCGCGGTTCTCGTCAGCGGGAACCCATCCGCGACCCTTGTTGATTGTGAACTCCAGATTGAAGTTTGCGGCGTTGGGATCGAGATTTGCAATCACCAGATCGGGATTCAGAACCTCGAAACCTGAAAGCACCTTACCCAAGTCTCCGGCTTTCAATTGATCAGTACCCGAAACTTTGACTACGGCTTTCTCCGTCTCGTGATCCTGGGTCAGCTGCTTGAAGCGGACCTGCTTGAGGTTGAGGATGATGTTGGTGACATCCTCCCTCACCCCGGGAATTGTTGCGAGCTCGTGGGGAACACCTTCGATCTTGATCGAATTGATGGCGTAACCTTCGAGACTCGACAGGAGTATGCGGCGGAGGGCGTTGCCGATGGTCTGGCCATAACCGGGCTCAAGGGGACGGAATTCGAACTTGCCGAATTTGTCGTCGGCCTCAAGCATGATGACCTTTTCGGGTTTTTGAAATGCTAAGATTGACATGGGTCTCTATACTTTATTATTTAGAATACAACTCGACAATCAACTGTTCCTTGATGGTTTCAGGAATGTCGGCACGCTGAGGCATGTGAAGGAACTTGCCGCCTTTGATAGACTCGTCCCACTCGATCCAGGGATACTTGGAGTGGTTGAAGCCGGCCAGACAGTCAGCAATAACTTCGAGAGACTTCGATTTCTCGCGGACAGCGACAACATCACCGGGTTTCACGCGGTATGAAGCGATGTTGACTACATCACCGTTGACAGTGATGTGCTTGTGAAGCACGAGCTGGCGGGCTGCCGGACGGCTCGGAGCGATACCGAGACGATAGACGACATTGTCCAGACGGCTCTCGAGGAGCTGAAGGAGAACCTCACCGGTGATACCCTTCGTACGGGCTGCATGCTCGAAGAGATTGCGGAACTGACGCTCGAGAACGCCATAGGTATATTTCGCTTTCTGCTTCTCGCGGAGCTGAAGACCATACTCTGAAGTCTTGCGGCGGCGGTTCTGGCCGTGCTGGCCCGGCGGATAGTTCTTTTTAGCCAGGACTTTGTCCTCGCCAAAGATGGCTTCGCCAAATTTACGGGCAATCTTAGTTTTAGGACCTGTGTATCTTGCCATTTGTGTTGCTTGTTGTGTTGGCATCTCCCCCGCCCCGCGCTTTTTGAGAAATGCGTTCCGGGGAAGTGCCGGTTGAAGATTTAATTACCTCCGAATTTCACCTCGGACTCATCCGCTTCGATGCGGACCGGTCTTCGGCGGAGTCGAAAAGTGTTTGGTTTTTTGTTTTGTGATATTTTCGGGCTTGCCGGAGGAAGGTTTGACTCCTCTTGCCTCATGACGACGGACCGGTCATCCCCGCAGCATGGGGGCCGCATCCGGCCATTCCGTTCTGCCAGCTGTCCGGAGTGTATCCGGAATCAGGCAGTAGGGGCGAGCCTCCTTGGAGAATAGATCAGACTCTTCTTCTTTTCGGAGGACGGCAACCGTTGTGGGGCAGCGGAGTGACGTCGATGATTTCTGTCACTTCGATACCTGCGCCGTGGACTGTGCGGATCGCGCTCTCGCGACCGTTTCCGGGACCTTTGACGTATGCCTTCACTTTGCGGAGGCCAAGGTCATAGGCAACCTTCGCGCAATCCTGTGCGGCCATCTGAGCGGCATAGGGAGTGTTCTTTTTCGAGCCACGGAATCCCATCTTGCCGGCGCTTGACCAGGAGATAACCTGACCTTCGCTGTTAGCCAGACACACAATGATGTTGTTGAAAGAGCTATGTACATGAAGCTGACCCATTGCGTCAACCTTGACATTTCTCTTCTTTGCTGCGACTGTCTTTTTTGCCATATTATTAAATCTTATTTAGTAGCTTTCTTCTTGTTAGCAACTGTTTTCTTGCGGCCCTTGCGGGTG
>CAYMTQ010000055.1:0-13588 GCA_964393395.1 uncultured Sangeribacter sp.
AGGACGGAGGGGGAGAGAAGGCAGAGGGGGAGGAGAGAGGGAGGAAGACAGGAAGACAGAGGGAGGAAGAGAGGGGGAGGACGGAGGGGGAGGAGGGGGGTTAGGGGGTGACGACGACGGGTTGGCGGTAGAGCTGGCGGAGGAGGTCGCTGAGGTTGTCGGCGGCCTCCCGGCGGGCGCGGGCAACGGTGCCGTCGCTGTAAAGACGGCGGATCGTTCTCTGCGGGATGCGGCTCTTGACGGCGTTTTCTTCTTCGGCGGTCAGGCGGGAGGATTTCAGGAAGCCGAGGGTGGAGATGTTCTTGGTGTCAATGACTTCCCAGGAACGGGGCTCGGTTGATTCGTAAACCTCGATTATTTCTTTCGGAAGGTCGAGACGAAGCGTGTCGGCCACTGTGTCGAGTCGGAGGTTCTCGACGTCGAAGCTGATCGAGGCGTTCTGTTTCTGAATGGCGAAGATGACTTTATTGTTGATTGTGTCGAGGACGGGGACCTCGCTGTAGACTTCGACGGAACAGAGCCTGACGTAGGTCTTTATGTCGTGGATTCGGCCACGGCTGACTTCAATCTCCGGTCCTTTCTTGCGGAAAAGGCCGAGACCGGCGCAAAGGCCGGCTATGCCGGCAAGAACGACCGCGACTATGCCTGTTATTATCAATACTTTTTTCTTCATTGTCTCAAATCAGTTGTGGCTTTGAAGCCGTGTTCTTTGGCTTAAATCAGTTTGACTGTGAAGCCGGTTTCATTGTCTGAAATCGATTGTGGCCGTGAAGCCGTTGTCCTTCAATAGATTTTCGAAATAGCCGCGGGCCTTGCGTTCGGCCGTCTCCTTCAGTTTCTCGCGGAAGCGGGGGTTTTCTTCAATTTCTGAATTGAAGGAGGCGTTGGCCTGCTCTTTCATGGCGGCACGTTCGCGCGAGTCTATCTCCGAGCGCAGAGGTCCGATATTCTCATATTCTTTCGTCATTTCCATGTCGCGGCCTTTGACTTCGGTCCTCACCGGGGGGAGAGTGATCCGGACAGTGCTGTCCGTTTCATTGAAGACTATGTCTTCGGGGGTGAGTTCCGAAAGATCGATATAGGCGTTCATGTAGGTGTCATAGGAATAGACGGCAATTCGCTTGCCGATCTTGTACCATTCCGAGTCTTCGAGCTTTGCGGTCTTCGTAATGCTCATCGAGGCGAAGACCATCTTGTCGGCCGAGCGGAGTTCCTGGAGAATCTCAGTGGGAATGTCCGTCTGCCGGGCGGCCGGATTGTCGTTGCGGCAACCCTGAAGGATCAGGATCAAGACCGCCAATATGATGGGGAATCTTTTCATTTCAGGTCTGTTTTTTCAAGGAACGAATCGACGGTGTGTGAAATCCGGTTTGCGGTTTCGAGGTCGTCAGAGGGCTGGACAATGGCTGCTTGCGAATAATATTGTTCGCGGGCGACTTTGTGAGTCCGGATAAAGTCGCGGAGTTCATCGGGGCTCTTTCCTGCGGTCAGAGGGCGTTTCCCCCGTGCTTCGCGGAGGCGCCGGAGTGTGCATTCCTCCGAAGCTTCGAGGAGCACCGTGAGCCCGCGGGAATTCATAAAATCCATATTATTATCGAAACAGGGGGTTCCGCCACCGCAGGCTATCACCGTGCGGTCGAATTCTCCGATCTCGCGGAGGAGCGAGCTTTCGCGTTTGCGAAACCAGTCTTCACCGTATTCAGCGAACAGTTCCGGAATGGATTTGCGGAAACGTTGCTGAATGAAGAAATCGAGGTCGATGAAATCATAATTCAGACGTCTGGCGAGGGCCCGACCGAAAGTCGTCTTTCCCGAAGCCATATATCCGATGATGAAGATAGTTGCCATCTTTGGATTAAATTAGACAGGATCGCTGAGGGGGGGGGTATATTGATAACGCGAAATTACGGGGGGAAAGTGAGAGGACTCCGTTTTTTTGGTCATTGTGGAGGCGCGGGGCCTCCTTTGAGAGCCACCTTCTCAGGGCGCAAGCCTGTGGCGGGACGGCCCTTATTCGCCGTCGGGACGGGTGGCGAGACGGCGCGATGTCGGAGTCATGGCAGGCCGCAGGCGAGGCGGGAGCGCCTCGCGGTATCTCCTCCAATCCTTTCGGCGGCGGTCGCTGTAGCCTTTGAGGGAATCGGCGAGCTCCTGATGGAGCTTCGCTCCGTGGCGCCCTGCGCGCTCAGCGAGTTCGGCGAAAAGCAGGGCCTCGTCGATGGTCTCCCCCCGGAAACCCTTGAGCTGAGGAGCCCATTCCGAGAAGGGGAATCTCCGGCGGGTGTAATCTAAAAGACGGACAGCCATGACGGTGTCTCCGGATTCGATGGCACGTCTGGCGTCTGTCATCAGGGCAATTCTCTGGTACGAGATAAGGCCTCCATAGACAGGATCGATATATCGGTTGCCCGGTTTGCCGACCGGTTCTGTCTTCAGAATGGCTTCGCGCGATTGCGTTTCGTCGCCGACGCCGAGGGGATTCCAGAGGAGGGCGAACGGGAGGGGGGTGGTTAGGTTTTCCCACCCTTCATAAGCACGTCCGGCCAGAGAATGATGCCACGCGACAGGACGCGGATTTTCAAGAAGGGCGTTTGTGGCGACGATGTCAAGCATCGCGATCTGCTTCAGGTTGAGGATGCCACCGGGGTGGACACCGAACCGTTCGCTGACGTCGAAGACCACAGGTTCGCGGCCGAGAATGAGGAGTCTTGAAGTCGGAAGGACGGGAACGGCCGCGGTGTCGGAATAGACGATGCGCAATGCTTCGGTAGCCACCATAGGTTCCACGCTGTGGCCAAGCCTGACAGCTGAGACTCCACCGTAGGCCACATCGCCCGGTTTCATCGTCATCTGGACCTTCTGACCTTTTTCGTCCGCGCTCATTATCCGGAGCACCTCCCACGGGAGCTGGAGATAGTTGGTGTTGACGACCGTGATGTCGCGGCGCGTTCCGCGGACACCGCGGGCATACCACAGCGGGAAGGTGTGATTGTCTCCCGAGGTGAAGAGGATTGTCCCCTCCGGGAGCGAACCGAGAACGAGGCCGGCATATTCATCTGCCGGATAGCGTCCCGAGCGGTCATGGTCATCATAATTCTGATAGAGCATCCACAGAGGGACGAGAGCCAGAATCAGACGGATTCCGATACGGACTGCCCGGTTTCTTCCGATGCGGGAAGACCGGATTCGGGTGAGAATCCAGAGCATTCCGGCTGAGATCCAGAATCCGAAGACCCAGAACGAGCCGAGGAAAGAATAATCCCTTTCACGCGGTTCGCCGGGAGACTGGTTGAGGTAGACGACTATGGCAAGCCCCGTCATCAGGAACAGGACTGCGTAGACGGCTGCAGTCCTGCGTCCTCCGCGTCCGGCTGAACAGAGCCATATCAGGCCGGCGACACCCAGAAGGAAAGGTATCATGAAATAGCGGTTCCGGCCCGGATTACCGGCTCCGGCCTCAGGCGGGAGCGCATCTTCAGCGCCGAGCATCAGATTGTCGAGAGGGGTTATTCCGGTGATGAAATTTCCGTGTTCCACCTCTCCACCGGAATGGACATCGTTCTGCCTGCCGCAGAAGTTCCACAGCAGATAGCGGAAATACATATAACCGCATTGATAGCTGAGGAAGAAAGTCAGATTCTGGAGATAAGTCGGGCGCAGACCGGTCGCATGGCGCGGTTTCCCCTCAGCTCCCAATATCGGCACGGCCTTTCCGGTCGAATCCGCAGCTTCGGTGATTGGGATCACCGCCATAGTCGAGTCGGACATTCCGGTCCAGTCGCCATAGGAAGCTACCTTCTCCGGTCCTGCGGAATGTATTCTCGGGAGCCACATCTCAAGCTCCGGAATCATGGCCGGCCGGGACTTGTAGCCGGTCTTCAGATAAGCGTCATGGCCGCTGAGACGCAGGGAGTCGTTCAGGGCCTTTTCCCCGTCGGAAAGAAGGTGGGTGGCATCTGCGATCTTTCCACCGGGGAAGATTTTGGAATAGCGCGGACTTTCCTTGATCCTGTAATGGCCGGAATATGAGCGGATGGTATCACCGTTTTCGGATATGGAGACATGTTCCATCCTCAGCGGCCGGCTATAGGGCGTCGAACCGTGGAGGAGCGGAGCGCCGCCATACTGCTCGCGGTCGATATATGTGATGAAAGAGAAGATGTCCGAGGGATTACCCTGGTTCATCGGCGGAGCGGCATTGGCCCTGATCATTATCAGGGCGTAACTTGAAAATCCGACCGAACAGAAGAACAGGCACCACACGGCACCGGAGAGAGTCCGGCGCCCGAGATAGCCCGTTGTGAGAGCGGCGGTGGCGAGGGCGACCAATATGATAGCCCATCCTGCGATTGTTCCTGTGTGATAGGGGAATCCGAGGTGGTTGACAGCGAGAATCTCGGTTGAGGCAAGAATCCGCGGAACAACTTTCATGAGTCCGAGAAGGATGACGGCGACAACGGCACAACCAGCGATAAGATAGAGCCACTGACTTCCGGAAGCGGAGCGGTCATGGAAGCGCCGGTAACAGATGATGAGGGCGATGGCGGGAATGACCAGCATTGTCAGCTGGTGGACGCCGACCGACAGTCCGAGGATATAAGAAATAAGGATCAGTATCTGCCATCTCTTCCCGGAGGTGGGTTCCGAATACCATTTCAGCGAAAGCCAAACGCAGAGGGCCGTCATCCAGAGCGACATGGCATAAACTTCTGCCTCGACAGCCGAGAACCATGGCGAATCGGCCCATCCGAAACAGAGCGAGCCCAGAAGGGAACAGAGGGCAACGCTTTTTTCATCGCCAGGCCTCAGAAGGCGCAGGACACGTTGGGAACAGGCGCAAAGCAGACCGACGGCCCAGGCTGTGAAGAGTCCCGCGGCCAGATTGACAGCAAGGATACTTGCCGGCAGAGAGAACCCGAAGAGCGAGAAGAAACGGTGGGCGAGAAGCCAGGTCGGATTCCCGGGAGGGTGACCTATCTCGAGGCGCAAAGCTCCGTCGAGATATTCCGGGCAATCCCACAGAGAGGCACCGGGTTCGACGGTCGACCAATAGGCGGCGAGAGCGCAAAAGAAGGCAATCCAGGGTGTCAGCCGAAAGATGTCCGGCCCTTTGAGATGTCTCTCAAGAGGCCGGCAAAAGGTGTGATTCAGGCTGCCGCGCGCATTCATCTTTTCCCGAGGAGCTTTTTGAGGTCGAACTGCCAGACAGCGGCGCAATAGATCAGAAGCAGGACGATGCGGAGCGAATAGGTCAGCCACATTTCCGACGGGAAATCGAGCCACGATCCGAGCCCCCAGATTGCGGCGGCGAAGAGGGTATAGAGGCCCATGCGCCCGAGCTCATAACCGAGGGGATAATATTTACGGCCGAGAATCCACGAGAGGACCATCACGATGAAATATGACAGCAGGGCCGCCCATGCCGACCCCATGAACCCGCGCGGGATGCCGATCGCAGGAACAAACCATAGGTTGAACCCGAACATCAGCACGAAGCAGATCACCGAAAGGTACATTCCCCAGACGGTTCTGTCGGTCAGCTTATACCAGAGCGAGAGATTGAAGAAGACGCCGAAACAGAGCTCGGCGGCCATCATCACCGGGACAACCTGAAGGCCGCTCCAATAGCCGGGAGAGATGAAATGCTTCAGAAGAGGGAGGAAAAACTCCACGCCGACGAAAATCAGGAGACCGAAGATTACGAAATATTTCATTGCGTCGCAATAGGCCCCGCGCTTGTCCTCGCCCCTTTCGCGCGAGCGGGAGAAGATGAAAGGCTCGTAGGCGTATCGGAAGGCCTGGGTGAACATCACCATCACGATCGCGATCTTCATGTTGGCGCTGTAGATTCCGACCATCGAGCGGGCGGCCTCAGGCTGAGACTCGAACAGGTAGGGGATCATAATCTGGCCCATGTTCTGGCTCAGGACACCGGCGACACCGAGGATGAGCAACGGCCAGGCGTAGGAGAGCATCTTCTTCAGCAAAGAAGAGTCGAAGGTCCAGCGGTGGGCGGTCAGGAAAGGGAGGAGGCAGATCAGGACAACGAGAGTCGAGATCAGGTTGGCCACGAAGATCCAGCCGATTCCGAAAGCCTCGCCCCCGAGGGGTTCATAGAACCAGGAGATCAGTTCGGGGTGTGACCGGGAGATAGCCGGACAAGCGAGGAGAAAGAAGAGATTGAGCCCGATGTTGACACCCACGTTGAGCAGTTTGATGCCGGCGAACCTCCAGGCCTTGTTGCGGAATCTCAGATAGGCGAACGGGAGGTTGGTGAAGGCGTCGATCGCGACTATCACGCCGAGGAGGCCGACATAAAGGGGATGTTTCGGGAGAAGGAGGGCGTCGCTGACGGGACGGAGGAATCCGAGGAGCAGGACGATGAAGAGTAGAGAGGTCGAGCCGACAGACCATAGAGAGGTCGTGTAGACCTTTCCGGGATTGTCCGAATCACTCGCATAGCGGAAGAAGCTCGTCTCCATTCCATAGTTGAGGATGACGAGCGCGACAGCCGTGAAGCTGTAGAGATAGCTCACGATGCCATATTCTTCGGAGGGGAAGATATAGACATAAAGGGGGACGAGACACCAGTTGAGGAAGCGTCCCACGATGCTGCTCAGACCATAGACGGCTGTGTCCTTTGCGAGTGATTTCAGGCCTGCCATATTCTCAGATATAATCCTCGCCGAAGCGGGAGGCGACGTTGTTGACCGAAGAGCGGATTTCCTGTTCCTTCTCGAGCGGGCAGATCAGGAGGGCCTTGTCGGTCACGGCGACGACATAGTTCTCGAGCCCCGAAGCGACAACGACGCGGTCACCTTCGACGGCGAAAATCGAACCGCGGCAGTCCTCCGCGATCACGCGCGAGTTGATGGTCACATTGCCCTCACGGTTCTTGGGTGCAGTTTCGAAGAGGGCCTTCCATGCGCCCAGATCGCTCCAGCCGATGTCGGCGGCCTTGACGAAGACGTTGTCGGCCTTCTCCATGATGGCATAGTCGACAGAGATCGATTCAGCCTGGGGATAGATAGAGTTGACGAATTCCGTCTCGCTGTCGGTTCCATATTTTCCGGTGCCCTGGGCGAAGAGAGCGGCAGTTTCGGGGGCATAGGTGCTGAACGCGTCGAGGATGTCGGCAGCGCGCCAGATGAACATCCCGGCGTTCCAATAGAATTCGCCGGATTCGACGAAGCTGCGGGCCAGTTCCAGGTCCGGTTTTTCGGTGAAAGCGCGGACATGCATTATTCCGGGCCAACCCTCGGCCGGCTCGCCGAACTGGATATAGCCGTAACCGGTATTGGGGCCTGTGGGCTTGATCCCGATCGTCAGCAGGCCCCCCTCTTTGCCGACAAATTCAAATCCTTCGGCGACGCTCTGACGGAAGGCATCCTCGCGCAGGATCAGGTGGTCGGCCGGGAGCGTGACGATGCGGGCATCCGGGTCGGAGGCGGCGATGTGGCTCGCGGCCCAGCAGATGCAGGGTGCGGTATTCCGGCGGGCCGGTTCGGCCAATATATTGCGCGGGTCGATCTCGGGGAGCTGTTCGCGGATAATGTCGGTATATGCCGCGTTTGTGACGAGGATGATACGCGAAGGATCAACAAGGGGACGGATCCTGTCGACGGTCATCTGGAGAAGAGAACGTCCTGTTCCGAGAAAGTCCAGAAACTGTTTGGGACGGTCGTTGCGGCTGAACGGCCAGAAACGGCTGCCGACGCCTCCGCACATGATTACGCAATAGTCCATGGTGATAGAAGATGTAAGATTGTTTTTTCAGATGTGGCTCCGGGAGAGTTCCGGTCAGGCCGTCTGTTTGTTAGACTTGAACTGATGTTTGACACCCTCGATGACGTTCAGGATGAAGTCACCGAGTTTTTCTGCTTCACCGATGAGGTCCATATAGAAGATACCCTCCTGATAGTCATACTCCTTGGAGTTGATATTGTTGATGTTGGCGTCGCGGAGCTGATTGCGGAGGTTGTTGATCTCGCGCTCGTGATTGTAGGCGGCGATGATCTTCGAGTCCTCGGGGCTCTCCATCTCCTTGAGCACTTCGACCATGTTGTCCATGGCCTTGTCGACGAGGACGAACATGCTGTCGATCTCGTGGAGGACATTGCCTTCGAACTTCACGTCGTTCTGGTTCTTCCGGGCGAGTGTCCGGGCGATGTTGTAGCAGCTGTCGGCGATCGACTCTATTTCAGAGATAATGCGGAGCATTCCGGTGATCCTCATCTTGGATTCCGGGCTCAGTCGACCTTCGGCGACATGATTGAGATAGGATCCGATTTCGATCTCCATACGGTCGGAGATCTCCTCATATTTCTCGATACGGGAATAGATCTCGTTATACTTGTCGTTCGAGGGTGACATGTGGATCAGTTCCTGGGCCATTCCGAGCATGCGTCTCACGCGTTCGCCATAGAGAGCGATTTCCTCCTGAGCCTGTGTGATGTTGAGCTCCGAGGCGGTGAGGAGGCCGTGGTTGATGAACTTGAGAGAGAATTCCTCCTCCTCATCCTTATGTTTGGCGGGCATGATCCAGCATACGATCCGGACATAGAGCTTCGTGAACCAGATCATCACCATCAGGTTGCAGGCATTGAAGACGGTCGGGAACATTGCGAGGCCGAAGGCGATGGCGCTCTGGGCCTTGGCGGTGATTCCGTGGGCCGGGTCGAAGAGGGTGGTGTCCATCATGCTTCCCTCCACCGCCTTGGTGATGTCAAGAGGGTTGGTGCCGATACACCAATAGGTGATGTCGGCAACGAATGCGTTGAAGGGGTGGAATATGGCCAGCACGATGATCGAGCCGATCACGTTGAAGAGCACATGGCCCATTGCGGTCCGTTTCGCCGCGAGGTTACCCGAAAGCGAGGCGAGGATCGGGGTGATTGTCGTTCCGATGTTTCCGCCGAGGATGATCGCGCATCCGAGCTCGAAAGAGATCCACCCCTGGGAACACATGATCAGGGTGATGGCGAAAGTGGCGGCCGAGCTCTGGACGACCATCGTCAGGACGATGCCGATAGCGAAGAAAATGAGCACGGACCCATAACCCATCGAGGTCCAGTTGCGGACAAACTCGAGCATTCCGGGGTTATCCTTCAGGTTGGGGACGAACTGGCTGATCAGGTCGAGGCCCATGAAGAGGAAGCAGAATCCGATCAGGAATTCGCCCAGTGACTTGTAGGTCGATTTCTTCATGAAGAGCATCGGGACAGCGACGGCGAGAAGCACGATCGAATAGTCCGATATGTTGACCTCGAAAGAGAAGGCGGAGATGATCCAGGTCGTGACGGTCGTTCCGACGTTCGCGCCGAAGATGACGGCCATCGCCTGTGCGAGCGACATCAGGCCGGCGTTGACGAATGAGACCACCATGACGGTCGATGCCGAAGAGGACTGGATCAGGGCTGTGATCAGGATTCCGGTGAGGACACCCATGAATCTGTTTTTTGTCATCACGCCGAGAATGTTGCGCAGGCGGTCGCCGGCAACTTTCTGCAGGCCCTCGCTCATGACCTTCATTCCGTACAGGAAAAGGCCGACGGCACCCAGAAGGCTGATAAAATCGATAACGGTGTATTCCATGATATGGGCTCTAATATATATGGGCTCTTATTTTTCTTTCCAGAGATAAAGCTTGTCCGACGGACGGCAGCGTTCGGGCAGCGGCATCGAGAAGCGGTCGCCGCGGCTGACCTTCGCGACCGGGGCGAGGTCGAGGCGGAGTTCCTCGACTTTGAAGACGACGGCTCCCGTCGTCGGGCCGGTGAGGACCACTTCGTCACCGACGCTGAGTTCTCCGTTCTCCATCTGAAATTCGCCGACTCCGAGTCGGGGGAACCAGCGCATGGCCTTGGCTGCGTAGACCTTCACGCGCGAAGAGGAGGATCCGTATTTCGAAGACCACTCCCCGAGGCGCTGGCCGAGATAGTATCCGTTCCAGTATCCGCGGTTGAAGACCTTCTCCAGGCGTTGCTCGAGAGAGCGGAGCAGATCGTCGTCGAAGCGCCCTTCGCAGATGGCGGACAAGGCCTCGGAATAGCATTCGACGGTCTCGCGCACATATTCCGGACCGCGTGCGCGGCCCTCGATCTTGAAGACGCTGACGCCGGCGTCGACCATCTTGTTGAGGAAATGGATCGTCTTCAGGTCTTTCGGCGACATGATATATTTGTTCTCCACCTTGAGCTCCTCGCCCGTTTCGGCGTCACGGACGGTGTAGGCCCGGCGGCAGATCTGGTTGCAGGCGCCGCGGTTGGCCGACGAATTCATTTCGTGGAGCGAGAGATAGCATTTGCCGCTGACGGCCATGCAGAGAGCGCCGTGGCAGAACATTTCGAGGCGGACGGGCTCACCGTTGGGACCGCGGAGGTCCGCTTCCTCGATCTGCCGGTGTATTCCGGCCACCTGATCCATGTTGAGCTCGCGTGCGAGCACCATCACGTCGGCGAACTGCGAATAGAACTTCACGGCCTCGAAGTTCGTCACGTTCACCTGTGTCGAGATGTGGACTTCCTGTCCGATGGAGCGGGCATAAAGAATCGCGGCCATGTCCGAGGCGATGATTGCGGAGATCCCGGCTTCGTGAGCACGGTCGATTATCCGTTTCATCAGGTCCATGTCCGCGTCATAAATGATGGTGTTGACCGTCAGATATGTCTTCACGTTGCGGTCCGTGCAATATCGGGCGATCTCGGCCATGTCGTCGGCCGTGAAGTTTGCGCTTGAGCGCGACCGCATGTTGAGGCCCTCGATGCCGAAATAGACGGCATCGGCTCCCCCGGCGATTGCGGCGGCAAGCGACTCCCGGCTTCCGACAGGGGCCATTATCTCGAAATCCTTTCGGTTCATTCTTTAACTGCTAAATAGTAACATACGCTTCCGAAAGTCATGGAATGCCATTCGGGCCTGGAGAATCCGGCGCGGGACATGATCGCGGTCATGTCGTCCCTCTGGGGACAGGCGGCGATGCTTTCTGGAAGATATGAATAGGCGCGTGTATCGTGTGAGACCAGACGTCCGGCGAGCGGAATGAGTGTCTCGGAATACAGGCGGTAGCCGGCGAGGAGGAGAGGATTCACGGGGCGGGAGAGTTCGATCACGCAAAGGCGTCCGCCCGGCTTGAGGACGCGGAACATCTCGCGGTATCCTCCGGCGAGGTCGCTGAAGTTGCGGACCCCGTAGGCGACTGTGATCAGATCGAACGTATTGTCAGCAAACGGCAGGGCGAGGGAGTCTCCGGCGATGAATTCAACGAGTCCGGCTCCGGGGCGCCCGTCGAGCTTTCGGCGTGCGACGGCGAGCATGCCCTCCGAGAGGTCGAGGCCCGTGATGCGGGCTTCGGGGTATATCTCATGAAGACGGAGGGCGACATCTCCGGTGCCGGTCGCGATGTCGAGGATGTGTCCGGGCTTGAAGCCGGCTTTCCCGGCCTCGCGGAGCGCCTTGTCGCGCCATGTCCGGCAGAGGCCCATCGTCATGGCCGAGTTCATGAAGTCATAGGCGGGAGCGATATTGTCGAACATCTGTTCGACCTCTTTCCCTTTGTCCCTTCCGGAATCTCCGTAGGGTCTGACGGACTCGACTTTCTCACTCATGGCGTTCGGCAGGTTACTGTTTCAGACCAGTTTCTTGGCGTATGACCGGCGGCGCTTGTGCTGGCGCGGATTGAAGACAGACCATTGGTTCTGGACCTTGTCGTTGGTCTCCATCTCCGGATTCGACTCGGCATATTTATAGCCGTATTTCTGGAACTGCGGGATCAGATCCTGGAATATGAGGGCATTGGCACCTTTGCTCTGAAGGTCGGGGCGGATCGCCACAAGGAGGAGGTCAACCCTGTCGTTTTTCCCTTTCAGCCCTTTCAGCAGGTGGTACCAGCCGAAGGGAAGCAGCCGTCCTTTTGATTTCTGGAGCGCACGGCTGAGGGAGGGGAGGGCTATCCCGAGGCCGACGAGGGTGTCATCCTTGTCGACTATCAGGCTGACCAGATCGAGGTTCAGGAGTCCGAGATAGACATGGATATAATGATCGATCTGGCGGTCTGTCAGCGGAGAATACTGATAGAGGTCCTTATAGGCTTCATTGACAAGCTCGAAGATCGCGCGGCCGTAGGCATTCTTGATTTTCCGGCGGTTGGTGAACTTCACGACGCGGAGACCGAATTTCTGCTTGACGATCTCGGCGACGCGGTTGTATCGTTCGGGCATCTCCGCGGGAACCTCCATCAGGAACTCGACCCAGTCTGACTCCTTCTCATATCCGGCCGCCTCGATATGGGGAGCGTAATACGGATAGTTGTAGATCGTGGCCATCGTGCTGAGCTCGTCGAAGCCTTCGATGAGTGTTCCCTCATAGTCGAGATCCGAGAATCCGAGCGGTCCGACGATCTTCTTCATCCCCTTTGAGCGTCCCCAGTCTTCAGCGGCCTTCAGGAGGGCCTTGCAGACTTCCGGATCATCGACGAAGTCGATCCATCCGAATCGGGCGTCGGCCTCGCCGAGTTTCTCGTTCACCTGCCTGTTGATCATGGCGGCTATCCTGCCGACCGGCTTTCCGTCGCGGAACGCCATGAAATAGGCGGCGTCGCAGAAGTCAAATGCCGGATTCTTTTTCGGGTCGAGTGTGTCGACATCGTCCGAGACCAATGGGGGAACGTAACATGAATTTCCCTCGTAAAGGTCAATCTGAAACTGCGTGAATTTCTCCAATTCACGTCTTGTGGGCGTAATCTGTCTTATCTCAAGGGCCATAGGCAAGAATGCAAAGGGGTGGGAATCGGGGGGAATTTATCTGATCTCGAGCCAGATGAGCAGTCCGAGCATCACGACGATGAAGCAGGAGAGCCAGATGTAGATCGAGCTCGCGCGGCGGCGTTCGAGAGCGAGCTGGAGGTCAGCCACGGAGTCGTATGGTCCCTCGGGATCTTCGGCGCGCTTTGCTATCCTTCGGAGTTTGGGAAGCGAGGCGGGGAGATTGTCGAGGACTTCATTGATGACCTTTCCGTAGCTCATGATGTCGCTCTTGGTGTCTTGGGCCGAGAGCTGCGAGCTGTGGTCATAACCGACATTGATCAGCTTGAGGTTCTGGGTATATTCCGTGAAGATGATGACGTCGGGAGTGATCGGATGGTGGACGATGTGGTTCTCCTGGATATACTGCATGGCGTCGAGGAGCTGAGTCTCCAGACGGTGCACGATCTGGGGTGTCAGCCTTTTCTCGTCGATCAGGCGGCGGAGCGAATAGCCATAGGCATCGTCGGTGACGATACACTTCCCGACTCCGGGTATTTCTTCGAAATCGTTGACCATCACTATGTTGGCGTGAGCCAGATTATAGCGTGTGTCGAACTCCTTCTCGAGCATCTCCTGATAGTTGGGATTGTCGGCATACTGCTTCTTGAGGGCCTTGACCATCACCCACTTTCCGTGTTTGCGGACAGTGTAGACGTCATAGAATTCCTCTTCCCATTCCGGCAGGAGCGTGAGATCTGACCATTTTCCCGAGGGGTCGTTTATCGGGATTTTCTTCTCCTCTTTGCTGATGTAGCTCATTAACTTGATGATTAGTCGATGATGTC
>CAYMTQ010000056.1:0-13400 GCA_964393395.1 uncultured Sangeribacter sp.
CAGGGTTCGATTCTCGGCGACAAGACGAGGATGGAGAAACTGTCTCTGGAAAAGGATGCCTTCATCCGCCCTTCCCCTTCGGCCGGATCTCTCGGAGGAGTGGCGAGAAAGACACGCGAGACAATCGTGCTCTGTGAGGCCGCCGGTTATGACCGGATCTTCGTCGAGACCGTCGGAGTCGGACAGAGTGAGACCGCGGTTCATTCCATGGTGGATTTCTTCCTGCTGATCCAGCTTGCCGGCACAGGCGACGAGCTTCAGGGAATAAAGCGCGGAATCATGGAGATGGCCGACGGAATTGCCATCAACAAATGTGACGGAGACAATGTCGAGCGATGTCAGCTCGCGGCGGCGCAGTTCCGCAATGCGCTCCATCTGTTCCCGCCGACACCGAGCCGCTGGCGTCCGGAGGTCGTGACATACAGCGGATATTACGAAAAGGATATCGACAAGGTGTGGGATATGATCGACAGATATTTCGAGTATGTGGACAAGACAGGCTACTTCAACGAAAAGCGCAACAGCCAGGCCAAATACTGGATGCTTGAATCGATCGACGAGCGCCTGCGCCAGTCATTCTATTCGATGCCTGAAGTCAAGGCGCTCCTCGAACAGAAAGAGCTCCGTGTCCTGAACAACGAACAGAGCTCGTTCACGGCGGCGCATGAATTGCTCGATTTCTATTTCAACCGTCTGAAATCATAAAGCAGGAAGAGGGAAAAATACGGAGCGGGGAGTGGATTCCGAGGGATAACGCGTAGTGGTAGTGGCGCATCTTCTCAACGATAGATTGGGAAATTCGATTAAAATCACTAACTTTGCGTGAATTTACGCTTACGAAACGAGCGTCTTTAAAATGCGACAGGTCAGCGCGTATACCGTGACCGGATGGTATAACCACTTAAGTTACAGCAGTTTGTATGCAACTTAAGGAGCCGGAGATATGTCCGGGGGTGATCGGGAGCGATCCGTGTGTATGGTATGCGATGAGCGCACCCTACAGACGAGAGCGGATTGCCTGTTCGAGATTTGAAGACGAAGGTTTGGAGTGTTATCTGCCGCTTCGGGAGACATTGGTCAGGGACCGGAACGGCAAGTCGCGGATAAAGGAGATTCCGGCGGTGTCCAATCTCTTTTTTGTCAGGGGGACGAGGTCGATGATGCGTGCGGCCAAGCCTCGGGTCGCGGTTGCCCAATATCTGACGCGCCGCGAGGGAGACCGCAATGTCCCGATCACTGTCCCGGATTCGCAGATGGCAAATTTCCGTCTGGCATCCGAAAGAGGAGGGGATAAGACCTTATATCTTGATCCGTCGGAGATAGATATAAAAAAGGGAACGAAAGTCAGGATCGTCGGCGGAATGCTGGACGGCCTCGAAGGCCGCTTCATGAAGGTCAAGGGCTCACGTTCGCGCAGGTTAGTCGTGATTCTCGACGGCGTGACGGCTGTCGCGGCTGAGGTCGAGCCGGATTTCATACAGATTCTCGATTGAAACAATATGTCATACTATTGGTTTGAAAGTGACATAGCGGCCTTTGCGGTCTCGATTTTCCTGAGTGGTCTTCTGATCCCTCAGATCTTGCGCATCGCGCATTTCCGCAAGCTGTTCGACGATGTCAGTTCGAGAAAAGTTCACCGGGGAGTTGTCCCCAGACTCGGAGGCATCGCCTTCTTTCCCTCTTCTCTTTTCGCGCTCTGTTTCGTGGTGGCCGTCAATCTCAGCCAGGGCGATCTGGCCATCAATGCTGATTTCAGGGCCCATGGAATCTCGCTTCTCTATCTTTCGTGTGCCGGAATCCTTCTGTTTCTCGTCGGAATAGCCGATGATCTGATCGGTGTCCGGTACAGAGCCAAATTTATCATCCAGATCATGAGCGCCATGCTCGTGATCGTATCCGGAACTGACATCCCGAGTCTCGGGGGTCTGTGCTGGATATGGGATATTCCGGATGTCGTCAGCTGGTTCCTGACCGGATTCTTAGTAGTGTTCGTGGTCAATTCGATCAACCTGATAGACGGAATAGACGGTCTCGCGACCGGCCTGAGCATAATAGCATTGCTCTTCTATGCGGTGATTCTCTATCTCGGGGGGTGGTATCTGTACTCGCTTCTCGCTTGTGCGACGATGGGCACTCTGCTTGCATTCTTTTATTTCAATGTCTTCGGGAGTGCCGAGAGGGGGAAGAAGATATTCATGGGAGACACAGGCTCCCTGACAGTCGGCGTCATATTGGCTTTCCTCGGGATTGCGGTCAGCTCGATGCCTGAAGATGTCAGTCCGGAGGGGTTCAATCCTTTTGTGCTCGCCTATTCGCCTCTGGTGATTCCGGCATTTGATGTTGTCCGGGTCTATCTTCACAGGGTGCAGAAGAAGAGGAATCCCTTCCTCCCCGACAAGAGCCATATCCATCACAAGCTTCTTGCGCTGGGATATAACCAGCATGGGGCGCTTGCCATAATACTGACCGTATCGGTTGTCTTCCTGACGCTGAATGTCCTGTTGTCGCAATATATCCAGGTGACGTTCATCGTGGCCTTCGATGTGCTGATATGGACGTTTGCCAACATCTGGCTGACGAAAGCCATCAAAGCGCGGGAACAGAAGATCGGCCATACTCTTTATGACTGACCGATAAACACACGAACAAGAAATTCAAAACCAAACATCACGATAAACAACATCGCCCGATGAAAAAAATAATAAGAAACTCAATCCTGTCTTTCGCGGCAGGTTTGGCCCTGATGCTCGGAGGCTGTGCGGCTCCAAAGAACGTCACATATTTCCAGGAGTTTGAAAATCTCTCGGTTCAGGATGTGGCTCAGAATGTTCAGTTCCGTGTCCGTCCTGACGACAAACTGTCGATAATCGTCTATACGAAAGATGACCAGCTCGACAGACTCTTCAACCTGGGAATGGTCAGTACGCGCAATACACAGTTCAGCGCCCAGAGCGGCACGTCGGCAAGATTCAAAGCCTTTGCCGGATCGGCTGAGTCCTATAGCAGTTACACGGTTTCAAAAAGCGGAACGATCGATTTCCCCGTTCTCGGCGTAATCAAGATCGAGGGCATGACCCGCGAAGAAGTCGCCGCATTTATCAAAGGTGAGCTCGAGGCCCGTAATCTCGTGGCCGATCCGGTTGTTATCGTGGAGTTCCTCAACTTCGGCGTCAATGTGTTGGGTGAGGTCCGCGTGCCAGCCCGATATGACATCAACTCCAATGACATCACTCTGCTTGATGCGCTGACTCTGGCCGGCGACCTCAACATTACGGCAGACAGAGAGAACGTGATGGTCCTTCGCGAAGAGAACGGAAAGATGGAGGTCTATACCGTGGATCTCACAAAGGGTAAGGATCTTCTGAAATCTCCCGTCTACTATCTCCGCCAGGGCGACACGGTTTATGTCGGCCCCAACAGCATGCGCAAGAGATCAACGACAGTCAACGGCAACCAGGCGTTGTCCGCAAGCTTCTGGGTCTCTGTCGCTTCACTTCTGACTTCAGTAGCAGTCCTCGTGTTTAAGTAAGATTATATAAGAGCCCGTACATACTTAATAATGGGACGGGCTCTAAATCATTCCCTCCTTTATCGATAAAATGGAAAATAATAACGCCAATCTTCAGAAAGAAGACGAGAAAGCCTTTCTGTTGTCAGACTTTATCTCGGCGTGTCTCGCAAAATGGCAGTGGTTTGTCTGCTCGGTAATCATCTTCCTCGGAATCGGAGTGCTCTATATCCTGAGGCAGGAACCGAAATATCTGAGGACAGAAACTGTCCTGATCAAGTCGAATGACGACGGAATGAATGCCGTCGACATGCAGAATGCGTTTGCATCTTTCGGTTTCGGCGGATCGAATGCAAAGGTGAACAATGAGCTGATCGCCATCACTTCGCCGGCTGTCATGGCCCAGGTGGTCGACATCCTCGACCTCACGGTCAACTATGCCGAGAAAGGGACGATGCATCCGACGACTCTCTATGGCACCACTTCCCCTCTCGTCGTCGCCTTCCCCGACATGGACCCCGATCAGGGTGCATCTTTCCGCATGACCCTCAATCCTGACGGGACCTACGAGCTTTTCAAGTTCCGGACAACCGTTGACGGCGAGAAGATGAAATATGATGATGTCGTGAAGGGTAAACTCAGTTTCGATCCCGTGAAGACACCTTTCGGAAATCTCGTCGTGAGGCCGAATGCCAAATTTGCCGGAAAGATTGAGGAGCCGATGGAGATAATAATTACCAGAACCGGATTCCAGAATACGGTCGAGTCCTATACGATGCGTCTCCAGGGCGATCTGGTCGATCAGGACGCAGAGGTGATTGACCTGACGATCAAGGATGTCAGCATCGAACGTGCGGTCGATGTCCTGAATAATGTCGTCGATGTCTACAACAACGAGTGGATCCGCGACAAGAATAAGATCGCGAAGGCGACCACCCTGTTTATTGACGAGAGACTCGCGAATCTTGAGGAAGAACTGAAGGTTGTCGACGGCAATATATTCGACTACCGTTCGGAACACGTGATTCCCGATTTCGAGAGAACCGCAGATGTCTATATGACTGCCGTGGCACAGACCGAAGAGAGCATGATCGAACTGGAGAATCAGCTCGCAATCGGCCAGTACTTCCGCGAATACATGACAAATCCCATTCACAAGAACGATGTTCTTCCGATGAACATGGGACTCGACAAGGGTGGTTTGTCCGAAGAGATCAACTCATTCAACAATGTCGTACTGATGCGTGACAACCTGGTTCAGAAGTCGAGTGCAAGCAACCCGGTAGTCAAACAGTATGATGAACAGATCGCCGGACTCCGCGCCGCGCTGCTGAAGTCTGTCGATGCCTATATCGCCAACACGAAGGCTGCCCTCCGCAACTTCCAGGGTGCGAAGAACGAGACTGACCAGAAGCTGTCCGATATGCCGAAGCAGGCCAAGTATCTCCTGTCTGCAGAACGAAAGCAGAAAGTGATGGAGGAACTTTATCTCTTCCTTCTTCAGAAACGTGAGGAGAATGAACTGTCACAGACCTTCGCGGCGTCGAACACGCGTGTGATCACGCCCCCTTACGGTTCGCTGACACCGGTATCTCCCAAGAAGGGTCTGATAATTGTCGTCTGCCTGCTCATCGGCCTTGCGCTTCCGGGCATGATGGTATATCTGCTGACTTCAAGCGACACGAAAGTACGTTCACGCCGAGATCTCGACAATCTGCCCATTCCGTTTGCAGGCGAGATTCCTTTTGTCGGCAAGAAGGACTCCTCTCTCAAGCGCTTTATGCGTTCGAAGAATAAGAACAAGAAACTGGATGAACAGCCCAAACCGATCATTGAGGCCGGAAAACGTGATGTTTCCAATGAGGCCTTCAGGGTCATCAGGAGCAACATCGAGTTCATGGTCGGCAAGGAGACAGGCTGTCATGTACTGATGCTGACATCGTTCAACCCCGGAAGCGGTAAATCATTCATCGCATACAACCTCGGTGCTGTCTTCGGTCTTAAGAATAAGCGTGTCCTTCTGATCGACGGTGACCTTCGCCACGGATCGCTCTCGACCTATGTCGGTTCGCCGCGCAAGGGTCTGACGAATTATCTGACCGGCAATACCGAAAACTGGGAGACACTCCTTGTTCCGGTTCCCGGAGAGGACATCGTGAAGGTCCTGCCGCTCGGTGCGACACCTCCGAACCCCGCCGAACTGCTTGAAAACGGACGTCTCGGTGAGCTTGTGGCCGAGGCACGCAAGGATTTCGACTACATCATGATTGACTGTCCTCCGATCGATATCGTTGTCGACACCCAGATCATCGAACGCTATACCGACAGAACCCTCTTCGTCGTCCGTGCAGGTCTTCTTGACAAGCGTGCTGTGGTTGACATCACCGAGCTTTACGATTCGAAGAAGTATAAACACATGAGTCTGATCCTGAACGGAACCGACACGGCAAACAGCCGTTATTATACCTACGGTTCATACGAGGGTGTGACTCCCGATTGATGAAGTAGAAAACTGTGTGGCCGTTTAAGAAAAAAATCGATAGTCTCAGTGAGTCCGGATTCTTTTCCGGACTCACTGACTGGCATTCCCATATTCTTCCGGGTGTGGACGACGGCATTTCCAAAATGGAGATGTCTCTGAAGACGCTTGCCCAATATGAAAAATGGGGAATCAGGACACTCTGGCTGACACCGCACATAATGGAGGATTATCCCAACACTCCGGACAGCCTCAGAAAGCGTTTCGACGAACTTAAAGCACAATACAGCGGACCGATAGAGATCAATCTGGCGGCCGAACACATGCTGGATGCTCTCTTTGAGGAAAGGATTGTCGATAATAACGTTCTGCCGATCGGTCCCGAAAAGGATCATCTGTTGATCGAGACATCCTATTTCAACCCTCCGATCGAATTCGACGGGATGCTGGAGGAGATATTCTCCAAAGGTTACTATCCTTTGCTGGCCCACCCAGAGCGATACCGCTACATGGACAACAAGCGGTATGAGGAACTGAAGGAAAAGGGTGTCAAGTTCCAGCTAAATTTCAATTCGCTGATCGGCGGATACGGCACGTTAGCTCAGACGAAAGCCGAATGGCTCCTGAAGAATGACATGATAGATGTCGTCGGCAGCGATCTTCACCGTCTGGAGACAATGATAAAGATGTCTGAGTGTTCCCCGCGGAAGAAAGAATCGCTCGATCAGCTCCTGAAGATTGCCGAATCTCCAAGGATCGGGTGAAGCCGCAGGCCAGAGGATTTGAAGGATCAGGAAGAGGGACAGAAAATCTTGTAAGCAGAAAATTATGAATATAGCAATAGTTGGCACCGGCTATGTCGGACTCGTTTCGGGAACATGTTTCGCCGAAATGGGTGTTAACGTTACCTGTGTCGATATTGACGAAGGCAAGATAGAAAGGCTCAGAAAAGGAGAGATTCCTATTTATGAGCCGGGGCTGGACGAAATGGTCCGTCGTAATGTCGCTGCCGGCCGTCTGAATTTTACAACCGATCTTGCTGAGGTGTTGCCGAATGTGGAAGTTGTCTTTTCCGCAGTCGGTACCCCGCCGGATGAAGATGGTTCAGCTGATCTGCAGTATGTTCTTGCCGTCGCGAAGACATTCGGCCAAAATATAGACAAATATACTCTGCTCGTCACCAAATCGACTGTCCCCGTCGGAACGGCGGCCAAAGTCAGGGAAGTGATTGAGGAGGAACTCCGTCGCAGAGGGGTTGACGTGCCTTTCGATGTTGCGAGCAATCCCGAATTCCTCAAAGAGGGAGCGGCGATCAAGGATTTCATGTATCCGGACCGTGTCGTTGTCGGTGTCGAGAGCGAGAATGCGCGGAAAGTGATGACAAGGCTTTACAAGCCCTTCATGCTTTCGAGCGACAGAATGCTCTTCACGGACATTCCCTCCGCCGAAATGATCAAGTATGCCGCCAATTCCATGCTGGCCACGAGAATATCGTTCATGAACGACATCGCCAACTTGTGTGAGCTCGTCGGCGCGGATGTGAACATGGTCAGGAAAGGAATCGGAAGCGACACGAGAATCGGAAAGAAGTTCCTCTATCCCGGATGCGGCTATGGCGGTTCCTGCTTTCCCAAGGATGTGAAGGCTTTGATAAAGACAGCCCAGAAGGCCGGATATGAAATGAAAGTGCTGAAGGCAGTCGAAGAAGTCAACGAGCGCCAGAAGTCAATCCTCTTTGACAAGGTTCTCGCTCATTTCGGGGGTAACCTTGAGGGACGGACCATCGCTCTGTGGGGTCTTGCGTTCAAACCGGAGACAGATGATATGAGGGAGGCCCCTGCTCTCGTGCTGATCGAAAAACTCCGTGGTGCAGGAGCAGAGGTCAAGGTGTTCGATCCGATCGCTATCGGAGAATGCAGAAGACGTATCGGCGACAATGTGAAGTATGCAACCGATATGTATGATGCTGTGACCGATGCTGATGCGGTTCTGCTCGTCACGGAATGGAATCAGTTCAGGATGCCGGCGTGGAAATCGGTCAAGAAACTGATGAAATCTCCCGTTGTGGTTGACGGCCGCAACATCTATGACAAGGAATATCTCCAGGAATCAGGTTTCGACTATTACAAGATAGGCTGAGGACCCACAAGGGATGAAAGTGCTCGTGACCGGTGCGGCCGGATTTATAGGTGCCGCCTTATGCGGTGAACTTTCCGCACGGGGAATAGATGTTGTCGGAATTGACAATATCAATCCCTATTATGATCCCCGTCTGAAGCACGAGCGGTTGAGACATCTCGGTTTTGTACTTCCGGAAGACGGAGAAACCGTCACGATTGTGCCGCTGAGCGGAGCCGACAGGTCAGAGGTCACATATCGCGAGATTCCATACGGACGGGAGCTGAAAAACAGTGTTCACGAATCATTCCGCTTCATCCGGCTCGACATAACCGATAAGGAAGCGGTTGAGAAGCTGTGGGAGAAGGAAAAGGCTGATATTATCGTCAATCTCGCCGCACAGGCCGGTGTACGGTATTCAGTCGAGAATCCTTCGGCATACGTCGAGACGAACATCGGTGGATTCGTCAATCTTCTCGAATGTGCAAGGCGTTGGCCGGTCCGTCATTTCATCTATGCATCGTCGAGTTCGGTCTACGGCTCGAACACGAAAGTGCCGTTTTCCGAGTCGGATCGTGTCGACAATCCTGTTTCGGTCTATGCGGCCACGAAAAGATGTGACGAGTTGCTCGCCAATGTATATTCCGGCCTTTACGCCATTCCGATGACAGGGCTGAGGTTCTTCACGGTTTACGGGCCGTGGGGAAGGCCCGATATGGCCCCGATGCTTTTTTCGGAGGCAATCACTCACGGAGACCCGATCAAGGTATTCAACGGAGGAGATCTCTCAAGAGATTTTACATATATAGACGATATCGTCGAAGGGATAGCCCGTGTCATCATGTCATCGCCTGAGGTTTCCAACGGGCCGAGGCTCTATAATATCGGCTACGGACATCCCGAAAGACTCGAAGATTTCATATCGCTGTTGGAAAAAGCCTTGGGAAAAAAGGCTGAGAAGATAATGTGCCCCATGCAGTCGGGAGATGTCTACACGACATTTGCAGATACAGCTGCTCTGAGCGGAGACACGGGATATGTTCCCCGCACATCGCTCGGCGAAGGTGTACGCAAATTCGCTGATTGGTTCTGCGGATGGAAAGAATCGCTCAAAGACGGCAAAACACCCGATGAGGAAAGTGTGACATGTTAGAGGTATCACTGGTAAGTCTGATCGCGATTCTGGTTGCACTGTGGGGATCACACAATAATGTGCGTTATCCTCTGCTCGTTCCGTGTCTGATTCTGGCCGCGTTCCTTTCCACACGCTATAACTACTCGTGTGACTATCGCGCTTACGCCCGGATCTTCGCCCGTATCAACGAGTCCGATGACTGGGATCACAATGCCCGGACGCGATATCTTGAGATAGGTTGGAAGATATTGAACAGACTCTGTCGTCCACTTGGATTTCAGGCTGTTGTGATCATAACGACATTCTTCCAGCTGTTCTCGGTCGGTTGGTTTATCCAAAGGTTTGTCCCGCGAAAGTATCAATGGTATGTATTTGCGATATATGTCATCACTCCCTATATGATGCTGATGGGGATCAGCGCGATGCGGCAGACTGTGTCGATCAGTATAATGCTGTGGGGTGTTCCGTCGATCCTGAAACGGAAAATATGGAGGTCGCTGATATATTTTTTCCTGGCCCTGTGTTTCCATGACGCCGCGTGGATTACCTTGCCTATTATTTTTGCGGGCTATCTGAATCCGAAATATTGGAAGACGGTCGCCCTTATCGAAGTTGCGATCATCGTGATGGTCGTCGGAGCCCAGGCTTTTCTGCTGAGCATGATCAATAGTGTCGGCGGAATGTTGCCGACCGACAGGTTGAACGTATATATGAACATGGATAGAGGGTCATCATTCGGTTCGGGCCTGGGATTCATGTTCCGCGTCATATTCTACAGTTATCTGATCTATAACATGAAGAATATGAAGGATAAACCTCATCTGTTTGCGTTCTCGACAATCTATATCATAGGTATCGTCTTCATCGCCATACACCTCGTCGCAACCTATCTGGCCCGCTTGGGGTGGTATTACAGTATCATCGGTCTTCCGGCTCTGGTGGTTTACCTCGATAAATTCCGGACGAGCCTGTATGCGCGAGTGATGCTGATCACCTATGTTGTGTTCGAACTCTACAATCTGTATGTCTTCTACGTAGAGACCTTCCCGTGGGCATTCCTTCACTTCAAATCCGTGCTGTAGCCGGGAATCGTGAAAAATATTCGCGACAGACTTCGGAAGGCGGAAGACGTCAGGCGGATGTTTCTCGGGCCGATGTTTTAGAGTAAGAATACACTTGTATAGGACTTTTAACATCCTAATTTTGGTGCAATTAAATAAATTGGGTAATTTTGCAGACTGAAAGAAAAAAGTTTGTTTCCTGAGATTAGTCAGATTTAAGGATCCTCTCATAAGAATTTGAGCGTAAAGCTGGTTAATTCTTCAAACTAACTGCAGTATCATGATGAATTTCAACAAATATATAATCGGTGCGGGCGCGCTCCTGCTGTCCATTTGTGCGCAGACAGTTTCTGCTGCGGAGATGTTCACCGAGTGGAAGTCTTTTCCCTCGATGGAGTGGCGTCATCACAACAATAAACAGAAAGTCGCACAACTCTGTCCTTCAGAGCGATATGTCTATGCATTGGTTCACGGACATTATTACTCGCTGACAGAGACCAGTGACTATAACTATTATAAAGAGGCATTTCTGAATCTCTTCGTGTATGACACGGAAAACCCGGAGCTCGGCTTCAAGCCGGCCCAGTATTTCTTTCCGGATGTCAGCGGATTGAATCTCACGGCCATAGCCTACAACAAAGAGCGGAAATATCTGATGACTACATACGCCGACGGTCAGATCTACATGATGTATGACGACGGGCGTGTAGTCAGGATCTCGGAATTCATGGATGCAAAGGTCCCCGGTTCAAAGAGGGTGAACAGCATTGCCTTTGATTATCCGCGTGGAGAGGCCTATCTGGCTACCCAGAACGGATATATTGTCATTGATGAGGAATCCGGAACTGTCAATGAATGGGTGAAACTCTGGGGACAGGTGAACTATATCAACCGTATGGGCGACAAGCTGATTGCGATCGCTCCGGTGACCACCCATGTGAAGACCAGCGGAACGGAAGTCCCTGTGAAGGAGACCACCCTCGTCAGCTTCGATCTGAATAAGGGAACTCCGACGGATATCGAACTTTTCGAACCTCTGGTGCTGACCAACAAGGAAGACCTGCCCAAGTCAATGATCAATTCTCAGACCGGCAACCTGCTTGTGACTGACGGTGTCCTGCCATTGACGCAGAACACCTTCATCACCGAAGGCCGGAAGGGCGACAGCTCAAGCACGGCTCTCTCCGTCATCTCGCTCACCGAACAGGAAGACGGGACGTGGAGGCCGATCACAATCGCCGATGAACTCGGTTATATAATTGCGAATGCCAATCTCGTCTTCTCTCCCGTGGTGATGGGTATCAACACTATGAAAGATGGTTATTGCATCCGTACATATAACTTTCACCTGATCAAGGAAGGAATTGATCCGGACTTCACTCTCGAAGACCCGAAGGCGGATTTCCTCTCAAAAGTATATGCTAAAAATTACCGCCCGGGATGGAATCAGAGTGAGCAGTATCCGACAGGCGGAACTTATGACCGGGAAAACTTCTGGACCTACCGTTACTGTACCGACAGCAGCGCAGATGGTGGATTCACCCATTTCAAGAAGAACGGCGGAGGTTCTCTCGATATCGTAGAGGAGAATCTGCTTCCTGACGGTCCGGCCGGAATGTTCACAAGCACAATCCAGCATGTCCCCGGATACGGAATGTATGTCGGCGGACTTGAGTTCTCGAAATATTTCCAGCAGGCGGTCGAGTTCTATGACCTCTCGTCGATCTACAAAAACGGCACATGGACTCCCGTGGGACTCCAGATTACAAATCCTGCTCTCTACAGCATGTTCAAGGGTGTCCAGGGATTTGCAATTGATCCTGACGATCCCAGATATGTCTATGTCGGCAGCTACAACAACGGACTGCTGAGAAAGAATATCGAGAACACCGAAGAGCTGCTTCATATCTCATGGGGTTCGTCATACAGTTCGAAGCGTGACTGTGACGTGGAATTCATCACTAATTACAAAACCCTGTATAACCCCGGAAACAACGGACATATCTCCGGCCCCTCTTTCGATGCCGAAGGACGTTTGTGGGTCAGCTCATTCGACAATGTGAAGGCCGGAAAGAACATCCACGAAGTGACGCTTCTCTTCTGGGAAAAGGAGGACCGCCTCGCATCGACCTCCAAGGAGACATATCGTCCGTGGAAGCGCCTTGTAGTCAAGGGCCCCGCCTGCGACAACAAGCTTATCTTCACAGCTCTGAAACATCCGTCGAACAAGAATCTCCTCGCTCTTTATGATTCCAACTTCAACGGTTCGGTCTGGATCATCGACCATAAAGGTACGCCGGACGATCCGTCGGACGATGAGCTGACGGAAATCGCGAAATGTGTTGACACGGAAGGACGCAGTCTGAACTGGGACTACATCTACGGACTGAAGGAAGATCCAGAAGACGGTCGCCTGTGGCTCCTCTCGGGCTGGGGACTATACTGGGTTAACCCGGTGAAAGCGTTCGACAATCCGAGATGGATCAACCGCGCGGTTGTTGAGCGTGTCGAAGGTGTCGAAACACCGGCAGTCGTCTGTGAGGCATCGTCTCCCCTTGCGATTGCGACAGATGTATACGGACGTAAATGGATCGGCACCAACGGTGGTGGCGTGACATGTCTTTCGGCCGACAACAAAGAGATAATCGCGACCTTCAGCACGAAGAATTCAGGTCTTATCAGCGACGTGATCTTCGGACTGGGCTGGAATCCGGAGAACAATTCTCTTCTGATCTCTCATGAAAAGGGAATCCAGGAAATGACAGTTCTCGAAGGATCTGTTTCGACTTCATCGAACCTGAAGGTATATCCCTCTTCCGTGACTCCCGGCTACAAAGGACTGGTCACTGTCAACGGACTCTCGGATGCCATACCGGTCAAGGTTGTCGACGCGGCCGGCGAGAAAGTGTGTGATCTCGGCACACCGCAGGGTGGAAAGATCCAGTGGGATATTCACAATCATGAGATGAAGCGTGTGGTTTCCGGTGTTTATTCCTTCGTGAATTCAGCTACAGAGGAAATACTGGTGAATGTTACGGTTGTGGACTAAGACCCCATCTCATAAAATTTCAGAGCCACTGGGGTCGCTGGGTTGGAGCG
>CAYMTQ010000057.1:0-13117 GCA_964393395.1 uncultured Sangeribacter sp.
ATGTAACATATTGACTACCAAAGCGGACATGGCACGCCATGTCCGTACAATTGTTACTCGCGTCAATTATGAAACATCCCCCTTCAAAATAGGCACACCTTCCTCTGTAAGGCATTCTTCTACCCTGCAGACATGGCACGCCATGTCCGTACATTTCGACGACTCGTTCATTTTGACATGCCTTCTTTTTTAGAGCCCGTTTCAAAAAAATGGCAGCCGCACGGATGGCTCCGTTCGAGGGATTTCAGCAAGCTGAAGAGGGAGCGATGCGGGCATCGCGACCGATGAAAAATGGGAGTCGGGGCTTAGACAATTCAGTTATTATGACACACCTACGACGTGTCTTCCTCCGGGTGTAGTAAAGAAGAAGCCGGGAGATATGCAAAGAAAAAGCGGTGGGGATAGTCAATTTATCAGAAAAATTGGTTAATTTTGCGCCTGATATGAGCCCTTCGCCCGTGTCGGAGTATTAAAGTCCGTCATTATGAGCGCATCTCAAATTATGAGAGATTGACTCTCCCGAGCTCCTCTCATAAAAAACGGAGAAGGGTGAAAAGCTTTAGACCCCATCTCATGGATTGGTTATTCACACTTCTGTCTCCCCATCAGCTGACGCTTGCGAGCACTATCCTGCTCTATTCATTTGTCATTTTTGCGGGAATCTATCTGGGGAAGATAAAGATCTTCGGAATATCGCTCGGAGTGACTTTCGTTCTTTTTGTCGGAATCATTCTCGGGCATTTCGGATATGAAGTCGAAGGCAACACACTCCATTTCCTTCGGGAATTCGGTCTGATACTCTTCATTTTCTCCATAGGCATGCAGGTTGGTCCCGGCTTTTTCTCTTCCTTCAAAGAGGGAGGGATGAAGATGAACGGACTGGCACTAATCGGCATAGGACTGAATGTGGCGATAATGCTTGCGATATACTTTATTCAGGGCGGAAGTTCCGGAGAGACATCGCTCGCGCAGCTTGTAGGCGTCATGAGCGGTGCCGTCACCAACACTCCCGGACTAGGAGCGGCTCAGCAGACTGTGCTTCAGATCAATTCCGAGGCATACGATATCAGCCAGCAGATGTCAATGGGTTATGCAGCGGCATATCCGCTGGGCGTGATCGGAATCATCCTGACGATGCTCGTGATCAAGAAGATCTTCCATATTGATGTGAAATCCGAGATTGCGGAAATCGAAAATGAAAAGAACGATTCCCAGCTCGCGCCACATATCGTGACATTCAGAATCACCAATGATCTGATCGAGGGACTCTCACTGAACAAGCTCCACACACTTATCAACTGCAACTTCGTCATCTCAAGAATCGAGAAGCCTTCCGGCAAGGTAATCATACCTACATCGGCCGACACACTTGAGCACGATGATCTCGTGCTTGTGGTCTGCTCAGTCCAGGACGAAGAAATTTTCAAGCGCTTCCTCGGTCCGGTTGTGGAGAAGACATGGGAAATGGTCCAGGGTCCTGTTGTCTCGCGAAGGATCCTCATCACAAAGCCGGAATATAACGGAGTCCGCCTCGGCTCCTTGCGCCTGAGAAACGGTTACAAGCTGAATGTCACCCGAATCTATCGTTCAGGCGTGGATCTGGTCGCCACTTCGAACCTTCGTCTTCAGATCGGAGACCGCCTTACGGTTGTGGGCAAACTCGCCGACATTGACCGACTGGCCGAGAAGCTCGGAAACTCAGTCAAGCGTCTCGATGAGCCCAACCTGATCACCATGTTCATCGGCATCTTCCTCGGCATACTCGTCGGCAGCATACCGCTTCAATTCCCGGGGATGTCGGTTCCGATGAAGCTCGGTCTCGCGGGAGGTCCCTTAGTGGTCGCCATCCTGCTGTCGGCATTCGGCCACAAGATTCATCTCGTGACCTATACAAACTCATCTGCCAACCTACTGCTGAGAGAGATCGGTATCTGTCTCTTCCTCGCTTCGGTCGGCATAGCGGCAGGCAAGGACTTTGCGGCGACAGTCTTCAACGTACGCGGAATCACATGGGTCGGATACGGCTTCATCATCACGGTTCTTCCGCTGATGGTTGTGGGCGTCATCGCCCGGGCAAAATACCGGATGAACTATCTCAGCATTATCGGTATGCTGTCCGGCAGCTATACCGATCCTCCGGCACTGGCCTATGCGAATAAAGTCGCGAACAACGATTCACCGGCGGTTGCATATTCGACGGTATATCCGCTGACGATGTTCATGCGAGTCATAGTCGCACAGGTGATCATTCTCTGCTTCTTGTAAGCCTTCTCACCTTTTCGAGAACAAACTTCCAAAGACAAAAAAAAGAAAAGCCATAAATAATACATATAAGAGTTGATTCATAAGATGAGAAAACGGCTGTCCGTGAGGATCGCCGTTTTTGTTTCAGGCCCCATTCTTTATGAGTCTGGGCCTCAGTGCTGTCCGATATATATCATACCGCCACTACCGCAGTTAAAGGGCGACGGTAAAGGGTAAGGCGAAAAAAAACCGCGCCGTCTCCGGTGTGGAGCGACGCGGCAGTTTTTTGATATCCGAATCCGGAATTACTTCTTCGAAGTACGGTTACCGTAACGGCTGCGGAATTTGTCGACGCGACCTGCGGTGTCGACGAGTTTCTGCTTACCGGTGAAGAAGGGGTGAGAGCTCGATGTGATTTCGAGTTTCACGAGGGGATATTCCTTACCGTCAATCTCGATAGTCTCGCGCGAAGCGACAGTAGAGCGGGTGATAAAGATCTCGTCGTTGGACATGTCTTTGAACACCACTTCGCGGTAGTTGGAAGGATGGATGTCTTTTTTCATTTTAATTTCTGCAGTTAATTAAAGTTGAATTTTGACCGGTGTCTCCTGACGGATGAAGCGGAAGCATTTTCGAAAGAAGAGCCGGATCGGGGGCTTAGCAGGTCGCGATCCCGCTAAATTGGCTCGCAAAATTACGAAATTTTTTCGATTCCTGCAAATATTGACACGATGGCCCCTATCAATCAGTCAATTTGCGGTAACGGACGCGTTTCGGTTCGACGTAGCCGTCACGCTTCTTCTTGAATTCCTCATAGTCGGAATATGAGCCTTCATAGAAAGTCACCTGACTGTCTCCTTCGAAAGCGAGGATATGTGTGGCGATACGGTCGAGGAACCAGCGGTCGTGGCTGACAACGACAGCACAGCCGGCGAAATTCTCGAGACCTTCCTCGAGCGCGCGCAGTGTGTTGACGTCGATGTCATTGGTCGGCTCGTCGAGGAGCAGAACGTTGCCTTCTTCCTTCAGAGCCATCGCGAGGTGAAGCCTGTTTCTCTCACCACCCGAGAGCACTCCTATTTTCTTTTCCTGATCGGCACCGGTAAAGTTGAAGCGGGACAGATATGCGCGTGCATTCATGTCGCGACCTCCCATGCGGAAAGACTCGACACCCTGCGAGATGACCTCATAGACTGACTTTTCGGGAGAAAGATCCTTGTGATTCTGGTCAACATAGGCGATCTTCACCGTTTCGCCGACCTCGAATTCACCCTTGTCCTGCTTTTCCTGGCCCATTATCAGACGGAAGAGAGTTGTCTTGCCGGCACCGTTAGGCCCGATCACTCCGACAATTCCGTTCGGGGGGAGCATGAAGTTCAGATTATCGAAGAGCACCTTGTCATCGTATGCTTTCGCGACACCCTTCGCCTCAATCACCTTATTTCCGAGACGCGGACCGTTCGGGATATATATCTCGAGTTTTTCCTCGCGGGCTTTCTGGTCTTCGTTCAGGAGTCGATCGTAGCTTGACAGACGGGCCTTTCCTTTGGCCTGACGTGCTTTAGGGGCCATGCGGACCCATTCGAGCTCGCGCTCAAGAGTCTTGCGGCGCTTCGAAGCCTGTTTCTCCTCCTGAGCCATGCGTTTCGTCTTCTGATCGAGCCATGAAGTATAGTTACCCTTCCAGGGAATACCTTCGCCGCGGTCGAGTTCCAGAATCCACCCTGCGACATGATCGAGGAAATAACGGTCGTGGGTCACGGCGATTACTGTACCCGGATACTGCTGAAGGTGCTGTTCGAGCCAATCGATAGATTCGGCATCGAGGTGGTTGGTAGGCTCGTCGAGCAAGAGGATGTCGGGCTGCTGGAGCAACAGACGGCAGAGGGCGACACGACGTCGTTCGCCTCCGGAGAGGACAGCGATCTTCTTGTCGTCCGGCGGACAGCGGAGCGCATCCATCGCGCGCTCGAGTTTGTTATCGATGTTCCAGGCATCTGTCGCGTCGAGCTTATCCTGAAGTTCGGCCTGGCGGGCCATCAGCTGATCCATCTTCGCGGGATCCTCAAGCACTTCGGGATCGCAGAATGCATTGTTCACCTCCTCATATTCAGCAAGGAGATCCATGATGGGTTTCACACCTTCCTGAACGACTTCCTTTACTGTTTTTTCGGGATCGAGTTTAGGCTCCTGCTCAAGGTAGCCGACCGTGTAGCCGGGAGAGAACACGACATTACCCTGATAACTTTTATCTATACCTGCGATTATCTTCAGGAGAGTGGATTTACCGGATCCGTTGAGACCGATGATACCGATTTTCGCGCCATAGAAGAAAGAGAGATAGATATTCTTCAGGATCTGACGCTGAGGCGGGATCACTTTGCTGACCCCGACCATAGAGAAGATTATTTTCTTATCGTCTGCCATTGATCTTCTTATTTAGCACCTTTCACACGATAGGAACAATTGACTTTTCCTTTGGCGATGTTGTTAAGTTTTGATTTGATCAGCTGTTTGCGGATCGGAGCGATCCTGTCCGTATAGACTTTTCCTTCGAGATGATCATATTCGTGCTGGATTATACGGCTCAGAAAGCCATAGAAATCCTCCTCATGCTCCTCGAAATTTTCATCGAGCCAGTTCAGGCGCACATGTTCGACACGCTTCACGTTTTCTGACAATCCGGGGAGCGAAAGGCATCCTTCCGAGCGGGATACAGGCTCCATATCCTCGATCACGTCGAGTTCGGGATTTATGAGGACCATTTTGGAATCGGCACACTCCGGGAAATCTTCGGCCAAAGGAGAGCCGTCGAGCACGATGAGCCGGATTGAACGGCCGATCTGGGGAGCGGCGAGGCCGACACCGTCAGACGCATACATTGTCTCCCACATATCGTCGATCAGTTTCTTCAGTTCAGGATATTCGGGAGTAATTTCTTCGGTCTCTGCGCGCAACACGGGAGACCCGTAGAGATAGACTGGTAACTTCATTGATATTTTGAAGTTGTGTTATATTGATTTGAAGTTGTTTGTTTTCAGAATGGATGCAAAGATAGCAAACTTTCGACACTTGCCCAAGAGCGGAGGCTGGTTCAGCGCCTCGACTCGAGATAACCGGTCAGAATGATGACAGCCGCCATCTCGTCTGCCAGTTCCTTTTTCTGCCTGTCCTTTTTCCTGACGCCACCTGCTATCATCTCCCTGTGGGCTATTGCAGAGGTGAATCTCTCGTCAAACCTCTTCACCGGTATTTCGGGCATCAGGCGACCAAGACGCTTCAGGAACGGAGCGATATAAGTCTCGCTTTCCGATGGAGTCCCGTCGAGCTGTTTCGGGAGACCGACGACTATCTCGTCAACCTGTTCAGAGGAACAGTAATCCACGATGAATTTCTCAAGATCGCAGGTGCGGACAGTCGGAAGGCCGTTGGCGGATATCTTCAGCGCGTCGGTGACGGCCACGCCGCAGCGCTTGCGACCATAGTCGATACAGAGGATACGTCCCATATAATATTAGTAATCGTGTGAGAATCGGGTAATAAGACAATGACAGACCGTGCACCTTCATCCAAAAGAAGGGCACGGTCTGAATTTCTTATGCGATCGGGTACGGCCTATTACTTCTTGTCACCGAAATAACGTTTGTAGAGACCTTCGAAACCACGTCCGTGACGAGCCTCGTCCTTCGCCATCTCGTGAACTGTGTCGTGGATAGCATCGAGATTAGCAGCCTTTGCGTTCTTTGCGATACGCATTTTGTCTGCATTAGCGCCGGCCTCGGCCATCATGCGCTTCTCAAGGTTTGTGCGGGTATCCCAAACCATATCACCGAGCAGTTCTGCGAATTTCGCAGCATGTTCAGCCTCTTCCCAAGCATAACGCTTGAAAGCCTCGGCGATTTCAGAATAACCCTCGCGGTCAGCCTGACGTGACATTGCGAGATACATGCCCACTTCGGTGCACTCACCGATGAAGTGATTGTTGAGATCCTTGATCATCTCGTCGCCAGAACCTTTTGCGACGCCGATCTCATGTTCGGTCACGAACTGAAGAAGTTCTTCCTTGTTGAGCTCTTTGAATTTTGAGCGCGGAGCACCACACTGAGGGCACTTTTCGGGAGCCTCTTCACCTTCAGCTACATAACCGCACACTGTGCAGATCCATTCTTTTGCCATAATATAAGTTCCTTTTTTTATAATGTTCTTTAATTTTTGACCCTGTACGAGCGCAACACACCCATCAGCGATCATCTTAATAACACGTCTCCGGCGACAATTGTTCACATCTATTAATTCACGAATCACTTTTTTTTTCTAATTTCGTCCGGATTATGAAACAGGTCTGTCATAAAAGACACAACGGAATTGAAGAAACTGTCCTGAAAGAGATGGAAAGGTACGGCCTCAGGAGTCTTGTCGTCGGACTCTCCGGGGGTGCGGATTCCGTCGCTCTCCTTTATTCACTATATAAAATAAGGTCCGCGAACAGGAGAGGAAACGAAATCAGCATAAGAGCCCTTCACTGCAATTTCCATTTGCGTGGGGAAGAAAGCGACAGGGACGAAAGATTCTGCCGTGATCTCTGCTTCAGGCTTTCGATTCCTCTCGATGTCTTCCAATGTCCGGTTTCTGAATGGAAGAAAGAGAACCGGGGTTCCGACGAAATGGCATGCCGGGAAATGCGGTATTCACATTTTGCCCGGGTTATGAAAGAATCCGGAGCGGATGCCGTGGCGATAGCTCATAATGCCGATGACAATGCCGAAACATTCTTCATCAACCTGATGAGGGCGGGGGGATCGAACGGTCTCGGAGGGATGGAAGAATTCAGCAACCGGATTTTCAGGCCGTTGCTGAGTTTTTCAAAAAGAGAGATTGAGAAATATCTGGAAGAGGAAAGAGTTTCATTCGTCACGGATTCAACCAATCTCGGGACACAATACCGCAGAAATTTCATCCGGCACAAAGTTCTGCCTGTGCTTGAGGAAGAATGGCCCGAAGCCAGACGGCAGATTGTGGCGAGTATGGAGATCCTCAGGCGAGAGAATAAAATCGCTGAATGGGCTCTCGAAAAGGTCCTGCCGTCAGCATCGGACACACTGAAACGAGAGACTGTCAACTCATTTCCCGACACACTGACACTTTTCCGACATTTCCTGAAACCATACGGCGTATCTTCTGTGCTCATAGCTGAAATCGCGCGGACAGCGCCTCTACCCTACGGAGGGAGGAAATGGATAATCGGTGATGGGGTGACACTCTGGGAGAACCGCGACGGCTGGCAGATCAACAAGAGAGGCGAAGGAGATGTCAAAGACAACACATCCCTGATCCTGAATAAAGAAGAATATGAACTGACATCTGACTTTTTCAGTTCCAGGGTCCTCAGAGCACCGTTGTCAGAATGCTGGACGAACTCAGGAGAGCATCTTGAATGGAGGAAATGGGAAAAAGGTGACCGTATACGTCCGTTGGGAATGAAAGGATCGAGACTTATCAGCGACATATTGAGCGAAGCCAAGATTCCCAACAGCCTGAAAGAGGATTTTCATGTGCTCGCCATACCCGGATCGGACGAAGTCATCTGGATTCCGCGACTGAAACGCAGCCGCAGACTTTTAGTGGACGAAGGGAGCCTGAAAGTCACCAGATATTATACCGACGATCCGGAAAAGGTAAAATAACCCCTAAGAAACAGATTGATCGCAGTTTTTTCAATTGTTTTTTCATCTGCATTTTCATTTTAAAAGATATTTTGCTAATTTTGCATCACAGACACGGCTCAGACGCGTCATCGTCATCCTGCGGTTTGATTGGCCTTTTACCGGCAGATTGACAATTTCGGGAGTCTGCAGCGAACAATTCCACAATTTCGGGGTTCTACAAACAGCGACTCATATCTGAATATGAGCGCGAAGATTTTCATGAACAAAAATCTATCTTAGAGCCCGTTTCACAAGAGATGTCCTTTATTTAGAAGCTGTTTCATGTAAATAGAGCCAATCTCATTAAAGGGATTATCTAAAAAAGGACTGTCTGAAAAACACTACAACACTTTATTAAACCGTCAGGACTGAAGCAAACTGTCAGTACTGAACCATACTCCGGCCTCAGAACGGAGCATGCCGGAATTATAATCTCCTCCCCCATTTTAGAGCCAGTCTCATTTATTTTATGCTTACTCTTGAAGAATTAGAAAGTTACGATAGCGATCGTCTTCGGCAGATGGCGACCGAAATCGGAATGACAGGAACAGACGAAGCGAGCGACGAATCGCTCCGTTACTACATACTTGACAACCAGGCATATACGGTTGCCAAAGCTGAAGTTTCGAAAGATAACCGCAAAAGAGAGCCGAAGAAACGCGGACGCAAGCCAAAAGCGGAAGCAGAAATTTCGGCAAGCGAGCAGCAATCATCGGCCGACAGCGCTTCCGATCCCGGGACAGAAGCTCCCAAAAAGCGTGGACGCAAGCCGAAGTCAGAAACTGTCCGTCAGGAAATGACAGCCGAGACAGAGGAAAATGCTCCGAAAAAACGGGGCAGAAAACCGAAAGCCGAATCCACTCAGCCAACAGAAGCCACCCAGACGGCTTCTGACGCTCCGACAAGCGGAATTGCAACCGAAGAAGTCAAGCCCGCACCCAAGAAGCGTGGCCGCAAGTCGAAGGCTGAACTCGAAGCACTCGCACTCCAGAATCAGGCGGCAACGGCAGGTCAGGCACCGGAGCTGAATAAGACAGCCGCACCGGTGGCTGAAAACGAGCAGCCGAAGAATGAGGCTCCCGTAAATTCAGCCGAGTCCCGCGAGACAGTTGCACCTCAGGGACAGAACCGCACTCAGAAACCGGGGCTGGATTCGTTCTTCTCCAATGCAAAGGGGCGCACTTTCGTTCCGCGATCCCAGCGCCAGATCGAAGAAGAGGCAATTGCAGCCGCGACCGCTCCGATAGCCATAGCTGAACCCCGCGCCAATACCCAGCTTCCTAAGGTGGAACAGATGCTGCCGACACTTCCGCAGCAGAAACACATGTCCAAGCGCGAACGGCAGCAACAGCGCCGGATGATGCAACAGCAGCAAAGGCAACTTCAGCAGCAACAGCATGCAGCCGAGACACCTTATAATCTTGACGGAATCCTGACTTGTTATGGCGTTCTTGAAATCATGCCCGAGGGATTCGGCTATCTCCGCTCAAGCGACTACAACTATCTGCCCTCGCCTGATGATATTTATGTCACTCAGCAACAGATCAAGCAGTTCGGGCTCAAACCGGGCGATGTCGTTGAAGGGGCGATCCGGCCACCGCGCGAAGGTGAGAAATACTATCCGCTCTGCAAAGTGATCACGATCAACGGTCAGGATCCGGCGATCGTGCGCGACCGCGTAGCCTTCGAACATCTGACACCCCTTTTCCCGGATGAGAAATTCAATCTTACGAAAGGAAAAACGTGTAACATCTCGACCCGCGTCGTCGACATGTTCGCACCGATCGGAAAAGGACAGCGCGCCCTCATCGTGGCGCCCCCGAAGACGGGTAAGACGATCCTGCTGAAAGACATTGCAAATGCAATTGCGGAGAACCATCCGGACACTTATATCATCATGCTCCTTATTGACGAGCGCCCCGAAGAGGTGACGGATATGGCGCGTTCGGTGAATGCTGAGGTAATCGCCTCGACTTTCGACGAGCCGGCAGACCGTCATGTCAAGATCGCGGGCATCGTTCTTGAAAAAGCGAAACGTCTTGTCGAATCGGGCCACGATGTCGTGATCATGCTCGACTCCATCACGCGACTGGCCAGAGCATACAATACCGTCGCGCCCGGATCGGGCAAGATACTCTCAGGCGGTGTCGATGCAAATGCCCTTCAGAGACCGAAACGTTTCTTCGGAGCGGCGCGAAACATCGAAAACGGAGGCTCACTGACAATCATCGCGACAGCACTGACAGAGACATCGTCGAAAATGGACGAGGTGATCTTCGAAGAGTTCAAGGGCACCGGCAACATGGAGCTGCAGCTCGACCGCAAGCTCTCCAACAAACGCGTGTTCCCCGCCGTGGACATCATCGCTTCCTCCACACGCCGCGATGATCTGCTCCTGAGCGAAGAGACCCTCAACAGAATGTGGATTCTCCGTAACTACCTGTCCGACATGAATTCGATGGAGGCCATGGAATTCATCAAGAAAAGAATGGAGATGACCCGCACCAATGAGGAACTTCTCGTAACCATGGACAAATAAAGGATATCACAGAATCTGAGCCCATTGCATAATAAATGACCTCGAAGAATATAAAAAAGACAAACGCTGCCCGGCTTCTCGACAAGCTGGGCATCGTTTATGAGCTCATACCCTATACCGTAGACCCGGACAATCTCGCTGCTGATCATGTTGCCGAAGAGCTCGGCGAGCCTATAGAACAGGTGTACAAGACTCTGGTCCTGCGCGGAGACAAAACGGGGCTTTTCGTATGTGTGATTGCCGGAAACCGCGAAGTCGACCTGAAGAAGGCCGCGAAAGTTTCGGGGAACAAGAAAGCGGAGATGATCCATCAGAAAGAGCTGCTTCCCAACACGGGATATATACGCGGAGGATGTACGGCTCTCGCCATGAAAAAGAACTATCCTGTCTATATCTCGGAAGAGGCTGTGGAATTTCCGTTCATATATGTCAGCGCCGGTCAACGCGGACTTCAGATAAAACTTGCTCCGGATGATCTCAGAAGAGCAGCCGAAGCAACCTACTCAGACCTGACAACACCCTGATCCACCATGAATTCATTCGGGAAACATTTAAGACTGACAACATTCGGAGAGTCCCACGGCCCGGCGGTCGGAGGAATACTCGACGGGATGCCATCCGGTTTCCGGATTGACAGAGAAGCTGTTCAGAAAGCACTGGATGCACGCAGGCCGGGGCGGAGCGCGGCCATGTCTGCCCGCAACGAGAGCGACAAGGTCGAATTTCTGTCGGGGATGCTGGAAGACGGGACGACACTGGGGACACCTATAGGTTTCATAATCCGGAACAACGATTGCCGGTCTGCCGACTATGAGGCACTGCGCCATGTATTCCGACCGGGCCATGCCGATTATACATACCAGATAAAATATGGAGTCCGGGATCACCGTGGCGGCGGACGGGCATCCGCGCGCGAGACTGCATCAAGAGTTGTCGGAGGAGCAATTGCAGCTCAATGGCTACGCGAAAAGTTTGGCGTTACATTCCGGACCGGGCTGACACAGGTCGGACGGATAAAGCTCGGGACACATGAAGATCTGATTAAAGAAATCGAACGGGTCCGCATGACCGGAGATTCAGTCGGAGGCATTGTCTCAGGCGAAATACTCGGTCTTCCTCCCGGGGTCGGTGAGCCTGTCGGAGATAAGTTTCAGGCACGCCTCGCCGAGGCTATGATGTCGATAAATGCCGCCAAAGGTTTCGAATATGGAGATGGATTTGAAGCGGCAGAAATGACGGGAAGCGAATCAAACGATGGTATGACGGTCGATGGAGGAGGAAAAGTCAGATTCCTCTCAAATCATTGCGGGGGTATTCTCGGAGGAATAACCAACGGCATGCCTGTGACCTACAGGGTCGCCTTCAAGGCGACACCGTCGATTGCGCTTCCGCAAATGACAGTATCGGATAGTGGCGAACAAAGAGAGATAACGGTCACGGGACGGCATGATGCGTGTGTGGCGCTTCGAGCTGTCGCGGTTGTCGAAGCCATGGCTGCGCTCACGACAGCGGACCTGTTAATGGCTAAGCGATAATCGATAATGACCGGATTCAAGACATACGGTGAATTTATTGCCGGGAAATTTCCGGGAATCAAGGTTCAGAAAATATCGGTCAATGCCGGGTTTTCATGTCCTAACAGGAATGGGACGATCGGAACCGGAGGGTGTATTTATTGCAATAACTCATCGTTCACTCCCTCCTACGCATTCGGAACATCAGATGTCAGAGAGCAACTGGATCAAGGCAAGGATTTTTTCAGAAAAAAATATCCTGATATGCGTTATCTCGCATATTTCCAATCTTTTACAAATACGCTCAGTGATAATTCCGAGTCTCTTGAATCTATCTACAGGGCCACTCTTGATGTCGATGGAATAATTGGCCTCATAATAGGGACGCGCCCCGACTGTCTGCCTGATACTATATTGAATGTATTGGAGAGCATCAACAGAGAAAAACCTGTTTTTGTGGAGTTAGGCGCGGAAACCTTCCATGACCGGACGCTGGGTCTGATCAATCGCGGACACGATTCGAAGACTACGGAAACAGCTGTCAGGAAACTTGCGGATAGAGGGATATCCGTCGGGCTTCATTTAATCTTCGGATTGCCCGGTGAGACACGTGATGATATGCTCCGGTCAGTAGAGAAAGCGGTCTCGCTCCCGGTCGATACACTTAAATTCCACCATCTCCAGATTATCGAAGGGACTCCGCTTGCCAGGAGATGGCGCGACGGTGGTCTTAACATATTCGATTTGGCACCGGAAGGTTCAGCATCCCCGAACGACATCACGCTGTGGAATGTTGAAAAATATCTTGATTTCTGCACTGAGGTCGTCAGACTGATTCCGGACGATATAGCCATCGAGCGGTTTACGGCTTCTGCCCCGGCCGGATTATTGCTGGCTCCCAGATGGGGTCTCAAGAATTACCAATTCATGAATCTTCTGAACAACCGACTTCAACGACCATAAGACCCCGGCCCAAAAAATTTCAGAGCCACTGGAGTCTAAGAGCCCATTTTGCCCGATAAAACTTACCAAAGTTCAAATTTATGGGATGAACGCACATTTTTCAGTTTGAGAAGGGGTCTAAGAGTTCTAAGAGCCCATTTCATAAAATTTTT
>CAYMTQ010000058.1:0-2931 GCA_964393395.1 uncultured Sangeribacter sp.
AGTGACATAGCTTATATCTTTTTTTGTGAATCGTAATCAGAACGGGATTTTTCTATGCCGGTGGCTGCAAAACACCCGTTTCATAACTATAACGTCTAACCCCTCTGAATAGATTAAGTCATGACCCTATATCACATGATGGACGCACCATGATCGCAGAGACCTTCCTCAATTCAAAAGGACAGAATAAGAAATTGGGTCAGAGGTAGAGAAGATGGCGGGTCTCGGGATTCCCGAAGATGGTATCGGTAGGTAGGTCGGCGGCTACCCGGCCTTCGTCGAGGATAATGGAGCGGGGACAAAGTTCCCGGGCCATTTCGAGATCATGCGTGGCAAGAAGTATCGTGTGACGGAATCCTTTGAGCACATCAATCAGCTGTCGTCTTGCCTTCATGTCAAGATTAGATGTAGGTTCATCAAGAACAAGGATATTGGGTTCCATTGACAGCACGGTCGCAATCGCAGCCATCCGTTTCTGTCCCCCTGAAAGCTGAAACGGTGCCCGTTTTTTCAGATCTTCACATCCCGTCTGTCGCAGTGCCTCATCAACCCTTCTTTTCACCTCTTCTTCAGGCAGGCCCATGTTCCGCGGTCCGAAAGCGACATCCTCTTCCACGCTCGGCATGAACAGCATGTCTTCGGGATCCTGAAATACCAGGCCCACGCTCTGCCTCACGATGGCCAAAGTCTTTGAAGTCACGGGGATGTCCCCGACGTTCACCTCCCCTGATGAAGGCAATAACAGGCCATTAGTCTGGAGCAGGAGTGTCGATTTCCCGGATCCGTTCAGCCCTAACAAAGCCACATGTTCCCCGTGTGAAATTGTAAACGATACTCCTTTCAGAGCCTCATATCCATTGGGATATGAATAATGGACGTCGCTGAACCTGATATAATGATGTGACATAATTAAGGATGCTAAAAGACTTTCTCCGGATGTACCAACCGGAGGACAATGAAGACTACACACCAGCCGAGAACGAAGATAGTATCTTTCGCATTCCAGCGCGTATATGAACGGGAATAAGGCATTTCACCTGTGAACCCCCTCGACATCATTGCGGAATGAATCTTTCCGGCCTTGTCAACCGTTCTGACGAAAAGTTGGCCTATCATAGGTCCCCAGATTTTTAAGGACATGGATTTTTTTCCGTATCCCCTGCTCTCTCTCGCTCTCTTCATTCTCAGTGCCTCTTCAAGAAGGACACTCAGATAACGGTAGATCATCAATAGCTGAACCGTGAGGAATTTAGGAACACCAAGTCCTCTGAGTCCCCGACAAAATCCGAAGAATCCTATAGCCTGGATGAGAATCAGCACTGTCTGAACGGCCCAGAGACCTCTGAACACTACCGACAGAAATGTCAGCCACCCCTCCGAGACCGATATACCTGCTATTCTAAATGCTTCATTCCTGTCATACAGCGGATTGAAGACTCCGATCAGGATTATGAACGGCAGAACATAAAGTGACTGGACTATTATGCGCCTGTACCCTCCCGTCATGATCTGGCCGGCTATTATCGGATATATTCCAAGCCAGATAACAGTCGGAAGTGATGTCAGGGGAACTGAGAGCAGAACAACGAGATATACTATCGCGACAAGAGTGACAGCCCTGGGATCCCTTCCGGTCATCTCAAGGCCATTCTGCAAATCGTTCAGGGTTATTATTGCTTTCTCAATCTTTGACATTTTTGTGAGAAGGGCGCTTGACGAGCATAGAAGTGACTGCCCAGACGACGATCAGCACTAATACCGCACCGATTATGCCGCTCAGGACATTCTCGTAATCAGGCATCAGAGCTGTTGTTTTCTGAATTGCCCCGGCATTGGCAGCCATATTGGCAGCCGCGGCCTCAGAGAGCTCGGTTGAACCGGTCATTTTCTCGATTGACCATTCAAGACCGTCGGGATTTGACGAGGCGAAAAAGGCCACTATACCTCCGAGTACCAAAGCGCCAATTCCCAACGTCCAAAGTAAAACACTCTTCTTTTTATTGCCCTCTGCTTCCGCTTCACCACCAGCGGGATTAGCATCGGGTCTGAGCAGAGAGGGCCTCACTTTGTCGACATAGAGGATTACGAGAGCCGTCGCGACACCTTCGCATATTCCAATGATCAGATGTATTCCGGTCATGAAACCCAGGAACGGAGCAAACGGCAAAGCAGTGACTCCGGATAGCTCCGTTTCAATCGTGACAAGACATGCGCCAAGTTCAAGACCGACCGTGCAGCTCAGTATCGAGGCCCAGATGATCCGCCATCTGGTCATACCTCCCCTTGTCATAGGTCGATATATAAGCGGATAGGCTACAAGGGCTGTCATAGCCCCCATGTTGATTATATTGCAACCGAGAGCAAGCAGGCCCCCGTCGGCAAATATGAGACACTGAATGATCAGAACAGAAGCAAGGGTCAGAAAACCGGCCCAGGGACCCAGAAGGGCAGCGAGAAGCACACCGCCGACAATATGACCTGATGAACCGGTTCCCGGAATGGAAAAATTAATCATCTGGGCTGCGAAGATGAAGGCCCCCGCAACACCCATCAGCGGAACAATGTCCGGACGTGTGTTCTTCTTAATCTCCTTCCCGGAAATTCCAAGCAATGTTGCCGCGACAGCGGCCCCGGTTAGTGCTACTGGCGTTGATACCAGAGCATCGGCCATGTGCATAGTCTTTGTCTTTAGTTAAGTTAAGTAGAGTTAACAATCTATTAACAAACTATCACTTATTTTTGTTGCCCGTTCACTTAACTTTCTGTCCTTGTTTATCATATTAGATTTATCTCCCATTTCAATCTCCCCTTTTCCTTGATCCGTCAAGTTTAGGTTCTTCTCAACACTTTTCTACATGCGACTTATGACTTAAATGAACCGTACCGATTGAACCTGCTGAGGTTCATTAACGTTAAGAATAGTAAAAAATA